>NZ_CP109432.1:6373145-6687775 GCF_036227065.1 Spirillospora sp. NBC_01491
GCACGCCCTGGTCGCGCACGAGCTCGCGGTCCCCGGCGTCAACCCGTTCGGCCGGGAGGCGCTCGACGCGCTGCCCGAATGGTGGCGATCGGGCCCCTGCGTCTGCGTCACCCCCGAGCCCGGGACCGCCGGGCCCGGGACTGCCGAGACCGAGACCGCTGAGACTGGGGAGGCCCGATGACGCGCGTCGCCGCGATCGACTGCGGGACCAACTCGGTCCGCCTCCTGATCGCCGACGTCGCCGCCGGCGGCGAGGGCGAGGACGGGACGCTGACCGACGTCGAGCGCCGGATGGAGATCGTCCGGCTCGGCGAGGGCGTCGACCGCACCGGCCTGCTGTCGGCCGCGGCGCTCGACCGGACGTTCACCGCGATGCGCGCCTACGCGGCGCTCATCGAGCGGCACGGCGCCGAGAAGGTGCGGGTGGTCGCCACCAGCGCCACCCGCGATGCCGGGAACCGCGCCGACTTCGTGGCCGGCGTGGTGGAGATCTTCGGCGTGGTGCCCGAGGTGTTCACCGGGGACGAGGAGGCCGAGCTGTCCTTCCTCGGCGCCACCCGGGAGCTGGCCGAGCTGCGTCCGGCCCGGCCCTACCTGGTGGTCGACATCGGCGGCGGGTCCACCGAGTTCGTGCTCGGCAGCTCCTCGGTGCAGGCCGCCCGCTCGGTCGACATCGGCTGCGTGCGGATGACCGAACGGCACCTCAAGGACGGCGACCCGCCGTCCCCCGAGCAGATCGCCGACGCCGTCGCCGACATCGACACCGCGCTCGCCGCCGTCCGCGAGACCGTGCCGGTCGACGAGGCCCGCACGCTGGTCGGGCTGGCGGGCTCGGTCACCACCGTGTCGGGCATCGCGCTCGACCTCCCCGAGTACGACCCCGAGCGCATCCACCTGTCGCGGATCACCGCGCTCCAGGTGCACGACGTCACCCGCGGCCTGCTGCACGCCACCCGGGCCGAACGGGCGCGGGCCGGCGTCATGCACCCCGGCCGCGTCGACGTGATCGGGGCCGGCGCGCTCATCCTCGACCGCATCATGCGCGAGTACGGCTTCGGCGCCGTGGTCGTCAGCGAGCACGACATCCTCGACGGGATCGCCTGGTCCCTCGCCTGACCCGGCGGGCCGCCCGGCCGCGCCCCGCCCGCTCAGCCCGCCCGCTCAGCCCGCCCGCATCCGCTTCAGCGCGGAGAGCAGGGCGGGGACGAGCACGGCGTTCGGGTTCTGCTGCGGGATGTACAACACCGGCGTCGAGCCGCTCGACTGCTTGATCCAGATCCGGCCGCTCTCCACCGTGGCGCCGGCGACCGCCGACCAGCTCAGCGACACCCGGTGGCCGCGCACGCCGCCCGGGTGGACGGTCAGGCCGTGCGCCACGTCGATCGACTCGCCCGCCTGGACCCGTCCGGCCATCTCGGCGACCAGCCGCCGCTCGGCCTGCGCCCGGCACAGCTCCACCAGCCGCAGCCACAACCGCTCGGAGTCCGCCGCCGGATCCCGGCCGGTGAGCGCGGCGGGCTCGATGACGACCTCCACCCGGGG
Organism: Spirillospora sp. NBC_01491; assembly: GCF_036227065.1. Taxonomy (GTDB): domain Bacteria; phylum Actinomycetota; class Actinomycetes; order Streptosporangiales; family Streptosporangiaceae; genus Spirillospora; species Spirillospora xylanilytica. The sequence continues at coordinate 6,374,688 of NZ_CP109432.1, forward strand.
ACCGCCGTGGAACGGATGCCGGCCCACCTGGAAGATCCACTGGACGCCGGGGCCGCGGCCGTATCCGTCCGGGAGGCTCGCCGCCCAGTAGGCCACCCACTCCACGTGCTGCCACGGTAGCGAGGCGTTCCCGTACGTCATGGCCTGCTGGTCGGCGTGCAGGCGCAGCCCGCGCACAGCCGCGTCGACCGGCTGGACGGCGGGCGCCCGCGGCTGGGGGTGCGGCTCGGGGGTGAGGTGGTCGGTCCATCCCCGGCCGTCCCACCAGCGCAGGCCGCCGGTGCCATGGGGGTCGGGATACCAGCCGGGTTGCGACAAGAGGTTGCCTCCGCTTCGCGTGGCGCGTCTGCCGGGCACCCGCCTCCCCGACCGGCGTGTCAGATCGTAGCGAGCGGAGCCCTCCGGCGGGGGCGGGCCGTGCGAGGATCGGGGCCATGACGACCGCTCCCACCTCGCGCGACGACGGCTCCGGCCGGGCGCCCTTCGTCCCGCCCGGGACGGGCTGGCCGGGCGACCCGGCGGGGCCCGGCACGCCCGTCGCGCACGGGCCGGCCGAGGTCGCCGAGCTGGCGGCCGGGGCCCCCGGCCTCGCCGAGCTGTGCGCCCGCCAGTCGGTGTGCCGGGCCTGCGACCGGCTGGTCGGGTGGCGCGAGAAGGTCGCGGTCGAGCGGCGCCGGTCGTTCGCCGGCGAGGAGTACTGGGGACGGCCCGTCCCCGGCTGGGGCGATCCGGAGCCGCGCATCCTCATCGTCGGGCTGGCGCCGGCCGCGCACGGCGGCAACCGCACCGGCCGGATCTTCACCGGCGACCGCTCCGGCGACTGGCTGTTCGCGTCGCTGCACCGGGTGGGGCTGGCGGCGCTCCCGACCAGCGTCCGGGCGGACGACGGGCAGCGGCTCATCGGCACGCGCGTGGCCGCGACGGTGCGCTGCGCCCCGCCCGACAACAAGCCCACCCCCGCCGAGCGCGACGCGTGCCTGCCGTGGCTGGCGCGCGAGATGGTGGAGGTCGCCCCGAGCGTCCGGTGCATCGTCTGCCTCGGCGGGTTCGCCTGGCAGAGCGTCTGGCCGGTGCTCAAGGAGGCGGGCTACCAGGTGCCCCGCCCGCGGCCGAAGTTCGGGCACGGCGCCGAAGCCGAGCTGGCGCCGTCCGCCCCGGGCGCCGGCTCGGGCGGCGCGCCGGGCATCGAGCCGGTGCTGATGCTCGGCTGCTATCACCCGAGCCAGCAGAACACCTTCACCGGACGCGTGACCGAGCAGATGCTCGACGACGTCTTCGCGCGCGCCCGCGACTGGCGGAGCTGACACCGCCCGGCGGTGTGGTGGCGGCCGGGGCAGGGCCTTGCCCGAGCGGATGGGGCCCGGTCGGACCGGCCCCCGCCGGTCCGCCGCCCCAGTCGCTCGGTGCCCCCGTCCGGCCCTGTCCCGACCGCCTTGCGCACATGCACCGTGTTGGCGGTGTTCGTACGCACATCATGTGAGATGTCCGAGTGAGCTGGGAGGTTCGCCGCGATCAGGGGGTTTTTATGTGACTACTACCTGTCTGTGGGCATCGCTCCCCACATGCCCTTGAAACGCACTACGAAGTCCGCCCGGCACATCGTGATCAGCGGCGCCGGGCCGGCGACTTCACCGCGCCGAACGGGAGGGCGCGGCGAACGTCCGCGGGCTGAAGGTGAGGGGCCTTCTCGCCTGGTTCATGCACCGCACGTACCATCTGTCTCGGATGCCGACCGTCAACCGCAAAATGCGGATCACCGCGGACTGGACGCTCGCGCTGTTGTTCCGCCGACGAGTAGGCACCGGAGAACGAGGAGGCGCACCCGACCATGCCCGATGGAGTCGCCTCCCGGCTCGCCCCCCTGCTCACCAAGATCATGCTCGGTGAGGACCGGGACGCCGTGGTCGAGCTGCCGATCCGGGTCCGCGCCTGGGACGGCAGCTCGGTCGGCCCGGCCGGTGCCCCCACGTTCGTCGTCCGGCACCGCCGGGCGCTGCGCCGGCTGCTGTGGAAGCCCGGCGAGATGGGCCTGGTCCGCGCGTACGTGGCGGGCGAGCTCGACATCGAGGGCGACGTGTTCGCCGCGCTCGGCGCCGTCCAGCGGGTGATGCGCAGCGGCGACCGTCCGATCGTGCTGAGCAGCGACGACAAGCGCGACATCGTCAAGACCGCGGTCACCCTCGGCGCGGTCGGCCCCGAGCCGAAGCCGCCGCCGGAGGAGTTCCCGTCCGGCCGGCACGGCGACGCGGCCGGCCCGCTCGGCGGCCCCGCCGAGTTCTTCGCCCGGATGCTCGGCCCCGAGATGGCGCACGGCACCGGGCGGTGGGACCAGGCCGTCGACCTGGAGGACGCCCAGCGCGCCGCGGTCGAGTCGGTCACCCTGCGGCTCGACCTGTTCCGCGGCGCCCGGGTGCTCGACCTGAACGCGGGCTGGGGGGCGTTCGCCCTGCACGCGGCCGAGCAGCACGGCGTCCGGGTGATCGGGCTGGTCCGCACCGGCGAGCAGGGCGACCACATCCGCGCGCGGGCCGAGGCGGCCGGTCTCGCCGACCGGGTCGAGCCGCGCTCCTGGGACCTCGCCACCGCCGGTGACGGACCCTACGACGCGATCGTCGGGCTGTCGGGGGTGGAGGCGCTCGAACGGTCCACCGAGCGGCTGTACGAGCTGCTTGCCCCCGGCGGGCGGCTGCTGCTCCAGCAGCCGGTGCGCCGTCCCGGGCCGCACCGGGTCAGGCGCACGTTCACCACCAGCTATATGTTCCCCGAGGACGGCGAGCTGCGCCCGCTCGGCGAGATCGTCGGCGAGCTGGAGGACGCCGGGCTGGAGGTGCGGGGCGTGGGCGCGCTCCGCGAGCAGCACGCCCGCACGCTGCGGGCGTGGGCGGCCAACCTGCAACGGCGCTGGACCGAGTGCGCCGAGCTGGCCGGTCCGGGCCGGGCCCGGGTGTGGCTGCTCTACCTGGCGGCCTCGGCGCTCGCCTGCGAGAGCGGACGCATCGGGGTGCACGAGATCTGCGCCGTCCGCCGCGACCGGGACGGGCGGGCCGGGGTCACCCTGGTCGGCGAGCCCGCGGTGCAGGGGGCCGCCAGTTCGTGACCGGAACGTCGAGGGGCGCCCCGGTATGATTGGGGTCGCCCCTGTAGCCCAATGGCAGAGGCAGGCTCCCTAAAAGAGCCAGAGTGTCGGTTCGAATCCGACCAGGGGCACCAGCGCCCGGGCCGCCGTCGCCGCGGGCGTCCGCCGGAAACCACCGGCCGTGCGTGCGCGTTTAGACTGATCGAAAGCTCGGCCACAGTGGAGGCTCGAATGGAGAGCAGGAATCCGGCGTTCAGGGGCAATGCCTTCGGCCGCCAGGCGGGCGGCCACGGCATCCCGCGACCGCAGCAGTCGCACGACATGTACAACGCCCCCTCCTACGCTCCACCGGCGCCGCCGTCCACCCGCCCGATGACGATGGACGACGTCGTCGTCCGCAGCTTCCTCACCCTGGCGACGCTGCTGGTCACCGCCGCGCTGTCGTGGAAGCTGGTCCCGGCCGACAAGGCCCTCCCGGTGCTGGCCGTCGCGGTCGTCGCGCAGCTCGGCATCTGGGCGTTCATCACCTTCGGCCGCAAGGCGAACGCGCCGCTGGTGCTCGCCTTCGCCGCCGTGTACGGGGTCCTGATCGGGGTCGTCAGCCACACCTACAACGACCTCTACCACGGGGTCGTCCTCCAGGCGGTGGTCGGCACCGCGCTCGCCTTCGGCGCCACGCTCGCGGTGTACGCGCGGCGGATCGTCAGGGTCACGCCGAAGTTCACCCGGTTCGTGATCGCGGCCGGGCTCGGGCTGGTCGGGCTGATGGTGCTCAACCTGCTGGTGCAGGTCGTCGGTCCGGACAGCGGGATCGGCATCCGCGACCCGAGCAACCCGCTCGCCTACGTGTTCAGCGTCGCGGCGATCCTGATCGGCTGCTTCTTCCTGCTGCTCGACTTCGACTCCATCGAGCAGGGCGTGCGCTCCGGGGCGCCTGAGAAGTTCGCCTGGTACTGCGCGTTCGGGCTGGTGCTCAGCCTGGTGTGGATCTACCTGGAGATGCTGCGCCTGCTGTCGTACTTCTACGGCGGACGCGACTGACGCGCCGTCCCACCGGACATGAGCAGCCCCTCACCGGCTCAGCCGGTGAGGGGCTGATGCGTTGCCGGGCCGGCTCTGCGCCGGGAGTCGCGACGCGCGGCGGCGCGACGGCGGGAGCCATCCGTTGGCCGGCCTGGCCGCGGCAACACGGACGGGGGCGGGACGAGTGGGACCGCCCGGACCGGGCCCTTCAGTAGTGGCGGGCGCGCCGGGTGCGCTCGTGCTCGAGCACCAGCGCGGCGGCGTACCCGTGCGAGAGGTTGTGCTCGTCGGCGAGCCAACTGCAGCGTTCCTCGCAGCGCACGAAGGAGGGTCCGTTCTCGATGGCGGTGAACCACTCGGGGATGTCACGTCCTGTGACCTGCGGAATGCGGGCGATCAGTTTGTTGTGCGTCTCCGGCGAGTGGTTCAGTGACAACTGGCACCTCCAGGTCGCGGGGCTCTTTCTGCCGACTCTGCAACAGGGACCTGGATGTGACAACCCCCCAACGCCGACCTATCCGCCACGATACGTAGATCGTTGGTAACGGTGACGTGCTCCCGGAACGCGCAGGTGGCCCGGCCGGCCGCTCGGAGGCGGCCGACCGGGCCGTGCTGAGCACCCCGTGCTGAGCTACCTGTGCTGAGCTACCCGTGGTCAGCTCAGCCGCTCCAGCACCATCGCCATGCCCTGGCCGCCGCCGACGCACATGGTCTCCAAGCCGAACTGCTTGTCGTTGAACTTCAGCCCGTTGATCAGCGTCGAGGTGATCCGCGCGCCGGTCATGCCGAACGGGTGGCCGATCGCGATCGCGCCGCCGTTGACGTTCAGCTTGTCGAGGTCGATGCCGAGCTCGTCCGCCGACGGCAGCACCTGCGCGGCGAACGCCTCGTTGATCTCGACCAGGTCGATGTCGGCGATGGTCATGCCGGCCTTGGCCAGCGCGCTGCGGGAGGCGCCCACCGGGCCGAGGCCCATGATCTCGGGGGACAGCCCGGTGACGCCGGTCGACACGATCCGGGCCAGCGGGGTGATGCCGAGCTCGGCGGCCTTGGTGTCGCTCATGATGATCACCGCGGCGGCGCCGTCGTTGAGCGGGCAGCAGTTGCCGGCGGTGACCGTGCCGTCCGGCCGGAACACCGGCTTGAGCTGCGAGACCTTGCCGTAGGTGGTGCCGGCCCGGGGGCCGTCGTCGGTGGCGACCACGGTGCCGTCGGGCAGCGTGACCGGGGTGATGTCCTTCGCGAAGAACCCGTTGGCGATGGCCTTCTCGGCCAGGTTCTGCGAGCGGACGCCGAACTCGTCCTGCGCCTGCCGGCTCACGCCGCGCTGCGCCGCCACGTTCTCGGCGGTCTGGCCCATCGCGATGTAGACGTCGGGCAGCTCGCCGTCCTCGCGCGGGTCGTGCCAGACCGGCCCGCCGCCCTCGGCGGCCTGGGCGGTGCGGACCTCGGCGCCGCCGAACAGGGGGTTCTGGGTGTCGGGCAGGCCGTCGCTGCTGCCCTTGGCGAAGCGGCTGACCATCTCGACGCCGGCCGAGACGATGACGTCGGCCTCGCCCGCCTTGATCGCGTGCAGCGCCATCCGGGTGGTCTGGAGCGAGGAGGAGCAGTAGCGGGTGATCGTCGCGCCGGGCACGGTGTCCCAGCCGAGCAGGACCGACACGACCCGGGCCATGTTGTAGCCCTGCTCGCCGCCGGGCAGGCCGCAGCCGAGCAGCAGGTCGTCGATCTGCGCCGGGTCCAGCTGCGGGACCTTGGCCATCGCGGCGGTGATCATCTGAGCGGTGAGGTCGTCGGACCGCAGGTCCTTCAGCGATCCCTTGAAGGCGCGGCCGATCGGCGAGCGCGCGGTGGCGACGATGACTGCCTCGGGCATGTGCGGATCTCCCTGTCTAGCGACGTCTGGCGGCCTGCCGGTCGCAGCGACCGGTGACCGGCCGGAGTCGTCGGGGCGGACGGTGTTACCCGCCGGTCACATGCAATCTAGCCGCTGCCCCGGGGCGGGGGACAGACCGGGGTGCGGGCATCGTCGACGACCCGGCCGGCCGCCCCGCGGGCCGCCCCGGCGCTCCGCGGGGCGCTCAGCCGCTCCCCGGGGTGATCGCCTTGGTGCCGGCGTCCTCGGTCACCCCGCGGCGCCGCAGCAGCGTGGCCCAGCGGCCCCGGGGCCCGCGCTCGCTGCCCCCGACCCGGGTGCCGGCCACCTCGGTGCCGGCCTCCTCGGCGGCCTCGGCCGCCGCGAGGTAGACGGGCAGGACCCCGGTGCCCCGTCCGGCCACCGCGAGCAGCTCCTCCTCGGCGTCGGCGTCCAGCCTCAGCGCCGCGGCCATCGACGGCAGCACCGCCAGCGCCGCCGCCGCGTACCCGCGCGCGGACGGGTGGTAGCGGTCCTCGCTGAACATCTCGCGCGGGTCGGCGGCGAACTCCCGGCCGAGCAGGTCGCCGAGCGACACCGACCGGCCGCCGCGCTCGACCACCGCGATGGTCTGCGCTGCGGCGAGCTGCCGGCTGGCGCGCTGCGCGATCCACCGCAGCGGCTGCATCACCGGCTTGACCGAGCCGAGGTCGGGACAGGTGCCGACCACCACCTCGCAGCCCGCCGCGAGCAGCCGCTCGACCGTGCCGTCGAGATGCCGCACCGACTCGGCCGCCGGGACCCGGGCGGTGACGTCGTTGGCGCCGATCATGATGACCGCGATGTCGGGCCGGGCCTCCAGGGCCGGGCCGATCTGCTCGGCGAGCACCTCCGACCGCGACCCCGACCGCGCCACGTTCGTCAGCCGGACCGGACGGTCGGAGATCGCCGACAGGCCGTGCGCCAGCAGCGCGGCCGGGGTCTCGTCCGGCGTGCGGACGCCGAGCCCGGCCGCCGTGGAGTCGCCCAGCACCACGAACGACAGCGGCTCGCCCGCCTTGCCCTCGCCGTAGACCCCGTCGGACCGTGGCGGCTCACCGTTCGGGGCGGCCTGGATGATCTTCCGGGCGAGCTTGGCCTCGACCACCACCAGCCCGAAGGTCACCGCCCCGAGCGCGGTGATGCCGCCGCCCCCGTAGGCCGCCGCCGTCGCGATGCGCCGTGCCGTCAACGCTCTCAGCATCGTCCGTCCACCCTCCGTGACCACCGGGCGCACCCCGCTCCCGTGGTGATGCCCGCGGCGGCCGATCTGGGCTACCGTCGGAAACTGGAATCTATCCGAATCCACATCCCGCCCTCCCGTGGTACACGCGGGTTGAACAGGGATGCAAACACGCCGAAACCGACAAGGACGACGCGGTGCACGTACACGATTCGCTCGTCGAGCTGATGGGGAACACCCCGCTGGTCCGGTTGCGCAAGGTGACCGCCGACCGGCCTGGGCAGGTGCTGGCCAAGGTCGAGTACTTCAATCCCGGGGGCTCGGTGAAGGACCGCATCGCGGTCCGCATGATCGACGCCGCCGAACGCTCGGGGGCCCTGCCGCCGGGCGGCACGATCGTCGAGCCGACCTCCGGCAACACCGGGGTCGGGCTCGCCATCGTCGCGCAGGAGCGCGGCTACCACTGCGTGTTCGTCTGCCCGGACAAGGTCGCCAAGGACAAGGTCGACGTGTTGCGGGCCTACGGCGCCGAGGTCGTGATCTGCCCGACCGCGGTGTCGCCCGAGCACCCCGACTCCTACTACTCGGTCTCGGACCGGCTCGCCGCCGAGATCCCCGGGGCCTGGAAGCCCAACCAGTACACCAACCGGAACAACCCGCGCTCGCACTACGAGACCACCGGTCCCGAGCTGTGGGAGCAGACCGAGGGCCGCATCACGCACTTCGTGGCGGGCATCGGCACCGGCGGCACCATCAGCGGCACCGGGAAGTACCTCAAGGAGGTCTCCGGCGGCCGGGTACAGATCATCGGCGCCGACCCGGAGGGCTCGGTCTACTCCGGCGGCAGCGGCCGGCCCTACCTCACCGAGGGCGTCGGCGAGGACATCTGGCCCGAGACCTACGACCGCGACATCTGCGACCAGGTGATCGCCGTGTCCGACCGCGACTCGTTCGTGATGACCCGGCGGCTGGCCCGCGAGGAGGCGCTGCTGGTCGGCGGATCCTGCGGGATGGCGGTCGTCGCGGCGCTGCGGGTCGCGGCCGAGGCCGGACCGGACGCGGTGATCGTGGTGCTGCTGCCGGACGGCGGACGCGGCTACCTCTCCAAGATCTTCAGCGACGAGTGGATGGCCGACTACGGCTTCCTCACCCCCTCCACCGAGGAGGCCAGGGTCGGCGAGGTGCTCACCCGCAAGGGCGCCGGGCTGCCCGAGTTCGTGCACGTCCACCCGCACGAGAGCGTGGAGACCGCGATCGCGATCATGCGCGAGTACGAGGTCTCGCAGCTCCCGGTGATGAAGGAGGAGCCGCCGGTGATGGCGGCCGAGGTGGTCGGCTCGATCATGGAGACCGCCCTGCTCGACGTGCTGCTGAAGGACCGGGCCCGCCTCAGCGAGCCGCTCGAGGCGCACATGTCCGCGCCGCTGCCGACCATCGGCTCCGGCGAGCCGGTCAGCAAGGCCGTGCTCGTCCTGGAGAACTCCGGTGCCGCCGTCGTCCTGGTGGACGGCAAGCCCAAGGGCCTGATCACCCGACAGGACCTGCTCGCCTACCTCGCGGCCGGGACGACGGCCACCCAGCTCCCCGCCCAGTAGTTTCGGGGCCGGGCGCCCGGTGATCCGCCGGGCGCCCGGGACCTCCGTCCCCTGGTGCCGTCTCGTTCCCCTGGACGCGACGAAGCGCCGGAGATCGGTTCGATCTCCGGCGCTTCGCCTTTCTACAGGGGGTCGGGCCGCGGGGTCCCGGCCGTATGGGCGGCGTTACCGGCCGGTGCCCCGCGACCCGACGTTCTCAGGAGGGCCGGCCCGACGTGGCGAACCGGTCGTCCTCCAGTGCCTCGGGCTTCGGCGGCTGCGCCTTGGGCGCGTCGCCGTGCCCCGGCCACCAGGCCTTGTGGCCGAGCAGCGCGGTGATCGCCGGCACGAAGAACGCCGACATCACGAACGCCGACAGCAGGATCCCGATCGCCACGCCGAAGCCGATCTGCGCCAGCATCGACTGCGGCGAGATCATCAGCACCCCGAACGTGCCGGCCAGGATCACGCCTGCCGCGGCCACGGTCGGACCCGCGTGCTGGATGCCGAGCGCCGTGCCGCGCCGCGGATCGTGGCCCTCGCGGGCCTCCTCGCGCAGCCGGGCGATCATCAGGATGTTGTAGTCGGTCCCGATCGCCAGCACGAACAGGTACAAGATGATCGGCAACTGGAACATCAGTCCCGGCTTGCCCTCGATGCCCTGGAACACGGTCACCGTGGCGCCGAGCGTCGCGGCGAACCCGAGCAGCACCGCGCCCACCAGGTAGATGGGCGCGACCACCGCCCGCAGCAGCAGCGCCAGGATGACGCCGATCAGCAGCACCGCCACCGGCAGGATGACCGACAGGTCGCGGTTGTTGATGGTGTTGATGTCGGCGAACACCGCGGTCTGGCCGCCGACCAGGACCTTGGCCCCGGCGGGCGCGCCCTGGTGCACGAAGTCGCGCAGCGGGCCCTTGACCAGGCTGATCGACGTGCTGGAGTTCGGGTTGTCCTTGAGGACCACGTTGTACTTGGCGACGGTCTTGTCCTGGCTGAACAGCGGGGGCTGGACGTCGCCGACGCCCGGGGCCTTGGTGAGCCGCTGCCCGTAGGGGGCCAGCTCGGCCGCGGTCAGCGGCCGGTCGGCCTTGACGTAGACCTCGGTCGGCGTCAGCGTCCCGGCCGGGAAGCTGTTCTTCAGGTCGTTCATCGCCTTGGCCGACTCGGTGTTCTGCGGCGCGCTGGCGCTGAAGTCGTAGTCGGCCTTGAAGCCGAGCGTCGCGGTGGCGAGCGCGATGAGCACCAGCCCCGAGGAGACCGCGGCCACGAGGGGGCGCCGGCCCACGGCGTTGCCGAGCTTGACCCAGAGGCCGGGCTTGGGCTCCTTCTTCCACGCCTTGGACGGCCAGAACACCACCTGGCCGAGCAGCGAGACGACCGCCGGGACCAGGGTCAGCGAGGTGACCAGCATCACGCCGACCGCGATGGCGAGCTGCGGGCCGAGCCCGCCGAACGCCTTGAACGAGGCGAGCAGCAGCACCAGGAAGGCGACGATGACAGCGCCGGCGGCGGAGGCGATCGCCTCGCCCACCCGCTCCACGCTGTTGATCATCGCGGTCTTCTTGTCCTCGCCGAGCCGCAGCCGCTCTCGGTAGCGGAACAGCAGGAAGAGGATGTAGTCGGTCCCGATCCCGTACAACACGATCATGACGATCATGTCGAAGCCCTTGTCGAAGTTCAGGCCGAAGGCGTTGCCGACCATCGCGGTGACCGCGTTGGAGACCATCGACACGGCGAGGACCACGATGATGGGCAGGATCGAGGCGAGCGGGCTCCGGAAGATGATGCCGAGCAGCACGATGATCAGCGCGATGGTGGCGATGCCGATCAAGGCCATCGTCTGCTGGTCGGACTTCTCGTTGTCGACCGTGGACGCCATGTCACCGGTCACGCCGAAGGTCAGCGGGCTGCCGCGCAGTTGCGCGGTGCTCTCGGTGCGCAGCTTCTTGATCGCGTCCTTGGCGGTGTCCATCGCCTTGGTGTCGGTGTAGTCGTTCGGCAGCGGGGCCGCGATCAGCTGGATCGAGCCGTCCTTGGCGGCGGGCGTGGCCGCCACCTTGGTGACGCCGGGGATCTTCTTGGCCTGGAGCGCCGCCGCGACTCCGGCGACCTTCTTCTGGTCGGCCGGGGTCAGCTTGCCGCCGTCCTTGCGCTTGACCACGATCATGGCCGGGCTGGTCTTCTGATCGGCGCTCGGGAACGCCGTCGCGGCCAGCTTGCCCGCCTGGATGGACTCGTACTTGCTGGGCAGGAAGTCTTCCTGGTCGGACGAGGATTTCAGTTCCGGTGCGAAAGCGATCAGTCCCGCGGCCACGACGATCCACGCGAGGATCGTCCACCACGGGTGTCTCACGACGCCGCGCCCAAGGCGTGCGAACATGCGCCTTCCTTCGTTTCAGGGGTTCGACTGGGGATACCCCTAAAACGGTAGAGATCGTACGGGCCGTTCGAGTCACCCGAGCAGCTGAAATACCGGGTGATACCTGCGGGGGAGCGTCTCCTCCTCCAGGAGGGCGGACGGGTGGATAGCCTCGTTCCCATGGACAACGAGGTTCAACAGGGATTCGAGACCCTGGCGATCCACGCGGGACAGGAGCCCGACCCCGTCACGGGGGCGGTCGTCCCGCCGATCTACCAGGTATCCACATATAAGCAGGACGGCATCGGCGGCCTCCGCGGGGGCTACGAGTACTCCCGATCGGCCAATCCGACGCGTACCGCGCTGGAGGTATGCCTGGCCGAGGTCGAGGGGGGCGTGCGCGGGCTCGCGTTCGCGTCCGGGCTCGCGGCCGAGGACACGCTGCTGCGTACCGTCTGCCGTCCGGGCGACCACGTCGTCATCCCCGACGACGCCTACGGCGGCACCTACCGGCTGTTCGCCAAGGTGGCCGAGCCGTGGGGGGTGGTCTTCGACCCGGTGCGGCTGACCGACATCGAGGCCGTCCGCGCGGCGGTGACGCCCGCCACCCGGATGATCTGGGTGGAGACGCCGACCAACCCGCTGCTCGGCATCGCCGACATCGCGGGCCTGGCCGGCGTCGCCCACGACGCGGGCGCGCTGCTGGTCGTCGACAACACCTTCGCCTCGCCCTATCTCCAGCGCCCGCTGGCGCTCGGCGCCGACGTGGTGGTGCACTCGACCACCAAGTACATCGGCGGGCACTCCGACGTGGTCGGCGGCGCGCTGGTCGCGGCCGACGCCGGGCTGGGCGAGCGGCTGGCCTTCCACCAGAACGCGATGGGCGCCGTCGCCGGTCCGTTCGACGCCTGGCTGACCCTGCGCGGCATCAAGACGCTCGGTGTCCGGATGGACCGGCACTGCGCCAACGCCGAGCGGGTCGTGCAGCTCCTCACCCGGCACGAGGCCGTCCGCGAGGTGCTGTACCCGGGCCTGCCCGGCCACCCCGGCCATGAGGTCGCCGCCAAGCAGATGAGGGCCTTCGGGGGCATGGTGTCGTTCCGGATGGGCACCGAGGAGGCGGCCGTCCGGGTCTGCGAGCGCGCCAGGCTGTTCACCCTCGGCGAGTCGCTCGGCGGGGTCGAGTCGCTGATCGAGCACCCGGGGCGGATGACGCACGCGTCGGCCGCCGGGTCGCCGCTGGAGGTCCCGTCCGACCTGGTCCGCCTGTCGGTCGGCATCGAGGACATCGATGATCTTCTCGGAGACCTCGAACAGGCCCTGGCCTGAGGATTCGCCCGCGGCGGGCGGGACGGGCCCGGCCCGCCGCCGGGTAAACGCGGGACCTTGCCCGCACCAACCTTGATCAAACATCTATGATGTGCGCGCCAGGTTCCATGAAGAAAGGGCCCGGAGTGCGCAAAGTACTGGTTTGTGGTGCGGCGTTCGCCGCCACCTGTGTCTCCGCCGTGGCCCTGCCCACGGCCTCCCAGGCCACCACGCCCCAGCCGACGCCGAGCCTCTCCGGCTCGGCGCCCGTGACCCCGCCGCCGGTCCCCACCGAGGAGCCCGCCGAGCCGGGTCCCTCGACCGGCCCGCCCGGATCCGGGAGCCCCGGTCCCAGCGGCCCCGAGACGCCGTCCCCCTCCACGTCCGCCCCGCCTCCGGCGACCGGCTCGGCGACCGGCGGGGTCGTGTCGGGACGGGCCGTCATGGTGACGCCCCGGCCGCCCAAGCAGGCCAGCTACGCCTACGGCCCCGCCGCCCGCCAGCGCATCGACGCCTACTGGCGTCCGGCCGCGGCCAAGGCGAAGGGCGCCAAGACCACGGGCGCCGCCACGGCCGCGGGCAAGGCCAAGGCCGCCGTCAAGCCGGGTCCCGCCGTGCTGGTCCTGCACGGCGGCTACTGGCTCGAGGGCGACAAGGGCGGCTGGAAGTACTTCGCGCGCCGGCTGAGCGCGCAGGGCTTCACCGTCTTCGCCGCCAACTACCGGCTGGCGACCATGGCGCAGTGGCCCGCGCAGCGCAACGACGCCGAGGCGGCGCTGTCGTTCATCAAGAAGCACGCCGGGCACTGGAACATCGACCCCGACAACATCGTGGTGGTCGGCTCGTCGGCGGGCGGCCACCTGGCCACCCAGCTCGGCACGTACGGCACCGCCGGGCAGCGGGTCCGCGGCGTGGTCGCGCTGTCACCGGTCAACACCCCGTACCTGGCCTTCCAGGAGGGTCTGAAGACCAGCGCGACGGGCGGGCAGCGCAAGCTGCGCCGGGCCGTCACGCAGCTCATCAGGTGCACGCCCATCGAGGCCGACCCGACCTGCTGGAAGCGGGTGGACGACGCCAACTCGGCCTCGCACGCGTCCGCCGGCGACGCCCCGATGCTGCTCATGCACAGCACCGGCGACTTCGTCCCGGTCACCCAGAGCACCGGGCTGGCGGCGGCGCTGCGCGGCGCGGGCGTGCCCGCCACGGTGAAGACCGTGCCGGGCAAGATGCACGGGCCCGCGCTGATGAACGACGAGCACGTCTACCCCGAGATCCTGGCCTGGCTCAAGGCCCGGACGAAGCCGAGGTAGCGGACCGGCCGGCCCGGCGGGCGCGTCCGCCGGGTCAGCCGTTCCAGACCATCAGCACGAGGACGACCAGCCACAGCAGCGCGACGACGCCGGACATGGCCGCGATCCGGCCGCGTTCGACCTGCGCGATGTCGGCGCCCGGTGCGGCGGGCTTGGCCGCCTTGGCCTTCTCGGCCTTCTCGCCTTCTTCCGCGCCCTCGCCGCCCGTCTTCGTGCTGGACGCGGCGGGGGCGGCCTTGGCTGCGGCGGTCTCCAGCAGGTGCGCGGCCTTGCGCTGGTCCCGCTCCACGATCAGCAGCAGCACCAGCGCCACGATGAACAGCGTCATCGACGCCGACAGCCACGGCTTGGCGAAGTCGCCGCTCGCGAGGAACAGCCCGAACAGGAAGATGCCCAGCGTGCCGATCCCGTAGATCCGGGTGGTGCGGTTGAGGTACCGGACCACCACCAGGTTCTGGTTGCGGATGAAGCGCGGGGTGGCCATGGTCGCGGCGGTCAGCGGTCCCAAGGTGAAGATCGCGAAGCCGATGTGCAGGATCAGCAGGAGACGATCAGAACTCGACATGACGCCGACCCTAGTCCTCCGGTGCGGCGCCTGTACGGTTACCGGCGCCCGCGCCGCACCCGCAGATAGTCGCTGACCACGTACTCGCCGAGCCGGTCGGCGTCGGGCGCGAAGACCCGGCCGCCGTTGCGCCGCGCGACCTCCTCGACGAACGAGACCAGCCGCCGGTCCTCGGCGAGCATGAAGAAGTTCATCGTGGCCGAGCGCCGGGTCATCTTGTCGACCTCGGCCAGTGTCAGCACCAGCGTCTCGGTGGACGGCGGGTAGTCGAACAGCGACCGGCCGTCCGGCCGCAGGTGCGCGGTCGGCTCACCGTCGGTGACCACCAGCACGATCGGCTCGAAGTCGGGATGCCGGTCCAGGTGCCGGCCCGCGATCATCAGCGCGTGGTGCAGATTGGTGCCCTGCACCATGTCCCAGTCGAGCCCGGCCATCTCGGTCGGGTGCAGCGTCCGGGCGTAGTTGGAGAACCCGATGATCTGGATGGCGTCCTGCGGGAACTTGCTGGTCACCAGCGTGTGCAGGGCCAGCGTGGTCTGCTTGGCCGCCGCCCAGGTGCCGCGCAGCACCATCGAGTACGACAGGTCGACCAGCAGGCACACCGCGGCGCCGGTGCGGCGTTCGGTCTCGTGCACCTCGAAGTCGTCCACGCTCAGCCGGACCGCACCGGACCGCGGCGGGCCGGACGTACCGGACCCGGGCGCGCCGGACCCGGGCGTGCCGACCGCGGCCGGCGCGCCGGGCTCCATCACGCTGCGGCGGATCGCGTTGCCGACCGTCCGGACCACGTCGAGGGGCTGCTCGTCGCCGAACCGCCATGCGCGGCTCGACCCGGTGAGCTCGCCGGCCTGCCCGGCGTCGCGCTGGTCGTGGTCGCCCTGCCGGCCCGCGGTGAGCCGGGAGAACACCCGGCGCAGCGCCGTCTCGCCGAGCCGCCGCACCGCCTTGGGGGTCAGCTCCAGCGTGCCGCGGCGGCGCTGGAGGTAGCCCTGCCGTTCCAGCTCGGCCTCGATGCGGCGCAGCGCGCCGAGGTCGTCGACGGCCTGCCGGCCGAGCGCCCGCCGCACGGCCTCCTCGTCGACGTCGTCGAGCCGGGCCCCCGGGTAGTCCTGCCCAAGCGCCGACTCCAGCTCGGCCAGGTCGGCGAGCTCGGCCAGCGCGGTGGTGGCGTCGCCCACCCCGAGCGGGGCGTCGCCGGTCATCTGCTCGGGCGTGCCCCAGCCGAGGTCGGGACGGCGGGCGCGCAGCGATTCGCCGAGCCGGGACATCTCCAGGGCCAGGCCCGCGTCCTGCATGACCTGGTCCATCAGCCCGGCCAGCTCGGCGCGCTGCTCGGGGCTCAGTGAGGCCAGCAGCCGGTCCGTCGCGGCGGCCCGGCGGGCCAGCGAGTCGACCAGCTCCTCCAGGTCGCGCGGCCGGTCCGGGTCGTCCTCGGCGCCGAACATGTCGCCGTACTCGGCCATGAACCGCTCGAAGTCCTCCTGGGTGTGCTCACCGCGCGCGTCCCGGTCGAGCATCCGGTTGAGCGCGGCCATCATGTCCTTGACCCGCTCCATGGACCGCGGGTCCTGGCCTTGCAGCGCCTGCTTCATGCCCTGGAACTGCGCGTCGAGGACCTCGCTGCGCAGCAGGTCCCTGAGCCGGTCGAACGTCTCGCGGGCCGCGGGGGACCGCCACTGGTAGTCCGACAGCCGCCGGATCGCCTGCGAGGTGTCCTCGGGCAGCGTGTCGAGCTCGGCCTCACGCAGCCGCGCGTCGTCGCCCGGGTCGGGGAACAGCTCGGCCCGCTCCTGCCCGATCGCGGTGTCGAGCAGCGCCCGCGCCTGCTCCAGCGTGCCGTCCAGCCGGCCGCGGTCGCGCAGCGCGCGGCGCCGCTCGCGGACCTGGCGGAGCAGGTCGTCGAGCCCGCGCCGGCCGCCCTCGCCGGGCAGCCCGCGGCGCAGCAGGTCGCGCAGCGCCTCGTCGGGACGGGTGCCCTCCAGCACCGCGTCGCCCATGGCGTCCAGGGCGTCCCGGACGTCGTAGGGCGGGGACAGCGGGTCGGGCCCGTCGCGGTACGCCCCGTACCGGTAACGACTCATGTCGGCCTCCCCATCTCGGGACGCGCCACCGCGGGGTCCGGGACGGATCCGCGGCGTCCTTCGTGCCGTTCGTTCAGGTTCGGTGCGGCTGAGTGCTCGGCGCTGAGCGCTCAGTGCCCGGCTCTACGTGCGGTAGGTGGCGGTGCCGTCGCCCTGCCCGGCCGGGCCGTCCTTGGACAGCCGCCGGGTGAGGAACAGTCCCTCGAGGGCGAACTCCAGCGCCGCGGCGGCCTGGCCGGGCGACTCACCGCTCAGCTCCAGCCGTTCCATGATCTTGGCGAGGCCGGGGATCGGGCCGACCCGGCGCAGCAGCTCGCCGGCGGGCACCAGCTCGCCGGACTCGACGCTCTCGCCCGCGTCGAACTTGTCGAGCAGCCCGGACAGGTCGGCCGGGCCCAGCGTCCGCCGGTAGGTCTCGGCGACCGCGCGGCGCAGCAGGTGCTCGAGGACCTCCTGCTCGCGGCCCTCCTCGCTGACCTCGAACTCGACCTTGCCCATCAGCGACGGCACCACCGCGGGCAGGTCGCACACCCGCGCCACCGCGCGCTCCTCGCCGGTGAGCGCGGCGCGGCGCACCGCCCCGGCGGCGACGGTCTCGGCGCCCGCGAGCGCGAACCGCGCCGACACCCCGGACCGGGTGTCGACCGCGGTCGACTCGCGGACCAGCCGGGTGAACCGGCCGATGATCTCGATCAGGTGGGCGGGCACCTCGGCGGGCGGCCCGGACAGGTCGGCGAACTCGGCCTCCTGCCGGATCAGCGCCAGCTCGGCGTCCAGCTCCAGCGGGTAGTGGGTGCGGATCTCGGCGCCGAACCGGTCCTTGAGCGGGGTGATGATGCGGCCCCGGTTGGTGTAGTCCTCGGGGTTGGCGCTGGCGACCAGCAGCACGTCGAGCGGCAGCCGCAGCGCGTAGCCGCGGACCTGGACGTCGCGCTCCTCCAGCACGTTGAGCAGCGCCACCTGGATGCGCTCGGCCAGGTCGGGCAGCTCGTTGATGGAGAAGATGCCGCGGTTGGTGCGCGGCACCAGCCCGAAGTGCACCGTCTCGGGGTCGCCGAGGGTGCGGCCCTCGGCCACCTTGACCGGGTCGACGTCGCCGATCAGGTCGCCGACGCTGGTGTCGGGGGTGGCGAGCTTCTCGCCGTACCGCTCGTCGCGGTGCTTCCACGCCACCGGCAGGTCGTCGCCGGCCTCGGCGGCCAGCCGCCGGCAGCGCACGCACACCGGCGCGTACGGATGGTCGTTGATCTCGCAACCGGCCACCACCGGGGTCCACTCGTCCAGCAGCCCGGCCAGGGTGCGGATCAGCCGCGTCTTGCCCTGCCCGCGCTCGCCCAGCAGCACCAGGTCGTGCCCGGCGATCAGGGCCCGCTCCAGATGCGGCGCGACGGTGTCGTCGAACCCGACGATGCCCGGGAAGCGCGGTTCCCCCGATCTCAGCCGTTCGAGCAGGTGGTGGCGGATCTCGGCCTTCACCGTCCGCTGGACGTGGCCGCTGGTGCGCAGCTCGCCCAGTGTGGTCTCGCGAGGTGTGGTTGAACGCACGCGATCGACATTACGTCGCCGATCCCCCGAATCGCACCCTGGAAGCGCGATTCCTCAGCCCGTCCCGCCGCGTTTGGGTCCCGGCGCCGGAGCGGGGGAGACTAGGAAGGAGGGGTCCACTGGGGAACCGTACGAGGGAGGCGACGCCGATGGCGCGATTCGGTGACGGCCTGGCCCTCGGGCCTGATCTGTCCAGCGCGGCCGAGTCCGCGGTCGAGCAGGCACTCGCGCCGCTGAGCGCGCCGGCCGACCTGGTCTGCGTGTTCGTGTCGGGCGAGGATCCCGAGCTGGCCGAGGCCGCGGCGCGGCGCGCCACCGAGGTGGTGGGCGGCACGGCCGTGGTGCTCGGCTGCACGGTGTCCGGCGTGATCGGCGCGGGCCGGGGGGTGGAGGAGACCGGCGCGGTCAGCGCGTGGGCGGCGGTGCTGCCCGGCGCGCGGCTGGAGCCGTTCAGGCTGGAGACGCTCAAGGCCGAGGACCGGCTGATCGTGGTCGGGATGCCCGAAGGGCGCGACGACGACGTGGTGGGGGTGCTGCTGGCCGATCCGTTCTCGTTCCCGGTGGACGCGTTCGTCGAGCGGTCCGGCGAGGCGCTTCCCGGCCTGCCGCTGGTCGGCGGGCTGGCCGAGGGCGCCGCCAGCGGCATGGCGCGGCTGTTCGTCGGCGGCGAGATGTACGACGACGGCGCGGTCGGGGTGGTGCTCGGCGGCTCGGTCACCGCCGCCACGCTGGTCAGCCAGGGGGCCCGTCCGATCGGGCCCGACATGGTGGTGACCAGGGCCGAGGAGAACGTCGTGTACGAGCTGGCGGGCACGCCGGCGCTGGAGAAGCTCGAAGAGGTCGTGCTCGAACTGCCCGAGGACGAGCAGGAGCTCGCCGGGCGCGGCCTGCTGATCGGCCTGGCCATGGACGAGTACGCCGACGAGCACGAGCACGGCGACTTCCTGGTCCGCGGGGTGGTCGGCGCCGACACCGACACCGGGGCCATCGCGATCGGCGACGTGGTCGAGGTGGGCCGCACGGTGCGGTTCCAGGTCCGCGACGCGGGAGTCGCCGACGACGACCTGGCCGAGTTGCTCGAGCGGTTCGACCTGGCGCCCGTCGAGGGCGTCCTGGTGTTCACCTGCAACGGGCGGGGGCAGGCGATGTTCGCCGACTCCGACCATGACGCGCGGGTGCTCGACCGCGCGTTTGGCCCGGCGGGCGTGGGCGGGTGCTTCGCCGCGGGTGAGATCGGGCCGGTGGCCGGCCGCAACCACGTGCACGGATTCACCGCCTCCATCCTGGCCTTCGGCCGCGCCGCACAGGGAGACCCGACATGAGCGACCCCGCCCCCCGAGCGCCCCGGGCCTCCGGGGCCCCCGTCCTGGCCGTCGACATCGGCGGCACCAAGATGGCCGCCGCCGTCGTGGAGCCCGGTGGGCGCATCGCCGAGTACGACCGCATCGCCACGCCCGCCGACCCGGCGCTCGACGCCGAGGGCCTCTGGCGGACGCTGGAGGCGCTGCTCGACAAGGTCGGCGCCGCCGCGGGACGGCCGCGGTTCGCGGGCGTCGGGGTGGGCTGCGGCGGCCCGATGACCTGGCCCGCCGGAGAGGTGTCGCCGCTCAACATCCCGGCCTGGCGCGGCTTCCCGCTGCGCGAGCGGCTGCGCGAGCGGCATCCCGGGCTGCCCGTGCGGGTCCACAACGACGCCGTCTGCGTCGCGGTGGGCGAGCACTGGCTCGGCGCCGGGCAGGGCATGGAGAACGTGCTCGGCATGGTGGTGTCCACCGGCGTCGGAGGCGGCCTGATCCTGGACGGGGTGCTGATCGACGGGGCCAGGGGCAACGCCGGGCACATCGGCCATGTGATCGTCGACCCGGAGGGGCCGCCGTGCAAGTGCGGCGGGCGCGGCTGCCTGGAGGCCGTCGCGCGCGGCCCCGGCCTGGTCGCCTGGGCGCAGGAGGAGGGCTGGCGGACGGGCCGCGACGACGTCACCGGTGTCGATCTCGCCGCCGACGCCCGCCGCGGCCACCCGGTCGCGGTCGCGGCCCTGCGGCGGGCCGGACGCGCTCTCGGCATCGCGATCGCGTCCGCCACGCACCTGTGCGACCTTCAAGTGGTGGCGATCGGCGGCGGCCTGTCGCAGGCGGGCGCGCTGCTGTTCGACCCGCTGGAGGAGGCGCTGCGCACCTACGCCAGGATGGAGTACGCCCGTCAGGTGATGGTGGTGCCCACCGCGCTCGGGCAGACGTCCGGGCTGATCGGCGCGGCGGCGCTCATCTTCGAGAGCGACCGCTACTGGGGCGCCGGCTGACGGCCCCCATCGGCCCCGGCGCCCGTCCGGGGGCCGCCCCGCGAAGCGGCGGACTCGTCGGCGGACGCGGGGGCGGACGCGGGGAGTGCGAGGCGGGCCGTGGGAAGATCAGGCCATGACCCTCGTCACCCTCGATGACATCCGCGCCGCCCGGGAGCTGCTGCGCGGGGTGGCCGCGCCCACCCCGCTGATCCACTCGCGCGCGCTGTCGGAGGTGATCGGCGGTCCGGTCTTCCTCAAGTGCGAGCACCTCCAGCGCACCGGCTCGTTCAAGATCCGCGGCGCGTACGTGCGGATCGCCCGGCTGAGCGACGCCGAGCGCGCCCGGGGCGTCGTCGCCGCCAGCGCCGGCAACCACGCCCAGGGCGTCGCGCTCGCCGCGTCCATGCTCGGCTGCAAGGCGACGGTGTTCATGCCCGAGGGCGCGCCGCTGCCCAAGGTGGCCGCCACCCGCGGCTACGGCGCCGACGTGGTCTTCCCCGGCCCGACCGTGGACGACTGCCTGGTCGCCGCGCAGGAGTACGCCGACGAGCGCGGCGCGATCCTGATCCACCCGTTCGACCATCCCGACGTGGTCGCGGGCCAGGGCACCATCGGGCTGGAGATCCTGGAGCAGTGCCCCGGCGTCCGCACGGTGGTCGGGGCGGTCGGCGGCGGCGGGCTGATGTCCGGGATCGCGGTGGCGCTCAAGGGCGAGGACGGGAAGGGCGACGGGGCCGACATCAAGGTCGTCGGCGCGCAGGCCAAGCGGGCCGCCGCGTTCCCCGCGTCGCTGGCGGCCGGCCGTCCCACCCGGGTCGAGGTGCAGCCCACGATGGCCGACGGCATCTCGGTGGGACGTCCCGGAGACCTCACCTACAACCTGGTCGCCGAGCTGGTCGACGCGGTCGTCACCGTCACCGAGGAGTCCATCTCGCAGGCGCTGCTGCTCTGCCTCGAACGCGCCAAGCAGGTGGTGGAACCGGCGGGCGCGGCCGGGGTCGCCGCGCTGCTGGAGCACTCCTACGCGGTCCGCACCCCGGTGGTCGTGGTGCTGTCGGGCGGCAACATCGACCCGCTGCTGCTGTCGAAGGTGCTGCGGCACGGTCTGGCGGGCACCGGCCGCTACCTCGTGGTGCGCTGCCGCCTCAAGGACCGGCCGGGCGCCCTGGTGACGCTGCTCGGCGAGCTCGCCGGCCTCGGCGTGAACGTGCTGGACGTCATGCACGAGCGCGTCGCCGCGCGCCTGCCGGTGGAGGAGGCCGAGGTCCTGATGCACCTGGAGACCCGCGGCGGCGACCACAGCCAGGAGGCCATCGGCCGCCTCCGCGACAAGGGCTACACCCTCACCCTGAGCTGAGCCGCCCCCGCGTGGGCCCCACCGTGCCGGGGTCGCCGTGCGGGGCCACGCGGGGGCGGAGGGCGGCTCAGAGGGTCGGCTTGCCCGAGGTGTAGAGCCACTTCTCGAACAGCCCGCCGAGCCGCTTGCCGGAGACCTGCTCGGAGAAGCGGATGAAGTCGGCCGTGGACGCGTTGCCGTGGCGGTACCGCGCCGGCCACTCCCGCACCAGCCGGAAGAACGCCTTGTCGCCGATGGCCTTGCGCAGCGCGTGCAGGGTCATCGCGCCCCGGTCGTACACCGTGGCGTCGAAGATCCCGTCGCGGCCCGGGTCGGCCGTCTTGGGCTTCCACAGGTCGTCGCCGGCGGGCGTCGCGTACTTCTCGTCGAAGCTGTCCTGCACCGGCTTGCCGTCGTACTTCTCGAAGTAGAGCCATTCGGCGTACGTCGCGAAGCCCTCGTTCAGCCAGATGTCGGCCCAGCGCTCCGGCGAGACGCTGTCGCCGAACCACTGGTGCGCCAGCTCGTGCGCGAGCAGGTCGCCGGACGGGATGGTGCCGGGATGCCGCGAGAGGTCGTGCACGGGACGGCCCTGGGTCTCCAGCGCGTACCCCACGCCCGCCTTGACCACGATGCCGCCGGTCGAGGAGAACGGGTACCGGCCGAACCTGGACGCCAGGAAGTCCTGGACGTCCGCCGTCTGCCGGTGGAACGCCCCGGCCTTCTCGGGGGAGATCGCCATCGCCCGGTCGGTCGCGGTGATGTTGGGGAACCCGCTGCCGGTCCGTCCGCTGACCACGTCGTACCGCCCGATCGCGATCATGCTCAGCTCGCTGGCCATCGGCTGCCGGACCGCCCAGCGGGTGGTGGCCGAGCCGCCCTTGGACCAGTGGCCCACCAAGTCGCCGCCCGCGAGTGTGGTGAGGCCCTTCGGCGCGGTCAGCGTGAAGGTGTAGGTGGCCTTGTCGGACGGGTGGTCGTTCACCGGGTACACGGTGGCGGCCCCGAACGGCTGGTTGAGCATCACCGCGCCGTCGGGCGTCGCGATCCAGCCCGAGACGCCCAGCGCCGGATCGTCGATCTTCTGGGGCACGCCCGCGTAGTCGACGGTCACGGTGAACCGGGTGTTCCTGCGCAGCCCCTGCGGCGGCGTGATCACCAGTTCCTGCGCGCCGGTGCGCCGGTAGGCGGCCTTGCGGCCGTCCACCCGGAGCGCGGAGATCTTCAGCGGGCCGCGGAAGTCCAGGTCGAACCGGGACAGGTTCTGGGTGGCCCGCGCGGTGATCTTCGCGGTGGCCCGGACGCCCTTGGTCGCCGGGTCGTAGGCGAGCCCGATGTCGTAGTGGGCCACGTCGTAGCCGCCGTTGCCCATGTCGGGGAAGTAGGGGTCGCCCGCGCCCGCCGCCCCCGGGGTGAAGCGGACCGCCGCGCCGACCGGCGCCGCCGCCGTCATCAGCAGCCCCGCGGTGACGCCCAGCGTCACCGCGGCGAGCGTTCTCGGAGATCTGCCCATGTGCCCCGCCTCTGATCCGTTGTCGCGTACCGATCAAGAATTCATGGTGATCATCCCGGTGGCAAGCGCGATCCGGTCTCGAAACGGCCGGTAGCGGCCGGTCACGGCTGGTCACGGCCGGGTGGGGACGGGCCCGCGCCGCCAGGACGATCACGGTGTCCTGGGCTTGCCCTTGGTGTAGAGCCAAGTCGTGAACAGCGGACCGAGCCGCTCGCCCGACACCTTCTCGGCGAACGCGATGAACTGCGGCGTCGTCGCGGACCCGTCCTTGCGCGCGGGCGCCCAGGTCCGGAGGATCTCGAAGAACGCCCGGTCGCCGATCTTCTCGCGCAGTGCCTGGAGGCACATCGCGCCCCGCACGTACACCGAGAACCCGAACAGGTCGCGGCGCTTCGGCCGTCCCGGCGGCGGCGTGTACACCGGCGACGCGGCCGGGTGCCGGGCGTACCGCCGGAAGATGTCCTTCGCGGGGTCGGGCTTGCGCGTCCCGCCCCGGCCCTGCTCGTGCCACAGCCACTCGGCGTAGGTCGCGAAGCCCTCGTTCAGCCAGATGTCCCGCCAGTCGTGCAGGCTGACGCTGTCGCCGAACCACTGGTGCGCGATCTCGTGCACGATGATGTTGTCGTCGGGGACGAACCCGCCGTACACCGGCCGCTCCTGCGTCTCCAGCGCGTAGTCGAGCTTGGGATCGTCGACGATGCCGCCCGCGGTCGCGAACGGGTAGGGCCCGAACATCTTCGTCCCCCACCTCACGGCCTTGACCGTGTTGGCGTGCAGGGACGCCGCGGCGCGCTTGAACCGCGGGTCGACCGCGGTGATCACCGGGACGTTCCCGGCCCGGCTGCGCCGCACCTGGAACCTCCCGATCGCCACCGTGGCCAGGTAGCTGGCCATCGGCGACGTCTCCGCCCACTCGTAGGTGGTCCTGGCGCCGCGCCGGACGGTGCGGACGGGCCGCCCGTTGGCCAGCGCGCGCAGGTTCTTGGGGACGGTGAGGTGGAACGCGTAGGTGGCCTTGTCGCGGGGGTGGTCGTTCACCGGCAGCCAGGTCGGCGCGCCGTCCGGCTCGGCCACCACGACCGCGCCGTCCTTGGTCGGCACCCAGCCGTAGGTGCCGAGCGATTCGTTGCGCACCGGGCCCGGCCTGCCCGCGTAGCGGACGGTGGTGCTGAACGACCTGCCCTTGGGCAGCGCCGCCGCCGGGGTGATGATCAGCTCCTGGCCCTTGCGCCGGTACGCGGCGGGGCGCCCGCCGACCCGGACCGCCTTGATCTTCGGGCCGCGGAAGTCCAGGTCGAACCGGGACAGGGCCCGGGTCGCCCTCGCGTTGATGGTCACCGTGGCGTCCACCTTGCCGGTCTTGCGGCCGGCGTAGGTGAGCGCGACGTCGTAGTGCGCCACGTCGTACCCGCCGTTCCCCGCGCGGGGGTAGTAGGCGTCGCCGATCCCCGCCGAGCCGGGACGGGCCGGCGGTGCGGAGGCGGCCGGACGGGGGGCAGGGATCGGTAGTAGGGGAGAGACCGGTCGTGGGGGACCGGCCGGTCGGGGAGAGTCGGCCGCGGCCGAGACGCCGTTGGCCGATGCCAGGAGGGCCGCGGCCGTCGCCACGGCGGTCACGCGTCGATAGGGCCCGTTCATCAGAGCAACGCTGATGAACGGGCCGCCGGACGTCGCGCCGACTGGCCGCGCCTTGGCGAGCCCTTTGCCCGGCCTTGGCCGTGTCCAGGTCAGAGCTTGGGCCGGCCGCGCTCGTACAGCCATGCCTTGAAGAACGCGTCGAGCTTCTGCCCCGACACCCGTTCGGCCACGGCGATGAACTGCTGGGTGGTGCCGGTGGAGTGCCTGCGCTCCTTGGTCCAGGTCTTGAGGATGGTCCCGAGCTCGGCCTCGCCGACCTTCTTGCGGAGCGCGACCAGCGTCATGCCGCCCCGGTCGTACACCGGGCGCCCGAACATCTGCTCGCGGCCGGGCTCGCCGGTGGGGGCGTCCCAGAGCTCGCGGTTGCCCTTGTCGCGGTACAGCTCGTCGAAGTGCTGCTGCACCGTCTGGCCGCCGGACTTCTCGTCCCACATCCACTCGGCGTAGGTGGCGAACCCCTCGTTCAGCCAGATGTCCTGCCAGCGCTTCAGGCTGACGCTGTCGCCGAACCACTGGTGCGCCAGCTCGTGCGCGACGATCGTCTCGTCGAGGCCGAACGACCCGTACACCGGCCGCGTCTGCGTCTCCAGCGCGAAGCCGACCGAGGCGTCGTCGATGATCCCGCCGGTGGACGAGAACGGGTACGGGCCGAACCGCCGCACCCACTCGTCGGTGATCTCGGCGTTCTTGGCGTGGAAGGCGTCCAGGCTGACGCCCTGGAGCGTCGGGTCCACCGCCGTGATGATCGGGATGCCGTCGCGGGTGTGGCCCGTCCGCACCCCGAACCGGCCGACGTCGACCGTGGCGAGGTAGGTGGCCATCGGCTGCTTGACCCGCCACGTGGTGGTCGTCGTCGCCCCCGCGCCCGCCCCCTGCCGCATCGCAGCCGGGACGACCGGCGGGTCCTCCCCGCCGCCGCCAGGGCCGCCAGGGCCGCCGGGGGGCACCCCGGGCAGGTCGCCCGGAGGCTGCTCGGGGCTCTGCCCGGGAGGCTGGCCGGGGAGGCCGCCGGGCGTCCCGCCGTCGGAGTCCTTCAGCGGCGTGGTCGGCTCGCCGTTGGCGATCGCCGTCAGCCCGCTCGGGACGGTGACCTCGAAGTCGAAGGTGGCCTTGTCGCTCGGGTGGTCGTTGCTCGGGAACCAGGTGTGCGCGCCGCTCGGCTGGCACGCCACGAAGACGCCGTCCGAGGTGCGGATCCAGCCGTACTTGCCGAGCACCGGATCGTTCACCGCCTTGGGCGTCCCCGAATAGCGCACGACGACGGTGAACTCGGCGCCCTTGCCCACCGGCTTCGGCGCGGTCACCTCCAGCTCGGAGCCCTCGTGCCGGGCCCGCGCCGCCGCCCCGTCCACCGTCACCGCCGAGACGTCCAGGCCCTTCAGGTCCAGGTTGAACCGGCTGAGCCGCTCGGTGGCGGTCGCGGTGATCTCCGCGGTGGCGTCCAGTTCCTTGGCGGCGCGCGGTGTGATCGCCAGCTTCAGCTTGTAGTGCCGGACGTCGTAGCCGCCGTTGCCGTCACCGGGGACGTAGGGGTCGCCGACGCTGGCGGGCCCGGCTGGACCGGCGGGCGCAGTCGAGCCGGGCGACCCCGAGCCCGGGTTCCGCACCGAGATCTCGCAGGCCGTCAGCGAACCCGCCAGGGCGACGGCGGTCAGTCCCGCCGCCCCCCGGAACGCGGTACGCGAGGCTGAGCGGGCTGGGCGGGTCGAGTTTCCGGCCTTATGCACGCCGCCCAGCCTGCCCGTGCTGGGGCAGGCTGGGCAACTCGGAAGGTAGGGGCCGAAAGTGGTCAGCGCCCGTCATAAGGGTTGGGGACCTCGGGTCCGGCCTTGACGACCACGGTGTGCGCGACCTTGTCGTGCAGCGCCTGCTTGCGCCGGTCCCAGAGGATCCAGGCGACGTCGATCAGCCCGATGCAGCCGCAGATGCCGCCGAGGACGGTGTAGAACGCGGCACGCGCGACCGCCTGCCCGCCGCTGATCGCCCCGGCGTCCTCCTCCCGGACGACCCGGATCCTGAGCAGCATCTTCCCGAGCGTCTGCCCCCACTTGGCGGTCATCAGCCAGTAGTAGAGGAAGCCGATGACGATGCCGATCAGGTTGGAGGTGTACTGGCCCTGGTTGAAGTAGTACGTGTCGCCCTCGTGCGGGTTGAAGACCCGGCCCCAGTCGACGAACGGCAGCGACAGGAGCCCGCACACGATGCCGATGATGATGCCGTCCACGATGGCGGCCCCCAGACGCGCCCACCGGCTGGCCAGCCCCGCGGCGGGGTCGACGTAGTCGCCCGCGCCCCCGCTGTACCCGGGCAGCCCCCCATAGGGCTGCTGCCCGTGACCGCCGTACGGGCCGGGGTGCGGTGGAGGCTGCTGCCCCTGCCCGCCGTGGGGCTGGTGCCCTTGCCCGCCGTAGGGCGGCTGCTCCTGGCCGTAGGGCGGTTGGCTCTGCCCGCCGTACGGGGGCTGCTGCTGTCCGCCGTAGGGCGGCTGCTGCCCTTCCTGGCCGCCGCCGTGCGGCGGCTGGGCGTGCGGCGGGGGCGGGCCGCCGGGCTGCCCCGCCGGAGGCCGCTCGGGACCGCCGGGATCGTGCCAGGGCTGCTCTTCCGGCTGTTCCCCGGGCGCGGGGTCGTTCGGCGGTTGCGTCATGCCGTCAAAGTCGGCTCCGGGACGCCCCCGCAAACGCCGTCCCGCCCGGGTCGGGCGAGTATTTGCCCCCGGCATGCCGAGAATTTCCGCGCGGGACGGCGGCCGGGACGGTCAGCGCCGGGCGTACGGGTTGGGGGCCCACGGCCCCGTCTTCACCACGACCGTCTTGCCCACCTTGTCGTGCAGGGCCTGCTTCCGGTCGTCCCACAGGATCCACGCGTCGTCGGCCAAGCTGATCAGGCTCATCAGCAGGCCCGCCGCGCCGACGAGGTTGAGGACGGCGGTCAGCGCCGCCAGCACGGACACCAGCCCCTGGCGCGCGGCGATCTGCCCCCAGCTCGCGGCGAGGTGGTCATCGGCCCTGACCACCCGGATCCCCGCCGCCCGCTTGCCGAGCGTCTGGCCCCAGCGCGCGTGCTGGACGGTGTAGTAGGCGAACCCCAGGATGAAGGTGAACGCGTACCCGGCCATCAGCCGCGGGATGTCGTAGGTGTCCTCGATGGTGGGGGTCCGGCCCTGCTGGGACAGCTCGGTCATCCGGTCCCAGCGGAACGCCTGGAAGAGGAACGGCGCGGACACGATCCCGAGGATGATCGCGTCCAGGAGCGCGGCGCCCAGCCGGGCCCAGCGCCCCGCCAGCAGGGCGCGCGGGTCGACGTGGCCGGGCGGGCCGTAGTGGTGGCTCGGGTACGGCGGTCCGGGCAGGCCGGGATGCGGGATGCCGGGATGCGGGGCGCCGGGCTGCCCGGGGACGGGAGGCGCGGGCCGTCCAGGGGCGGACGGTCCGGCGCCGAACGTCCCCTGGTACGGGGGCGGACCGTCGCCGGCGGGTGCGTTCGGGGAGGTCCAGTCGGGGGACGAGGGGCCGGGATCCTGCGGTGGCTGGGTCATGCCGCCCCATTGTGCTCACTCGAGGACGCCGCGCGCACTACCCGGCCCCGTCCGCCCCTGGCCGCGGGATGGCGCGACCAGGGGCGGACGGGACGGCCGATCGGCGGGTCAGAGGTTGCCTCGACGCTCCTGCTCGGCCTCGATCGCCTCGAACAGCGCCTTGAAGTTGCCCTTGCCGAAACCGAGCGAGCCGTGCCGCTCGATCAGCTCGAAGAACACCGTGGGACGGTCCTGGACCGGCTTGGTGAAGATCTGGAGCAGGTAGCCGTCCTCGTCCCGGTCGACCAGGATGCGGCGCTTCTTCAGCTCCTCGATCGGGGCGCGCACCACGCCGATCCGCTCGCGCAGCTCGGGGTCCTCGTAGTAGGAGTCGGGGCTGTCCAGGAACTCCACGCCGGCCGCGCGCATCTGGTCCACCGACGCCAGGATGTCGTTGGTGGCGAGCGCGATGTGCTGCACGCCGGGACCGCCGTAGAACTCCAGGTACTCGTCGATCTGCGACTTGCGCTTGCCCTCGGCGGGCTCGTTCAGCGGGAACTTCACCTTGCGGGTGCCGTCCGCGACGACCTTGGACATCAGCGCCGAGTACTCGGTGGCGATGTCGGCGCCGATGAACTCGGCCATGTCGGTGAAGCCCATCACCCGGTGGTAGTAGTCGGCCCACTCGTCCATGCGCTCCACGTTGCCGACGCAGTGGTCGATCGCCTGGAAGTAGCGCTTGGCCGGCGGTTCCACCAGCGGGTCCGCCGCCTCGAACCCCGGCAGGTACGGGCCGGAGTAGTTGGCGCGGTCGACCAGGGTGTGCCGGGTCTCCCCGTACGTCGCGATCGAGGCGACCACGACCTTGCCGTGGTCGTCCTCCAGGACGTGCGGCTCCTCCAGGCCCGTGGCGCCCTGGGCGACGGCCCGCTTGTAGGCCGCCTCCGCGTCCGGGACCTCGATGGCCAGGTCGACCACGCCGTCGCCGTGCTCGGCGATGTGCCGGCCGAGCTCGGTGCCGGCCTTCACCGGTCCGCGGAACACGAACCGGGCGCTCCCGGACTCCAGCACGTGCACCGCCTCGTCGGGACTGCCGTTCTCGGGGCCGCGGTAGGCCACCCGGCGCATGCCGAAGGCGGTCGAGTAGTAGTGCGCAGCCTGCTTGGCGTTGCCGACCGCGAAGACGACGGCGTCCATGCCCTTGACCGGGAAATCATCCATGGCCACTAATCTCGACAATCGACGACAGAGTGCGCAAGAGTGGTTCAGATCACTGTGCAGCCTGTACGGACATTCCGGGAGTCCACCGGACGTCCTGTACATCATGACCATGAAGGGGACCGGGTGGCGATCGACGAGCTGGACGGCAGGCTGATCGAGCTGTTCTCGGCCGAGCCGCGGATCGGCGTGCTGGAGGCGTCCCGGCGGCTCGGGGTGGCGCGCGGCACCGTCCAGGCCCGGCTCGACCGGCTCGCCCGGCACGGGGTGATCCGGGGCTTCGGCCCGCAGATCGAGCCCGCCGCGCTCGGCTACGGCGTGACGGCGTTCGTGACGCTGCAACTGCGCCAGTCCCGCGGGCACGACCCGGTCGCCGAAAGGCTCGCCGCGGTGCCCGAGGTGATCGAGGCGCACACCATCACCGGCGGCGGCGACATGCTCTGCCGCGTGGTGGCGCGCAGCAACCGCGACCTCCAGCGGGTCATCGACGTGATCGTGGACGTCCAGGGGGTGGAGCGGGCCTCGTCGGTGATCTCGCTGGCCAACCAGATCTCGTTCCGCACCCTCCCGCTGGTCCGCTCGGCCGCCCGCACCCGCGAGGACACCCGCATCCGGGGCCGGGCCCGGCCCCGTGACGGAGACTCGTGACGGGGACTCGTGACGGGGGACCGGTGACAGCGAAACGGCCCGCCATCCCGTCGCCTGGAGCGCAGGTTCGGGACGGCGGGCCGGAGATTCGCCCGGCCGGCGGGGTTCAGCCGCCCACGTAGGGGGTCGCGTCGAGGATCTCGACGGTCATGCCGCGCCCGTTGGGCAGCGAGTAGGTGGCCTTCACGCCGACCTTCTTGCCGTTGATCGCCGCACCCAGGGGGGACTTGGGGGAGTAGACGTCAATGGGGGCTCCGCTCTCCTCGCGGGAGGCGAGCAGGAACGTGACCTCCTCGTCGTCGCCCTCGAAGGCGACCGTGACGGTCATGCCGGGGCCGACGACGCCCTCGGTCCGCGGAGCCTCGCCGACGCGCGCGTTCTCCAGGATGCTCTGGAGTTGGAGGATGCGCCCCTCGATCTTGCCCTGCTCCTCCTTGGCGGCGTGGTAGCCGCCGTTCTCCTTCAGGTCACCCTCCTCCCGCGCCGCCTCGATCTTCTGAGCGATCTCGATGCGGCCGGGCCCCGACAGGTGGTCCAGCTCAGCCTTGAGCCGGTCGTACGCCTCCTGGGTCAGCCAGGTGACGTTGTCAGCGCGGGTCTCGGTCACGGGTACTCCTCATCCACATGTTGCGATCCTCGCTCACCCAGGGGAGGGAGAGCGCCACATCGACATGAAGTGCGGCCGGGTGAAACCTCAAGCCTATCCGGTGTGTGCGGTAAAGGTTCCCTGAAGCGGGCGCCCGCAACCCGCCAAACGCGTTTCGGCTTCACCAGGCGTTTCTCGCCCGCTGTCACACCTTGTGACAGTCCCTCACCCGGGCTCCGGTGGCCCGCTTGGCGGTCGTCAGGTTCTCGGTCCGGGTGAGGTTGGACGACCCGCGCGGCACCGTGATCTCGTGCTCAGTGAGCACCGCCAGCGCGGTGTCGTAGGCGTCGACCGTGCACCGCACCTCGTCGTCCTTCGGCTTGGCCACCGAGTACTTGAGCTGGACCGACGAGTCGCTCAGCACCTCGTAGGTGATCGTCTGGGAGGCGATGCCGGGCGTCTGCCCGACGTGGCCCATCACGAAGGCCCAGCCGCAGGCGAGGATGGCCGCGAGCACGCCGATGAGGATGTAGCCGAGCCGGCCTCCGCGGCGCTTCTCCGATACCGGCTGTGCTGACACGCTCGTGGCCATGGCGGGGAATCTCCGTGCGGTGTGCGGACGTTGTCAGGGACAATTCTCTTCTGTCGAGGCGCGTGCTCCGAACCGGGGTCCGCTCATCACCGTACGTATGGCATTGCCAAGAGGGAGATCCCCAGGTGTCCGAGCTCATCGACGATAGGACGCTCGACCGGTCCGGCCCCGCCGAGCCGCTGCGGCTGATGGCGGTGCACGCCCACCCGGACGACGAGTCCAGCAAGGGCGCGGCGACCATGGCCAGGTACGTCGCCGAAGGCGTCGAGGTGCTCGTGGTGACGTGCACCGGTGGTGAACGCGGCGACATCCTCAACCCGGCGATGGACCGGCCCGAGGTCAAGGCCGACATCCCCAAGGTCCGCCAGGAGGAGATGGCGCGGGCCCGCGCCATCCTCGGTGTCGAGCAGCGCTGGCTCGGGTTCGTCGACTCCGGTTTCCCCGAGGGCGACCCGCTGCCCCCGCTGCCCGCGGGCTGCTTCGCGCTGGAGCCGCTCGAGTCCGCCACCGAGCCGCTGGTCCGGGCCGTCCGCGAGTTCCGCCCGCACGTGATCCTCACCTATGACGAGATCGGCGGCTACCCGCACCCCGACCACGTGAAGTGCCACGAGGTGTCGGTGGAGGCGTTCGAGGCGGCCGGCGACCCCGAGCGCTACCCGGGGACGGGCGAGCCCTGGCAGCCGTCCAAGCTCTACTACCACATGACCTTCAGCCAGGAGCGCATCGTCGCGCTGCACACCGCGATGGAGACCGCCGGGCTGGAGTCGCCCTACGCCGACTGGCTCAAGCGGTTCGAGGACGCCCCGCCCGCCCGCTGGACGGTCACCACCCGCGTCCCGTGCGGCGAGTTCTTCGAGGTCAGGGACCGGGCGCTGCTCGCGCACGCGACCCAGATCGACCCTAACGGATCATGGTTCGCCGTCCCGATGGACGTCCAGCGCGAGGCCTGGCCGACCGAGGACTACCATTTGGCCAGGTCCCTGGTCGACACCGAACTGCCGGAGGACGATCTGTTCGCCGGTATTCGGGAGAAGGTGTCTCTGTAGATGTTGTCCCTCGCAGCCCCCCTCAGCGCGATCCCCCTCAACGACGACACGGTGTCCCCGGGCTTCCTCGGCTTCGGGGTCTTCGTGGCCCTGGCCGTGGCGACGGTGCTGCTGGTCAGGTCGATGAACAAGCAGATGAAGAAGATCCAGGCCCCCAAGGAGGCCGATCTCAAGCAGCAGGCATGGGAACGCGCCCAGGAGGCCAAGGCCGCCGCCGAACCTGCCAAGGCCACGGCTGAGTCGGCGAGCCCCAAGCCCGCCGACGGCGACGCCTGACCCACTCCGACGCCCTGCGGACGGCCCCGACGACCGTCCGCTCAACCGCCGTCGTACACCCCGCGCTTCGCCCGCCCGACGAGCCTGCCCCAGTGGGCCCGAGTGACCACAAGGCACGGGCCGTCCGGGTCCTTTGAGTCGCGCACGGCGATCGCAGTCTGGACGTCCGCGACCTCCACGCAGTTGCCCTCGCTGCTGCTCCGGAGAGACTTGCGCCAGACGTCCGGAATCGCCTGCCGCGTAAGGGATGCCGGCGGATCGTGGGCCGGAACGAGCTGGCGGGACGGGTGTACGCGTCCACTCCGCTCATCGAGGTGTCCGGGGCGGGCGGCGTCCGGCGGCTGCGTGGTGATGGTGACCAGCCGCCGGAGGCTGGCCGGGCTGCTGCGCGACGGCGCGCGGACGGTGCCGCTCGACCCGCTGGACCTCGACTCGGCCGTCGAACCGCTGGCGGTGTCGGTGGACGCCGGGCCGGGTTGGACGTCTTCCGGGCCGGGGAGGACGACGACGTGCGCGCCAAATTCGAGGACTCCTACCGTGAGCTGTCCCCGGAGGCCGCGCGGCTCTTCCGGCTGCTCGGCCTGCATCCCGGCGGCGGCATGGGCATCGACGCCGCCGCCGCGCTCGCCGGCCGGACCGTGGAGGACACCGCGGACCTGCTGGACCTGCTCGTCGACGGGCATCTCGTCGAGGAGACCGGCGACGGCCGGTTCCGGCTGCACGACCTGCTGCGGGTGTACGCGCGGGAGTGCGCGGAGCGGGACGAGACGCAGGACGGCCGCGACGCGGCGCTGCGCGGCGTCCTGGACTTCTATCTCGCCGGGGCGGCGGCGGCCGACCGCACGCTCGGTCCCGGACGGTGGCGGCTCGGGCCCGCGTACGACGGCGTCCGCCCGCTCGCGGGGAAGGCCGACGCGTGGGAGTGGCTGGACGCGGAGCGTGAGAACCTGCGTGCCGCCGTCGAGGCCGCGCACGCGCGCGGGTGGGACGAGCACGTCTGGTGGCTGTGCGAGGCCCTCTGGTACTTCTACTTCCTGCGCAAGCACTACCGCGACTGGATCGACACGCACGAGCTCGGCGTCGAGTCGGCCGTCCGCTGCGGGGACGGGGCCGCCGAGGCGCGGATGCGGACGCAGCTCGGGTCCGCGCTGGCCGGCCGGCACCGGGTGGACGAGGCCGTCCGCGAGTACACCGCCGCGCGTGACGCGGCACGCGCCGCCGGGCACCGGCAGGGCGAGGCCACGGCGGTGGAGTCGCTCGGGCTGGAGCTGCTGGGACAGGAGCGCTGGGACGAGGCCGCCGAGGCACTGGAGACGAATGTGCGGCTGGTGAGGGAGACCGGCGACCCGCACGCGATCCTGCTCGCCCGGCACCATCTCGGCCGCGCCCTCAGCGGCGTGGGCGACCGGGACCGGGCGCTGGAGCTGCTGGAGCCACTGCCCGACGCGTTCGTCGCGCTCGCCGAACCCGATCGCTACAACCGGGGCCGGGCCCTGACCAGCCTCGGGCAGGAGTACCTGCGGCGGGACCGGCCGGACGCGGCGGTCAACTTCTTCGGCCAGGCGCTGGAGATCATGCGGGCCGAGCGGGCGGCCGAGCAGCAGGCCGACCTGTGGTGCCACCTCGCCGACGCGGCCCGGCTCCGCCGCGACCCGGACGCCGAGCGGGCCGCGCTGGCCGAGGCCCGCCCGCTCTACGAGTCGCTCGGCAGCCCCAGGGCGGCGGGCGTGGCCGCCCGGATGGAGACGGTGTAGGTCCGGGCGGCCAGCCGGATCAGCAGCTTGGCCGGGAGGTCCCGGGGCGGGTGGTCGTGGACGGCCGAGGGGCGGCCGTGCAGGTGCCGGCTGCCGGGGTGCAGGACGGCCGCGACCCGGGCGAGACACCTTGCGGTGGTCAGGCCTTGCGGTGGTCCCAGCTCACGGTGCGGTCGGGCTCCATCACGATCAGGACCCGCTTGGCCATCGCCTGCTCGATGCCCGCGGCGAACGCGGGGTCGAGCGGGGCGCCGAGCTCGGGGACCGGCAGCCCGGCGAGGCGGGAGCCGACCACGGCGCCGACCTTGAGCCGGACGTCCGGGTCCTCGATGACGCGGCCCTTGCCGTACAGCGCGACGCCGCGCAGCTCGCCGTACTCCGAGCCGTCCTCGACCAGGCAGGTCATGGTGGGGTCGCGGCGCAGGTTCAGCACCTTCTGGGACGCCTTGTAGGTGGAGAAGGCGATCCGGCCGTCCAGCAGCGTGTAGAACATCGTGACCAGGTGCGGCTCGCCCTCCTTGCCGACGGTCGCGACCTGGACCTTGAAGCTGTCGGCGAGGAACGCGCCGACCTCCGCCGGGCTCATCTTGATCTTGTCCCGCTTGCTGCCCATGGCTCTCCTCTGATCGGCGCGCCCGCGCCAGAATAGCGTTCGGTTCGGTCCGCGGGGAGGGCCGCTCCCACCGGCGGGACGGCACCATGGGGGGATGTCGGTTCGCGAACTCGTCGTCCTCGGCACCGCCAGCGCGGTGCCCACCAAGGCCCGCAACCAGAACGGATACCTGCTGCGCTGGGACGGGTACGGCCTGCTGTTCGACCCCGGCGAGGGGACGCAGCGGCAGATGGCCCACGCCGGAGTCTCTGCGAACGACGTGAACTGGGTCTGCGTGACGCACTTCCATGGGGACCACTGCCTAGGCGTCCCGGGGGTGGTGCAGCGGATCGCGCGGGACGGCGTACAGCACAAGGTGAACGCCGCGTTCCCCGCTAGCGGCGCGGCCTACTGGGAACGGCTCCGGCACGCCACCGCGTCCCGCGGCACCGATGTGATCCGGGATCAGCCCCTCTCGGGTGAACGGATGGTCCTCCCCACAGGAGGCGCCCCGTTCAGCTTGACCGCTCAGCGGCTGTCGCACCCGGTAGAGGCGTACGGCTACCGGTTGGAGGAGCCCGACGGCGTGACGATGGTGCCCGCCGAGCTGGAGGCCCGTGGTGTCAGAGGGCCGCTCGTACGGCGGCTCCTGGAGGACGGGCGCGTGACCACCCCGGACGGGCGGACGGTCACCCTGGAGGAGTGCGGCGTCCACCGGCCGGGCCAGAAGGTCGCGTTCATCATGGACACGCGGCTGTGCGACGGTGCCCGTGAACTGGCCGAGGGCGTCGACCTGCTGGTCGTCGAGTCCACCTTCCTGGACGAGGAGGCGGGCATGGCCGAGGAGTACGGCCACCTCACCGCGCGGCAGGCGGCGGGGATCGCGGCGGAGAGCGGCGTGCGGCGTCTCGTCCTGACCCACTTCTCCGAGCGGTACCGGGCGGGCGACGAGCCGCGCTTCCTGGAGCAGGCCGCCGCCGCGTTCGACGGCGACACCGTCCTCGCGCACGACCTGGACGTCGTCCCGCTGCCCCGGCGGCGCCGCTGAGGGTATGCGGGTGATCAGGCGGGGCAGGCTGAGGTCATGGCTGAAGACGTCGATGTCGTGGTGATCGGGCTCGGCCCCGGGGGCGAGGAGGCCGCCGGGCGGCTGGCCGAGGCGGGGTTGTCGGTCGTCGGCGTGGAGTCGCGCCTGGTCGGCGGTGAATGCCCCTACTACGCGTGCGTGCCGACCAAGATGATGGTCCGCGCCGCCGGACTGCTGGCCGATGGCCGCCGCGTCCCGGGGATGGCGGGCGGGGCCGACGTGCGACCCGACTGGGGGCCGGTCGCCGCGCGGATCCGGGAGGAGGCGACCGGCGACTGGGACGACACCGTCGCCGCCGACCGGCTCACCGGCCGCGGCGTCACCCTCGTGCGGGGCCGCGGGCGGATCACCGCGCCCCGCGAGGTCACCGTGGGCGAGCGGGTGTTCCGGGCGTCCCGCGGCGTGCTGCTCGGCACCGGGACCGACCCTGCCGCGCCCCCGATCGACGGGCTCGCCGGCACCCCGTACTGGACGAACCGGGAGGCGGTCCGGGCGGCCGAGGTGCCCGGGTCGCTGCTGGTGCTCGGCGGCGGCGCGGTCGGCGTGGAGATGGCGCAGGTCTTCGCCCGGTTCGGCAGCCGCGTCACGATCGTGGAGGCCGGCGACCGGCTGCTCGCCCGGGAGGAGCCGGAGGTGGGCGCGCTCCTCGCGGAGGTCTTCGAACGCGAGGGGATCACGGTCCGGACGGGCGCGAAGGTGACCGGGGCCGCCCATGAGGACGGCGTGTTCGCCCTGCGCGTGGGCGACGAGAAGCTGACCGGCGACCGCCTGCTGGTCGCGACGGGCCGCCGCACCGACTTCAAGGCCCTGGGCCTGGCCGCCGCCGGGCTGGACGACACCGCGCGGACGATCGAGGTGGACGGGCGGCTGCGTGCGGCCGAGGGCCTCTGGGCGATCGGCGACATCACCGGCATGGGCGCGTTCACGCACGTCTCGATGTACCAGAGCCGCGTCGCCGTCCGCGACATCCTGGGCGAGGAGGGGCCGCGCGCCGCCTACCGGGCCGTGCCGCGCGTGACGTTCACCGACCCGGAGGTCGGCGTGGTCGGCCTCACCGAGGCGCAGGCCCGCGACCAGAACCTGCCCGTCCGGACCGGGTTCGCGCGGATCCCCGAGACGGCCCGCGGCTGGATCCACAAGGCCGGCAACGACGGGTTCGTCAAGCTCGTCGAGGACGTCGAGTGGGGCGTGCTGGTCGGCGCCACCGCGATGGGACCGGCGGGCGGCGAGGTCCTCGGCGCCCTCGCCGTCGCCGTGCACGCCGAGGCGCCCATCGCCGGGCTGCGCGAGATGATCTACGCATACCCGACGTTCCACCGCGCCATCGAGTCCGCTCTCGCCGACCTGGCCGCGAAGGGGTGAGCGGTGCCCCCGATCGGGCAGGATCGGGGGCATGAACCGCCTCAAGGACGCGACGAGCCCGTACCTGCTCCAGCACGCCGGCAACCCGGTGGACTGGTGGGAGTGGAGCGACGCGGCCTTCGCCGAGGCGAGACGCAGGGACGTGCCCGTCCTGCTGTCGGTCGGATACGCGGCCTGCCACTGGTGCCACGTGATGGCGCACGAGTCGTTCGAGGACGGCGAGACCGCGCGGCTGATGAACGAGCTGTTCGTCAGCGTCAAGGTCGACCGCGAGGAACGGCCCGACATCGACGCCGTCTACATGGAGGCCACGCAGGCCATGACGGGCCAGGGCGGCTGGCCGATGACGGTGTTCATGACGCCGGACGGCCACCCGTTCTACTGCGGTACCTATTTCCCCAGGCCGCAGTTCCAGACGCTGCTGCGCGCCGTAGGGAAGGCGTGGACCGACCAGCGCGACGAGGTGGACGGCCAGGGGCAGCAGATCGTCGCGGCGCTCACCTCACGCGCGCCCGCGTTGAGCGGCGGGTCGGAACCGCCGGGGGTGGACCTCCTGGCCGGTGCCGTGAAGGCGCTGGCGGGCTCGTACGACGCCGCGCGCGGCGGGTTCGGGGGCGCGCCCAAGTTCCCGCCGTCGATGGCGCTGGAGTTCCTCCTGCGGCACCACGCGCGCACGCAGGATCCCGAGGCGCTCACGATGGCGGGCCACACCCTCGGGGCGATGGCGCGCGGCGGCATGTACGACCAGCTCGGCGGCGGCTTCGCCCGGTACTCGGTGGACGCGTCGTGGGTCGTCCCGCACTTCGAGAAGATGCTGTACGACAACGCGCTGCTGGCCAGGGTGTACGCGCACTGGTGGCGGCTGACCGGCGACCCGTTCGCGCGCCGGATCGCGCTGGAGACGTGCGACTGGATGCTGCGCGACCTCCGCACGCCGCAGGGCGGGCTGGCGTCGGCCCTCGACGCCGACAGCGAGGGCGTGGAGGGCAGGTACTACGTCTGGACGCCCGAGGAGCTGCGGAACGTACTCGGCGAGGAGGACGGCGCCTATGCGGCCAGTCTCTTCGAGGTGACCGATGCGGGGACGTTCGAACACGGCAGTTCCGTCCTGCAACTCCTGCGCGACCCTGAAGACCTCGAACGCTATGAGCGCGTCCGTGGGGCGCTCCTCGCGTCCCGTGCTGAGCGGGTGCCGCCCGCGCGAGACGACAAGGTGGTGGCCGCCTGGAACGGGCTGGCGGTTGCGGCGCTCGCAGAGTGCGGAGCCCTTTTCGACCGTCCGGACCTCGTCGCCGCAGCGGAAGAGGTCGCCGCGCTCATCGCCGACCTCCACGCCCATGGCGGCCGGCTCGTCAGGACGTCGCGCGACGGGTCCGCTGGGGCGAACACGGGTGTTTTGGAGGACTACGCCGACGTGTCCGAGGGGCTGCTGGCCCTGCACAGCGTGACCGGCGACGCCGAACACGTGCACCTGGCAGGGGCGCTGCTCGACACCGTGCTCGAACGGTTCGGCGACGGCGCCGGCGGCTTCTACGACACGGCCGACGATGCTGAACGCCTGTTCCGGCGCCCGCAGGACCCGACCGACAACGCGACCCCGTCCGGCCAGTTCGCCGCGGCCGGGGCGCTGCTGTCGTACGCGGCGCTGACCGGCTCGATCCCGCACCGGGAGGCGGCGGGCACGGCGCTCGCCCCCGCCACGCTGCTGGCCGCCGAGCACGCCCGGTTCGCCGGCTGGGGCCTGGCGGGCGCCGAGGCGTACGCGAGCGGGCCGCTGGAGATCGCCATCGTCGGCGAGCCGGGCGACGAGCGCACTCGGGCCCTGCACCGCACCGCGCTGATGGCGGTGAGTCCCGGAGCGGTGGTGAGCGTCGGCGCGCCCGGCGCCGCCGGTGTCCCGCTGCTGGACGGACGCGGGCCGGTCGACGGCGCCCCGGCGGCTTACGTCTGCCGCGGCTTCACCTGCCGATTGCCGGTCACGACCCCGGCCGGCCTCACTCGCGAGCTGGCCGAGTAGGGCGCGAGTAATTGGAGCGGAAGTCTACTTTGTGGCGCTGTGACCTTGATCTCCCCGGGTCGCTGGTGTTACCAATGAGTAGCTGAGGGGCCGCTGACTGAAATCAGCCCGGTAAACCGGGGTGGCCCCTGACGCGTCGGGTATTTGGACGATGATCGAGCATCTCGGTCGAAGTCGTGCAAGCGGACAGGCCGAACAACGAGTGGAGTGTTGCCGTGCGCAAGCCGAACCGCCGGGTGCTTCCGACGATCATCGGCGTTTCGGTGCTGACCACGCTGTCGGTCAACGTGGCGGTGCTGGTGGCGCGCGAATCCGGGCCGCCCGCGACGCCGCCCCAGGCCACGCCCGACAAACGGGCCCGGTTCGTGGCCGCATCCGGCAGCACCCAGCTCTCGCCGGCCGCGGTGGCGCCGCTCGGCAAGCGCCTCACCCCGCACGTCATGGTGGCCGCGCCGTCCGCGCTGCCCGCCGACCTGGCCGGGCGGATCCGCAAGGCCAAGGGGGTGCAGGGCGTCGAGGTCGTCGACGCCGTGCAGGGCATGGTCGCGGGCAAGCGGGTCGGCCTGCTGGGCGTCGACCCGTCCACCTTCCGCAACTACACGCCCAAGCCCACCGCCCAGTCCGACGCGCTGTGGCGCAACGTGGCGGGCGGCGACGTGGCCATCTCCTTCACCATGGGCAGCGACGGCGGCGTCCAGCTCGGCAGCCGCATCCCGGTCGGCGGCAAGGACCGGCAGTCCGAGCTGCGCGTCGGCGCGTACGCCACGATGGGCGTCGGCGATGTGGACGCGGTGATCTCGCATACCGCCGCGCAGGCGCTCGGCATGCCCACCTCGAACGCGCTGCTGATCAGTGTGCCGAAGACCCGGCCCGCCGAGTTCGTCAAGAAGCTCCGCAAGGTGCTGCCCAAGGGCGCCAAGGCCGTCGAGGTCAATCCCGAGATCGACGCCCCCGCGACCGGAGGCGGAGCCGGAGCCGGAACCGGAACCGGCAAGACCCCGCCCGCCGCGCGCGGCCAGGTGATGACCGCCCAGCAGGTCCAGACGGTGATCCGCGCCGCCTACAGCCGGCTCGGCTGGCCCTACGTGTGGGGCGGGGAGTCCGAGGCCGAGGGCGGCTACGACTGCTCCGGCCTGATGCAGTACGCGTTCGCCCGCGCGGGCATCAAGCTCCCCCGGGTGGCCGCCGACCAGGCCCGCGCCGGATGGGTGGTGCCCTACTCCAAGGCGCAGCCCGGCGACATGCTCATCTGGGCGAACGACCCGACCGCGCCCGGCTACATCTCGCACATCGCGCTCTACCTGGGCAAGGGCAAGATGCTCGCCGCCCCGCGCCGCGGCACCGTCGTGCAGATCCAGAACGTCTACACGCGCAACATGAAGGGCGCCGTCCGGGTCAACCCGCGGCACGCCGCCGGGATCGCCGGCTGACCCTCGCCCGGCCCGGCCCGTCCGCTCAGGCCGTCCCTCCGGGCGTCAGAGGGGGCAGCCGGCGCCGAGGAACTCCAGGTTGTGGTCGACCAGTTCCGAAAGGTCGAGGGCCGGATAAGCGGCCACCCACGCGTACATGGCCGACTGGAGCACGCCCAGCACCGCCCAGGTGAACGTTTCCACGTCGGAATCGTCCTCCGGCCGGCCGACCCGCTCGGCGAGGATCTCCCGCAGCACCAGGTGGGTGCCCTCGCGCAGCGAGATGAACGTGCGGGCGCGCAGCGCGGGCTCCGTCGCGGTGAGCCGGACCCGGATCGTGATCGCCTCCAGGTCCAGCTCGAACATCTGGGGGAACAGCTCACGGAACGTCGCGCGCAGCGCCTCGATCGCGCTGAGTCCGGGGGGCTGGCCGCGGAGCACCTCGGCCATGATCGGATCCCACTCGTCGGTGATCACCACGTCCTCCTTGGTGGGGAAGTAGCGGAAGAACGTGCTCGGCGAGATCTCGGCGGCGTCGGCGATCTGCTCCACGGTGGTCGCGTCGTAGCCCTGGGCGTCGAAGAGCCGGAGGGCGTGGTGCTGGATCGCCCTCCGGGTCTTCAGCTTCTTACGCTCCCGCAGCGGCAGCCGCGCCAGGCGGTCGTGCAGACGTTCGATGGGCTGCTCAGGAAGCGGCGTGCTCATGGATCGATTCTCTGCCATCCCCGGCGGGTGCCGCACGCTCCGTCCGCCGTCCGGGTGCGAAGACCCAGACGAGCACAGCCGTGGCCAGCGCCGCGACCGCGCACGCCGTCAGCGTGGCGCCCATCCCGCCGACGTAGGCGTCCCGGGCGGAGGCCATCAGCGCGCCGTCGCCCAGCCGTCCCGCGACGGCGGCGGCCCCGCCGAGCGAGCCGCGCGCCGTTTCCGCCGCCGCGTTCGCCGCCTCGCCGGCGGCGCCGCCCGTGCCCGTCCCCGGCAGGCTGCCGGTCTCGAGCCGGTCGCGGTAGATCGACGACAGCAGGCTGCCGAGGCCCGCGATGCCGAGCGCGCCGCCCGTCTGCCGCAGCGTCTGGACCAGGCCCGACCCCCGCCCCATCTGGTTCTCGGGCAGTGTCCCCAGCACCGTGTCCATCGCCGGGACCATGGTCAGGCCGATGCCGAGCCCGAGCACGCCGAGCCACGCGCCGGTGAACGTGTAGGAGTCGCCGACGCCGGTCAGCGCCCCGATGCCGAGCCCCGCGGCCAGGACGAACAGCCCGGCGACGGTGATCGCCTTGTTGCCGGTCCGGGCCGACAGCCGGTCGGTCGCGAGGCCGCCGGCCATCAGCCCCAGCAGCATCGGGATCAGCCGCAGGCCGGTGCCGAACACGCTGTTCCCCTGGATGACCTGGAGGTACTGCGGGAGCACGAACAGCGTCCCCGACATCACCAGCGTTCCGAGGACGCCCGCGGCGACCGCCCACAGGAACGTGCGGTCGCGGAACAGGCCGACGTCCATCATCGGTTGGTCCATGCGCCGTTCCCACCCCACGAAGCAGGCCAGCAGGACCAGTCCGCCGGCGATCGCGCCCGGTACCACCGGGTCGGTCCAGCCCCGCGCCGGGCCCTCGGTCACCCCGTACACCAGCCCGGCCAGCCCGCCCATCGACAGCACCGAGCCCGGCCAGTCCACCCGGGGCGCGGACGGGTCGCGCGATTCGGGCAGCAGGAACGCGACCGCGACAGCGGCGATCGCGACCACCGGGACGTTGATCAGGAAGATCGAGCCCCACCAGAAGTGCTCGAGCAGCCAGCCGCCGAGCAGCGGGCCGAGCGGCAGCCCGAGGGCCATCGCGGCCGACCAGACCGCCACCGCCCGGGTCCGCTCCTCGGGCGGGAACACCGCCGGGAGCAGCGACATCGACAGCGGCGTGATGATCGCCGCGCCGATGCCCATCACCGCGCGGGCGACGATGATCCCACCGGGACCGTCCGCCAGCGCGCCGCCGAGGGACGCCGCCCCGAAGATCACCATGCCCGCCAGCAGCAGCCGCTTGCGGCCGAACCGGTCGCCGAGCAGCCCGGCGGGCAGCAGCAGGGCCGCGAACACCAGCACGTACGCGTCGACGATCCACTGGAGCTGGCTGGTGCTCGCGTGCAGGTCTTCGGAGAGCGTGGTGAGCGCCACGTTCAGGATCGTCATGTCGAACCCGAGGGCCAGCAGGGCGAACGCGAGCGCGCCCAGGCCCCACCACCGCCGGTTGTCCGGAACG
Organism: Spirillospora sp. NBC_01491; assembly: GCF_036227065.1. Classification (GTDB taxonomy): domain Bacteria; phylum Actinomycetota; class Actinomycetes; order Streptosporangiales; family Streptosporangiaceae; genus Spirillospora; species Spirillospora xylanilytica. Next base: position 6,417,733 of record NZ_CP109432.1, read on the forward strand.
CTCATGGGAGTCGCCATCCTTTGAGTGATAATTTCTAATGAAAGTAACTCTCAAAAGATTCGGACTGTCAATTCGGGCCGGGACTTCTCAGGGGCGCGGGCAGGCTGTAATTTTGATTACATGACTACGACCGAAGCGGTGGAGCAGATCCGTGGCTGGTTCTCCGGCCGGCTTCCCGAAGGCTGGTTCGAGGGCCCGCCGGACGTCGTCCTCGACCGCGAAGAGGTCAGCGTCGTCGGCCGCCTGCCCGAGCCCGCCGCGACCGGGGACGTCTCGCCGGCCGAGCGGAATGCCGTGCTGGCCGGCCACATCCAGCGCTTCCGCGAGGACACCCGCGACCAGCGCATCGCCATCGCGCGCGAGGCCGAGCACCGGTTCGGCCACAAGGTCTCCTGGGGCGGCGCGTGCGGCGACCAGCGCGAGATGTTCACCACGCTGTCGGTGCCGGTGATGACCCGGCTGCGCCAGCCCGAGCGCCGCGTCCTGGACACCCTCGTCGACGCCGGCGTCGCCCGCAGCCGCAGCGACGCGCTGGCCTGGTGCGTGCGGCTGGTCGGCACCAACACCGACGAGTGGCTCGGCGAGCTGCGCACCGCCCTGGAGTACGTCGAGCGCGCCCGCGCCGCCGGCCCGACGCCCTGACCCCGGGCCCGGAGTATTACGTGATCACAAGCACCCGTGGGTGTGATCATGGTGTTGACCTGGCCTAATGTGCCATGCATGGCAGATTGGGCCCGACCGGGCCGCACGGACGCCGGTGCCGCCGAGGAGGCGGGCCCCGGGTGAGGGGCCTGCGCTGCCTGGACGGCTCGTCCCTGGCGGTCGTGCCGGTCGCCTCCGTCGACCGGGGCGGCAACCCGTTCGAGGTGACGCTGGAGCTGCGCCGGGACGGCGACTCGTTCGGCTCGGTGGGGGAGCGCTGCGGCTACTTCCTGGCCGGGCTCGCCGGGCGGGTCGCCGAGGCCAGGGCCGAGAGCTCGCCGCAGGCGACCCGGTGGCCCGATCCCGACGACCGCTTCCCCGACCCCCAGCACGGCGGCGCGGCGCGCGAGCCCGAGCTGTTCGCGTTCCGCTACCGCGACCGCGGCGACCTGGTGAGCACCGGCGAACTGCGCTGCGCCCTGCGCACCTCGTCGATGTGGGTCGGCCCGCAGCAGTCGGCCTCGGGGAGCTGGCGGGTGGCGCGGCGGGCGGTGCTCGACGCCTGGGGCGCGGGCGGACGCGGCGTCCGCGCGGTGCTCACCTCGTCCGAGCTGGCCGGATTCCTCGCCGAGGTCCTCGCCGAGGCCGAGCGGGCCGGTGCCGGCTACCGCGACCACCACGGCCGGTAGCCGCCGGCCGGAAGTGGACACCGGCCGGGCGGTGCGTATCCGGTCACCGTCCGGGTAGTGCGGACCTGACCATATCGGTGGGAGAAGTGTCCCGGCCGGGCCATAATTAGGCGGTCGTTCCCGTCAGGGACGGTCGCTCGAAGGGAAGCCCGCATGGGGGTTCGGCGCAGTGGGATGGCTCGCGGCTCGCGGCGTGACGGGGTACGCCGTGACCCGTCCGGAGGCGGGGGCCTGACCTCCGCGATCCGCCGCAGCAAGCCGTACGGGGCGGTCCGCGACGTCGCCTACCGGATGTACGAGCGCCGGGTCGAGGCGTCCCTGCCGACCGACATCACCCCGCGGCACGTCGGCGTCATCCTGGACGGCAACCGGCGCTGGGCCAGGTCACTCGGGCTGGCCGACGTCAACACCGGGCACCGGGCCGGCGCCGACAAGATCACCGAGCTGCTGCACTGGTGCACCGAGGCCAGGGTCGAGGTGGTCACGCTCTGGCTGCTGTCCACCGACAACCTCAACCGGGCCGCCAACGAGCTGGAACCGCTGCTGGAGATCATCGAGAACACCGTCACCCGGCTCGCCACCGACGGCTGGCACGTCAAGCCGGTGGGCGCGCTCGACCTCCTCCCCGACAAAACCGCCCGAGTCCTTAAAGATGCCGCGGAAGCGACATCCGATGCCCCCGGCCTGATTGTGAACGTCGCCGTTGGGTATGGAGGTAGGCGTGAGATCGCTGATGCGGTGCGCTCTCTGCTCATCGAGCAGGCGAGTCGTGGCACCAGCATCGAGGAACTCGCCGAGGTCCTCGACGTCGAGCACATCGCGGAGCATCTCTACACGCGCGGCCAGCCGGACCCGGAACTGGTCATCCGAACGTCGGGGGAGCAGCGTCTCTCCGGCTTCATGCTCTGGCAGAGCGCCCACTCGGAGTTCTACTTCTGCGAGGTCCACTGGCCGGACTTCCGCAAGGTCGACTTCCTCCGGGCGATCCGCTCCTATGCCGCGCGGCACCGGCGCTTCGGTACCTGACGATCTCCTGATCACCGCCCCAGGCCGCCCCCGTCACGGGGTCCGCGGCCGGATGGGGGCGGACTGCGGCGCCACCGGCAGTTCCCTCAGCATCAGGGAGATCGAGTGGCCACAACCTCCGCGCGCCGTCCCGCCCCTGGGATCCTCTCCGGAACGCCTGTTCCGGACCGGCGCACGTACGTCCTCGACACCAGCGTTCTGCTCGCCGATCCCGGGGCGATGACCCGGTTCGCCGAGCACGAGGTCGTACTCCCCATCGTCGTCATCTCCGAACTCGAGGCCAAGCGGCACCATCCGGAGCTCGGCTACTTCGCCCGGCAGGCCCTGCGCACGCTGGACGACCTCCGGCTGGAGCACGGCCGGCTGGACGAGGCCCTGCCGCTCGGAGAGCAGGGCGGCACGCTCAGGGTGGAGCTCAACCACGCCGACCCGTCCGTCCTGCCCGACGGGTTCCGGCTCGGCGACAACGACACCAGGATCCTGTCGGTGGCGGCCTGGCTCGCCGCCGAGGGCCGCGACGTGGTGCTGGTCTCCAAGGACCTGCCGATGCGGGTGAAGGCGTCCGCGGTGGGGCTGACGGCCGAGGAGTACCGGGCCGAGCTGGCGGTGGTCGAGTCCGGCTGGACCGGCATCCGCGAGCTGGAGGTCCCGGCGGGCGACATCGAGGAGCTGTACGACGGCGGCCGGTCCGAGCTGGACGAGGCGCGCGAGCTGCCCTGCCACACCGGCCTGCGGCTGCTGTCGGAGCGCGGCTCGGCGCTCGGCCGGGTGCAGCCCGACAAGTCGGTGCGGCTGGTCCGCGGCGACCGTGAGGTCTTCGGGCTGCGCGGCCGGTCCGCCGAGCAGCGGATCGCGCTCGACCTGCTCATGGACGAGGACATCGGCATCGTCTCGCTCGGCGGCCGGGCCGGCACCGGTAAGTCCGCCCTGGCGCTGTGCGCGGGCCTGGAGGCGGTGCTGGAGCGCCGCCGGCACCGCAAGGTCGTGGTGTTCCGGCCGCTGTACGCGGTCGGCGGGCAGGAGCTCGGCTACCTGCCCGGGTCCGAGAACGAGAAGATGTCGCCGTGGGCCCAGGCCGTCTACGACACGCTGTCCGCGGTGTCCTCGCCGGAAGTGATCGACGAGGTTTTGGAGCGTGGCATGTTGGAGGTGCTGCCGCTCACCCACATCCGCGGACGGTCGCTGCACGACGCGTTCGTCATCGTCGACGAGGCGCAGTCGCTGGAGCGGGGCGTGCTGCTGACCGTCCTGTCGCGGATCGGGTCCGGCTCGCGCGTCGTGCTCACCCACGACGTGGCGCAGCGTGACAACCTCCGGGTCGGCCGGCACGACGGCGTCGCCGCGGTGGTCGAGCGGCTCAAGGGGCATCCGCTGTTCGCGCATGTGACGCTGACCCGGTCGGAGCGTTCGCCGATCGCGGCCCTGGTCACCGACATGCTCGGCGACGTCGGCGGCTGACACGTGTTCTGAGTGCGTTCTGAGCGCGGCCCGGGCCCCGGTGCGGGCCCGGGCCGCGCGCGGCGCCCCGGGGATCCGGCCGGTTCTATGGCCGGACGCCGGGGCGTTTCCGCTCAGGGCGTAAAGAGCCCGCACGCACTGTGATCATCAAACCTCACTGGGTGCGAGTGTGGCGAAAGTCACAAACCTGGCCGGAATGGCAAGGAATCCCAGGTCTCATCGCAGATTGGGCATTGTTCTCGTCACGGTAACAACAGCCCCATCGCGAACAATTGTCTCGTTCAGGTTGCGGACCATCCCTCCGACTCGGGCATTGTGTGTCCTCGTAAGCACCCCCAGAGCGGTGCGGGTCCGCCGGGCACCCCTGAACGACGTCCGGCCGGCGCGACGCCCTCCAGGTCCGGGACCGTCCACAGCCGGGCGGTGGCCGGTCCAGGGGTGGAACCAGCTCGCATGCGCGTCCATGCGCGTGCGACCGTCGGAAGGACCGCCTTGTTCGGAGACCATCACGGGTCCCCTAGGCGAGACGATCGACAGAGCTTTGACTCCCAGGAGCCGCTGATGCCCGCGGCTCGGCCAGAGGACGACGTCAAGGTCGCCGGTGGTCCGTTCGCCGGCGGTCCCGCCGAGGGCCCCGCCCAGGGCGGCACCGCCTCCTTCCCCGCTTTCCCCGCAGGGTCGCCGCAGCCCGGCGCGATGGACCAGATGGGCCCGGCGGGCCCTGACGGCCCCGCCGAGGCCCATGACGAGATCTCCAGCGGTTCCCCGTCCGGTCCGTCCCGTCCGGCGCGAGCGGGCCGTTCACGCCGTTCGGGTGGTGGCTCCCGGTCCCGTGCCCCGCGCCGTGCCGGCGGCGGCGGTTCCGCGACTCCGGGCGGCTCGGGCCGCTCTGGCGGCGCGACCCGCCGCACCGGCGTCAAGGTCGCCGTGGTCGTGACCGGCGCGGCCGTCGTGGTCGGCGGTGGTGCGGTCGCGGCGTTCGCCTTCACCGGGGACTCCGGTGGCAAGGACGGCGGCAAGACCACCGTGCAGTCCGCCCCGCTGGCCGACGCCGCGGTGGCGGCGCCGCCCGTCGATCCCAAGGTGATGGAGACCGAGCGCCGCAAGAAGGCGCTCGACCGCGCGTCCCGGGCGGCGCGCAAGGGCACCAGCACCAAGAAGCCGGTGCTGCGGCCCAAGGGCACCCCGATCCCGACCAAGAAGCCCGAGGACAAGCCCACGCCCGGTACGGGCGGCGGCGGTGGCGCCCCGGTGAGCGACCCGGTCCCAGCCGGCGAGGCGCAGCAGATCGCCAAGGGCATGCTGCCGAGCTTCGGCTTCGGCGGCGAGGGCGAGTTCGGCTGCCTGGTGAAGCTCTGGAACAAGGAGAGCGGCTGGCGCAGCAACGCCGCCAACCCCTCCTCCGGCGCGTACGGGATCCCGCAGGCGCTGCCCGGTTCCAAGATGGCCAGCGCCGGCTCCGACTGGCGCACCAGCGCCCGCACCCAGATCAAGTGGGGCCTCGGCTACATCAAGGACCGCTACGGCACCCCGTGCAAGGCGTGGTCGCACTCCGAGTCCGTCGGCTGGTACTGAGCCGGCCGGTAGTGAGACGCACCCGGGTTCCCCGGGAGGGAGGGGCGGGCTGTCGGCCCGCCCCTCTTCGTCTGCCTGGAATGGTGCCGCGTCCGCCCGGAACGGCATCGGGACGCAAGGGATCGGCAAAGCGCCGGCACATGATGCCCGGACGGGGCGACTAAAGGCCCCGGATCGCGAGCACGCTACCCGGCGTGTCCGATCACATACGCAACGGCTTCCGTGCCATCGCCCTCGGGCTGTCCGCCGCTCTGGTCTGCGTACCGGCAGCGGCCTCACCCGCTCAGGCGGGGCTGGACGGAGCCGCACGCACCCAGATCACCGACGTCCGGCGAGCGTCCACCGGAACCGCGCGCGTCCACGAAGGGCGGCGGTACCGGGCGGGCGCCGCGAAACGGCGCGCCTGGGGTCGCGCGCGCCGCAACAAGCTCACCGCCCGCGCGATGATGCCCCGGTACCGCTGGCGCTCGGCCCGGCAGTTCGGCTGCCTGGAGCGGCTGTGGGCCCGGGAGAGCGGATGGAACGAGCGCGCCCGCAACGGCGCGACCGGCGCCCACGGCATTCCGCAGGCGCTGCCCGGTTCCAAGATGGCCAGCGCCGGGCCCGACTGGCGCTCCAACCCGCGCACCCAGATCCGCTGGGGCCTGCGCTACATCAAGCACCGCTTCGGCACGCCCTGCGGCGCCTGGAGCCACTTCAGGTCGGCCGGCTGGTACTAGTAGTGCTTCAACGTGCCGCAGCCGTCGCGCGAGCGCGATACCTGGCCGGTGAGGCGAAGCCGAAGGCGAGCCCCACCGGCCAGATCGCGAAGCGATGCCGCGCTCGCCCAAGCACGGTCGGCGTCCGAGCCGCCAGGCGAGGATGCCGGGCCGGGGGTGTTGGGGACACAGCCGCCAGGCGAGGATGCCGGGCCGGGGGTGTTGGGGACACAGCCCTCAGGCGGGGCGGTGGCCGGTCATGGCGAGGACGTCAAGGGCGGCGTCGAGCTGCTCGACGGTCAGGGTGCCGCGCTCCACGTGACCGCGCTCCAGGACGACCTGCCGGATGGTCTTGCGCTCCTTGAGGGCCTGCTTGGCGATCTGGGCGGCCTCCTCGTACCCGAGGTGCCGGTTCAGCGGCGTCACGATCGCGGGCGACGACTCGGCGTATTCGCGCATCCGCGCCTCGTCGGCCTCGATCCCCGCCACGCAGCGGTCGGCCAGCAGCCGGGACACCCCGGTCAGCAGGCTGATCGACTCCAGCAGGTTGCGGGCCAGCATCGGCAGCATCACGTTGAGCTCGAAGCTGCCGGCCGCGCCGCCGAACGCGATCGCCGCGTCGTTCCCGATGACCTGCGCGGCGACCTGCGTCACCGCCTCGGGGATCACCGGGTTGACCTTGCCCGGCATGATCGAGGAACCGGGCTGGAGGTCGGGCAGCCGGATCTCGGCCAGCCCGGCCCGCGGGCCCGAGCCCATCCAGCGCAGGTCGTTGGCGATCTTGTTGAGGCCGACCGCGATGGTGCGCAGCGCGCCGCTGGCCTCGACCAGGCCGTCCCGGGCGCCCTGCGCCTCGAAGTGGTCGCGGGCCTCGGTCAGCGGCAGCCCGGTGGCGCGGGCGATCTCGCCGATGACGCGGGCGGCGAAACCGTCCGGCGTGTTGATCCCGGTGCCGACCGCGGTGCCGCCGAGTGGCAGTTCGGCCAGCCGCGGCAGGACGGCCTGGAGCCGTTCGACGCCGTAGCGGACCTGCGCCGCGTACCCGCCGAACTCCTGGCCCAGCGTCACCGGCGTGGCGTCCATCAGGTGGGTGCGGCCCGACTTCACCACAGCGGCGAACTCGACCGACTTGCGGGTGAGCGCGCCCTCCAGGTGCCGCAGCGCGGGGATCAGATCGTTCAGGACGGCCCCGGTGGCCGCGATGTGGATCGAGGACGGGAACACGTCGTTGGACGACTGCGAGGCGTTGACGTGGTCGTTCGGATGCACCGGGTGGCCCAGCCGCTCCTGCGCCAGCGTCGCGACGACCTCGTTGGCGTTCATGTTGGACGAGGTCCCCGACCCGGTCTGGAACACGTCGATCGGGAACTCCGCCGTCCAGCGGCCCGCCGCGACCTCCAGCGCCGCCTCGGCCACGGCCCCGGCCAGGTCCTTGTCGAGCACGCCGAGCTCGGCGTTGACGGTCGCCGCGGCGGCCTTGATCTGGCCGAGCGCGGCGATGTGCGCGGGTTCGAGCGGCCGTCCCGAGATCGGGAAGTTCTGCACCGCCCGCTGCGTCTGGGCCCGCCACTTGGCCGCCGCCGGGACCCGCACCTCGCCCATGGAGTCGTGCTCGACCCGGAACTCCTGCTCGGTCATGAGAAGCCACCTCCGCCACGAATGTAACCCTGCCCTGATGGCAGCCCCGCGGGCGGCCCGCGCATTCCCCCGCCGCCGCTCAGCGCCCGGCGGTCCGCCGCACGGTGTAGGTCTTGCGCTCGCCGGCCGGGCCTACCGGTCTCGGCTTGCCGTTGACCCAGACGTCGCAGGCCGCGCCGTCGTAGATCACCGCGTTGAGCCGGACCTGGTCGTAGGTGCGGGCGTCGCCCCTGGTCAGGGTCTCGTCGCTCAGCACGTTGGTCGCCGCGCCGGGCACCGACACGAATATCTTGCAGTCGGCGGTGCGGGCCCGGACCGTCAGCGTGCTGGTCTCGGTGCCCGCGGGCGGTGCGGCGGACGCGGGGGCGGTGGCGGCCTGGCGGACGGAGCCGCCGGTGGGGGAGGGCCCGGGGCTCTCCCGGGTCATCCCGACGATCAGTGCGGTGGCACCGATCCCGCAGGACGCGACGGTGGCGCAGATGAGCGCGATCACGGCGGCCATCCGGAGCTGCGGCGTCGCCGGGCGCCGCCCGGAGCGCGGCCCCGACATCGCCCGCTCGAGCCGGTCGACCGCGCGGGCGTGGCTGAGCCGGCGGGTCGGGTTCTTCTCCAGCAGCCCGGTGATGACGGGCCCGAGCGCCCCTGCGTTCTGCGGTGCCGGCGGCGACTCGTTGGCGAGCGCGCTGAGGGTGGCCATCACGTTGTCACGTTCGAACGGAGGCCGTCCCTCGAGCGCCGCGTACAGGGTCGCGCCGAGCGACCACAGGTCCGAGCGCGGGGTGGCGGTGTCGCCGGCCGCGACCTCGGGGGCCACGTAGGCGGGCGACCCCATGAAGTGCCCGGTCTTGGTCAGGCTCACCGAGCCGGACGAGAACGCCAGCCCGAAGTCGGTGAGCACCACCCGGTCGCCGTCCAGCAGCACGTTGCTCGGCTTGAGGTCGCGGTGCACGATCCCGGCGCGGTGCGCGACCGCGAGGGCGTCCAGCAGCTTGCGCCCGATGTGCGCGACGCGGTCGGGCGGGAGCCGGCCGGACTCCTCGATGAGCTGCTCGATGCTGGGCGCCTCGATCAGCTCCATCACGATCCAGGGCCGCCCCTGCTCGATCACCACGTCGTACACCTCGACGATGGAGTGCGTGCGCAGCTGCGCCGGCGCGCGCGCCTCGCGGAGGGTACGGCGGTAGAAGACGACCCGGTCGGCCTCGGTCAGGTCCTCGGGGAGCCGCAGTTCCTTGATCGCCACCGGGCGGTCGAGGAGGTCGTCATGCCCTCTCCACACGGTGCCGTTGGCACCCTGGCCTATCTCGGAGACCAGCCGGTAGCGCGTCGCGAGCACGAGGCGCTCTGACTGAGACATGGCCGAAAAGATACCGGAGTGAACATGTGGTCATCCGGGAGACCAAGGCACCAACTTGGATTTAGGTTTAATACTGTGACCTATTGGTGCTAGTCGGTCCGTTATCGCCGACCGATCGTCAGCACCGGGCCGCTGGTGTCGGCGAAGAAGTCGTCTCCCTTGTCGTCCACGACGATGAAGGCGGGGAAGTCCTCGACCTCGATCCGCCACACCGCCTCCATGCCGAGCTCGGCGTACTCCAGCACCTCGACCTTCTTGATGCAGTCCTGCGCGAGCCGCGCGGCGGGGCCGCCGATCGAGCCGAGGTAGAAGCCGCCGTGCGCCTTGCAGGCGTCGGTGACCTGCTGCGACCGGTTGCCCTTGGCCAGCATGACCAGCGAGCCGCCGGCCGCCTGGAACTGCTCGACGTAGGAGTCCATCCGCCCGGCCGTGGTCGGCCCGAACGACCCGGACGCGTACCCCTCGGGCGTCTTGGCCGGCCCGGCGTAGTAGACCGCGTGGTCGCGCAGGTACCGGGGCATCGCCTCGCCCGCGTCCAGCCGCTCCTTGATCTTGGCGTGCGCGATGTCGCGGGCCACCACCAGCGGGCCGGTCAGCGACAGCCGGGTCTTCACCGGGTACCGGGTCAGCTCGGCGCGGATCTCGTCCATCGGCCGGTTGAGGTCGACCCGCACCACCGCGTCGTCGAGGTGCTCCTCGGTGGTCTCGGGCAGGTACCGGGCCGGGTCGGTCTCCAGCCGCTCCAGGAACACGCCCTCGGCGGTGATCTTGGCGACGGCCTGCCGGTCGGCGCTGCACGACACCGCGATCGCCACCGGGCAGGACGCGCCGTGCCGGGGCAGCCGGATCACCCGCACGTCGTGGCAGAAGTACTTGCCGCCGAACTGCGCGCCGATGCCGAGCCGCTGCGTCAGTTCGAACACCTGCCCCTCCAGTTCGACGTCGCGGAACCCGTGGCCGAGCGGCGACCCCTCGGCCGGCAGCCCGTCGAGGTAGTGCGCGGAGGCGTACTTGGCCGTCTTCATCGCGTACTCGGCGGACGTGCCGCCCACCACGATCGCCAGGTGGTACGGCGGGCAGGCCGCGGTGCCGAGCGAGCGGATCTTCTCTTCGAGGAAGGCCAGCATCCGCTTGGGGTTCAGGACGGCCTTGGTCTCCTGGTAGAGGAACGACTTGTTGGCGCTGCCGCCGCCCTTGGCCATGAACAGGAACTTGTACGCGTCGCCGGGAGCGGCGTACAGCTCGACCTGGGCCGGGAGGTTGTCGCCGGTGTTCTTCTCGTCCCACATCGTGACCGGCGCCATCTGCGAGTAGCGCAGGTTGAGCTTGGTGTAGGCGTCGTACACGCCGCGCGAGACGTGCTCCTCGTCGCGGCCGTCGGTCAGCACGTGCTGGCCGCGCTTGCCCATCACGATCGCGGTGCCAGTGTCCTGGCACATCGGCAGCACGCCGCCGGAGGCGATGCCCGCGTTCTTCAGCAGGTCGAGCGCCACGAACCGGTCGTTCGGGCTGGCCTCCGGGTCGTCCAGGATCCTGCGGAGCTGGGCCAGGTGCGCGGGCCGCAGCAGGTGCGAGATGTCGCGCATCGCGGTCTCGGTCAGCAGCCGCAGCGCCTCCGGCTCGACCTGGAGGAACGTCCGGCCGTTCGCGTCGAACGTGGACACGCCGTCGGCGGTGAGCAGCCGGTACTCGGTGTCGTCGGGGCCGAGCGGCAGCAGGTCGGTGTAGGAGAACTCAGGCATCTCTGGCAGATCCTCGCGCGTCATCCGATGGGGCCGCCCTACAGGGTACGACCTCCCTCCGGCGCGCCCGCCTCCACGGGCTCGGGTACGGGCTCGGGCGCGGGTGCCGCCGCCGGACGGGGCGAGCGGACGCCGATCACCACCCCTGCGGCCACGAGTCCCGCGCCCGCGAGGTCGGCGGCGCTCGGACGGCCGAGGCCGAGCGCCATGGTGGTGGCCACCGCGCTCACCGGGATCAGGCCCGCGAACAGCCCCGCGCGGTCCGCCCCGAGCCGTCCGAGCGCGTCGTACCAGATCAGGAACGCGATGGAGGTGACGACCACCGACAGGTAGGCCAGCCCGGCGAACTCGGGGCCGGTCGGGACGCGCAGCACCCCCCGCCCGTCGGCGACGAGGCCCGTGACCAGCAGCATCGGGGCCGCGATCGCGGCGGAGTAGGCCGACACCCGCAGCGGGCCGAGCCGCGGCAGCACCGGCACCGCCAGCAGGGAGAAGCACACCTCGCCCCCGAGCGCGCCGAGCGACAGCAGCAGCCCGCGCGCGGTGCCCCCGCCGAGCCCGTTCGCCAGTGCCGCTCCGGCGGTCACCACGCACGCCGACACGACCACCGCCGGGGCGGGACGGCGGCGTTCCAGCAGCGGCCCGGCCAGCGCCATCACGATCGGGACCGTCGCGATCACCGTGCCGATGGTGGCCGGGCCGGTGTCGCGGGTCGCCAGCACGATGCACACGTTGAACGCCACCAGCCCGGTCGCCGCCAGCGCGGTCAGGTACGCCCACTCGCGCGGCGTGGGCCGGGTCCGGCGGCCGTCCCGGGCGGCGAAGCGGGCGACGAGGAAGAGGATCAGCGCGGCCACCGCGTAGCGGACGGCCTGGCCGCCGAAGACGGGGTAGCCGGCGATGGTCGCGGAGACGGCGGTGAGCGATCCGACGCAGGTCATCGCGGTCGCGGCGCCGAGCGTTCCGCGGGGGTTCGTGGGGCGGGTCATGACAGCGAACGCTATGAGCGGCTTGGTCTCTGGGACAGAGCCAATGACTCGTCCCTTCTGTGGACCAATGCGTGGTCTGTGACGCCCGCCGCCCCTCGCAGCGCTGACCTGATGTGACCGATCTCCATCTCCCTCTCGACCGCGCGGCCGGCCGGCTCGCCGCGCAGATCGCCGCAGGTCTCCGCGCGGCCGTCAGGTCCGGCCGGCTGGCCGCGGGGACCCGGCTGCCGTCCAGCCGCGACCTGTCCCGCGACCTGGACGTCTCGCGGGGCGTCGTGGTCGCGGCGTACGAGCAGCTCGTCGCCGAGGGGTTCCTGCTGTCCCGGCGCGGCGACGGCACCCGGGTCGCGCCGCTGGCCCGTCCGGACGAACCGGCGCCCCCGCGGGCCGGGACGGAGCGTCCCCCCGGCAGCCCCGACCCGTCCGGGGGCCCGTCCGGGCACCCGTCCGGGTTATCGCCTGGGGGCCCGCCCGGCGGCTTCCACCTCGACCTGTGGCCGGGCGCCCCCGACCTCGCCGCGTTCCCGCGCGGCCGGTGGCTGACCGCGGTCCGCGCGGTCCTGCGGACGCTCCCGAACGAGGCGCTCGCCTACCCCGACCCGGGCGGCGCCGGCGCGCTCCGTGCCGAGCTGGCCGGGTACCTGCGCCGGGTCCGCGCCGCGCACGCCGGGGCCGGGCAGATCGTGATCATGAACGGGGTGGCGCAGGGGCTGTCGGTCCTGGTGCGGCAGCTCGCCGGCGACGGGCACCGGCTGCTCGCCGTCGAGGACCCGACCAGCGACCGGCAGTTCCCGATGCTCGACGCCGCCGGCGTCCGGCTGGCCCACGTCCCGGTCGACTCCGAGGGCCTGGACGTCGCGGCGCTGGCCCGCACCGGGGCCCGCGCGGTCCTGGTCACGCCCGCACACCAGTACCCGACCGGCGTCGTCCTGTCGCCCGCCCGCCGGGCCGCGCTGATCGCCTGGGCGCGCGACGTCGACGGCCTGGTGCTGGAGGACGACTACGACGCCGAGTTCCGCTACGACCGCGAGCCGGTGGGCTGCCTCCAGGGCGTCGATCCCGAGCGGGTGGTGCTGCTCGGCTCGGTGAGCAAGTCGCTCGCCCCCGCGCTGCGGCTGGGCTGGGTGGTGGCCCCCCCGGGCGTGGCCGAACGGCTGCGCGCCCACCGCTCCCGCACCGACCTCGGCGGGCCCGTCCTGGAGCAGTACGCGCTGGCGGAGTTCCTCGCGTCCGGCACCTACGACCGGCATCTGCGCCAGATGCGGCGGCAGTACAGGTCGCGCCGCGACGCGCTCGCCGAGGCGCTGCGCGCGCACATCCCCGATGCCGTGGTCCACGGCGTCGCGGCGGGCATCCACCTCTACGTGGAACTGCCGCCGGGCTGCGACGAGCGCCGGGTGGTCACCGACGCGGCGAAGGCGGGCGTGGCCGTGGCGGGCGCCGCGCCGATGTGGTCGGGCGCGCGGTCCGCCCACGCGCCGCCCGCGCTGGTGCTCGGGTACGCCCGGCTCGGCGAGGCCCGCCTCGCGCAGGCCGCCGAGCTCCTGGGCACGGTGATTACCCACCGTGCCCAGGGGTAGGGGAACGTTCCCCGGTGTAGGAGGTACGGAATGAGTCTGGACGAGGCCGCACGGCAGCTCAAGATGGCCGTTCACGACGGGCAGGTGGCCTTCGACTGCGTCGGGCTCGGCGACCTGGATCGGGCGCAGGAACACGCGGTGACCGCCCGCGCCGCCGCCGACGCCGCGGAGGTCGCGCTGGCCCAGGCCCTCAAGGATCTGACGCCGGAGGAGGCGCAGAGCGCGGGTGAGAAGGCCGTCAGCGCCCTGGAGGAGAACGTCTGACCCCGCGCCCGCCCGCCCGGCGCCCGTCCTTCAGGGCCCGGGAGGCGGGCGCGCCGCGTCGTGCCGCGGCACGGCCGGGCCGCGGCACGGCCGGGCGGTGGGACGCGGTCAGGCGGTGGGACGCTCCGCCACCGGGACGTTCACGCGGGTACCAGGCACGGGGGCGGGCGCGAAGCCCTTGGCGGTGAAGAACACGACCAGGATCAGCACCGTCGGCACGATGAAGGCCAGCCGCAGCCCATGCGTGTCGCTGACCGGCGCGATGGCCCCGACCACGGCCGCGCCGAGGACGAACCCGACGTAGTTGAAGATGTTCACCCGGGCCACCGCGACCCCGAGCCCGGTCGGGTCGACCCGTCCGGCGGCGGAGAACGCCACCGGCGCGATCACGCTCAGCCCGAGGCCGGCGACCGCGAACGCCGCGATGGCCAGCGCCGCGTTCGGCGCCGCGACCACGCCGATCATGCCGATGATGCCGACCAGCCCGCCGAGCCGGACCACCTGCACCGCGCCCGAGCGGCGTACCCCGAGGTCGGCCACCGCGCGGCTGATCACCATCGCGACCTGGTAGGCGACGTAGCCGAGCGGCGCGATCCAGTCGCTGCCGGCCAGCTCGTCATCCAGGTACTTGGCGCCGTAGCTGGAGATCGCCGAGTCGGCGAGGTAGGCCACGGCCATCGCCGCGCCCACCACCAGGATCGGGCGCCATGGGACGTGCCGTCCGGCGGCCTTGAGCTCGGCGGCGGTCGGGCCGTCGCCCTCCTCGTCCCGGCGGTACAGCCGGCGGCCGGTCACCAGCGAGGCGGCCAGGCCGATCACCGCCGCGATCGCGAACCCGGTGAGCAGCGACAGGTCCAGCTTGTTGCTCAGCGAGGCCCACAGCCCGCCGGCGATGCCCGCGACGCTCCAGATCGCGTAGAACCCGGTGATCAGGCTGACCCCGTAGCGGCGCTCGACGGCGACCGCCTGGGCGTTCATCGAGGCGTCGACCGCGCCGACGAACAGGCCGAACAGCGCGACCGCCCCGTACAGCGCGGGGTCGTTGTCGCCGGTCAGGCCGATCAGGATGATGGTGACCGCGACGCCGGGCTGCGCCACCCGCAGCACCGGGCCGCTGCCCACGCGCGCGAACAGGAACCCCGACAGGACGCTGCCGAGGCCCGCGATCAGCGGCACCATCAGCAGCACCAGCGACAGGGTGGCGTCGCTCAGATGGTGGGTCTTCTGGATCTGCGGGACCTGGGTGACGAGCGAGGCGAAGCACAGCCCCTGGATGGCGAAACCGGCGTACGTGGCGAACCGCGCCTGACGGTCCCGCGTGGTGATGCCCTCGGCCATGAGGCATCCACCCTCTCTGCGCTGCGGAAGAATGTGAAGAAGATTCGCGTCAGCGTAGGGACAACTCGCCGCGCAGGTCAATCACGGCCGGACGGGGGCACGGCCGTCCGGCCGCCATTCTCGCCCGTCGCGACGACGGTGCCGGCCGCTAACCTTGAGGGGTGGAAATGCCCGATCGGCGCCCGCCCGCGGAAAAGGCGACGCGCGTACGCGACCTGCGCGCCTCCGACGCCGACCGGGAACGCGTGGTGGCCGTGCTCGGCGAGGCCCTCGCGGACGGACGGCTGAGCATGGCCGAGCACTCCGAGCGCATCTCGCACGCCTACGCGGCCCGCACGCTCGGCGAGCTGACCGGGCTGACCGGCGACCTCAGCCCCGAGGAGTCGCAGCCGATCCTGGTCGACGACCGGCCGGTCTCGGTCTTCTTCGGCCGCACCCGGCGCGAGGGCCGCTGGGTCGTCCCGGTGAAGCTGCCGGTGCTGGCGCTGTTCGGCACGGTCGAGCTCGACCTGCGCGAGGCGGTGCTCCAGCGGCGGCACATCGTGATCGACACGATGCTGCTCGGCGGCCGGGTCCGGCTGCTGGTGCCCGAGGGCGTCCGGGTAGACGTGACCGGCCGCACCGTCCTCACCACCAGGGACGTGCGCACCCGGCCGGCGGACCAGGGCCCCACGATCGAGATCGGCGGCACGCTGATCTTCGGGTCCGTGCGGGCCCGCGCGCCCAAGCGCGGCTTCCGCGAACGCGTCCGCGGCCGTCTCGGCCGCCGCGGCTGACAGTCCCGTCCGTCCGTCCGGCCCTCCGGCCTCGCGGCCGTCCGTCCGCCCGGCCTGCGGGACGCCCACAAGATCGGCGTTGATCCTGCGGTCGTCCGGACCGCCCCCCGGCGATGGCTCGGCTCGTGCGGCGGGTCAGCTCGCGGTGTCGAAGTTGATCGCGCTGTAGGCCCGCAGCTTGCTGAGCTGGTGCTCGCTGGAGACCGTGCGGATGGTGCCGCTGCGCGAGCGCATGACGAGCGAGTGGGTGAACGCCCTGCCCTTGTTGTAGCGCACGCCGTCGACCAGCTCGCCGTCGGTGATGCCGGTGGCGGCGAAGAACACGTCGTCGGAGGTGACCAGGTCGTCCGTGGTCAGCACCCGGGTCAGGTCGTGCCCGGCGTCGATCGCCTTCCGCCGCTCGGCGTCGTCCTGCGGCCACAACCGGCCTTGGATCACGCCGCCCAGCGCCCTGATCGCGCAGGCCGCGATGATCCCCTCCGGGGTGCCGCCGATGCCGAGCAGCAGGTCGACGCCGGTGCCCGCGCGGGCCGCCATGATCGCGCCGGCCACGTCGCCGTCCAGGATGAACTTGATCCGGGCGCCGGCCTCGCGGACCTCCTTGACGATCCCCTCGTGCCGGGGCCGGTCCAGGATCACCACGGTCACGTCGTTCGGCGTCGAGCCCTTGGCCCGCGCGATCGCCCTGATGTTGTCGGCGATGGGCCGCTCGATGTCGACCACGTCGGCCGCCTCGGGGCCGGTGACGAGCTTCTCCATGTAGAACACCGCGGACGGGTCGAACATCGAGCCGCGCGGCGCGACCGACAGCACCGCGACCGCGTTGTTCATGCCGAGCGCGGTCAGCCGGGTGCCGTCCACCGGGTCGACCGCGACGTCGCACTCGGCCCCGCTGCCGTCGCCGACCTCCTCGCCGTTGAACAGCATCGGGGCGTTGTCCTTCTCGCCCTCGCCGATCACCACCACGCCCTGCATGGACACGGTGTTGATCAGCTGGCGCATGGCGTTGACGGCGGCCCCGTCGGCGCCGTTCTTGTCGCCCCGGCCGACCCAGCGGGCCGCGGCCATGGCGGCGGCCTCGGTCACCCGGACCAGCTCCATCGCGAGGTTGCGGTCCGGTGCCGAGGGCTCGGTGGTCAGCGGGGAGGAAACAGTGGTTTCGTCGGACATGGCGATGCAGTCCCTTCGTCGTCGATGACCCGGATTCTCCGTGGGCCGGGTACCGGGCCACAAATTGGACCAGACCAGCGGGTGGGCGGCGAGGCTCCGACACCCGGACGCGGCCGGTTTTGCCGGCTGCCCGCGCAAGGGATCGTTTCCCACGCGGAAGAGGGCGTAATCTCAGCACTCATGAGCAGCGACATGGATGTCTCGTCCGACGGGACGGCCGCCTCGGGCGACGGCGCGCCCACGCCGGACGCGCCCGTCCGCACCTCCGACCGGGGGGCCGCGACCCGCGGCGCGCTGCTGACGGCGGCCCGGGACGTCTTCTGCGAGGCCGGTTTCGCGCAGGCCGCCGTGACCGACATCGTCGCCAAGGCCGGGGCCAGCGTCGGCAGCCTCTACCACCACTTCAACGGCAAGGCCGACCTGTACCTGACGTTGTTCGAGGAGTTCCAGGGCCGCCAGCAGGAACGCACCCGCGAGGCGATCAACGCCGTCCGGGACGCCGGCGAGACCGACCCGATGCGGCAGTTCATCGCCGGCGCCGGCGCCTACCTCAACGGCTGCCTGGAGGAACGCGACGTCGCCCGGCTGTTCATCTCCGGCGACGGCCCGCCCGGATTCGACCGGGTGATGCGCCAGCGGCTCAACCGGTGGGCCCGCCGCAACGCCGCGCTCTTCCACACCTCCGACGGCGGTGTGGACGAGCCGCTGGTCATCGTGCTGACCGGAGCGATGGCGGGCGCGGTTTCGGAGGTCTCGCTGATGGACGACGACGGTGCCTCGCGCCGCCTCGCCGACAAGATCATGGCGATCGTGGGGACGATCCGGAACCCCGGTACGGAGCAGCGCTGACCGTGCGGGATCCTGGAAGGGTGACCGACAAGACCCCTTCCCCCGTCCCCGCCCCCGCGCCGGAGGCTCAGGACGGCCCGGACGCCCCGGAGGCGCGCGACGGCCGGGGCGGCGAGAGCGTCCCGGAGGCCCGGGGCGGTCCGGAGCCGACGGAGGGCGCGGCCGGACGGCCCTCGCCCATCCCGGTGAGCCCGGCCGTGCACAAGCGGCTGACCAGCGGGCTCGGCGGCTTCAGCCTCGCGATCGGCGCCTGCCTGGCGCTCGTTGCGGTGATCTACCTGATCACGCCGCGCAGCGACAACGAGGTCCTGCCGACCGTCGACTACAGCTCGCAGCAGTGGGCGCTGCGCAATGACGCCCCGTACACCTCGTACGCGCCCGAGGGGCTGCCGGTCGGCTGGCGGCCCACCAGTTCGCGGCTGCACGGCCTGGACGGCGGCGGCAAGGCGCCGGTCGCCTGGCACCTCGGGTTCGTCACGCCCACCGACGAGTACGCGGCGCTGGAGCAGAGCAACGAGAAGGCGTCCGAGTACGTCCCCCGGATGACCAACAACAAGAACTCGCTCGGCACCCAGCAGATCGGCGGCGTGAGCTGGGCCAAGTACTACCGCAAGGACAAGAAGGCCAACTCGCTGGCCCGCACCTTGCCGGACGGGGTGAGCCTGGTCGTGACCGGCACCGCGTCCTACGACGAGCTGGCCGTGCTGGTCGCCGCCCTCAAGCCGCAGCCGAAGAAGGCCGCCCCGCTGAGCCCTTCGGCCACGCCCGGCTCCTGAGCGGATCCCCGCGGACGCGCCGAGCGGGCGTGAGCCCTCGGTCGTGCGGTTCCGCCCTTCCCCGGCAGGTCAGAAGGGGGTGGGGGCGTTCTGGTCTCCGCCCTCCGGCGCGGCCATCGTGGCGGCCAGCCGGGCGCGCGCACCCTCCAGCCACTCCTCGCAGGTCGCCGCGAGCTTCTCGCCCTGCTCCCACAGGCTCAGCGACTCCTCCAGAGTCAGTCCGCCCGCCTCCAGCCGCTTGACGACGTCGGTCAGCTCGTCCCGCGCCTGCTCGTACGACATTCTCTCTTCGGCCACGCGAACCCTTCCTCTTCCCCGCCCACCGTCGGGTCCACCCTAGGGTGTGTTTTCCAAGCCCGGCCCGGCTTCCTCGCCTGGCGGCTCGGGCGCCGACTACGCTCGGGCGAACGCGACATCGCTTCGCGATCTGGCCGGTGAGGCTCGTCTCCGGCAGGCCCCGCCGGTCAGGTGACGCGCTCGCGCGACGGCTGAGGCCACTTTGAACAGACCTAGGACTCGGCGGGACCCGACACGGTCACGGTCAACCGGCCGTCGGCCAGCCGTAGCAGCAGCTCCTCGCCGCCGGGCACGCCCGCCGCCTCCCGGACGACCGCCCCGTCCGCGCGCTGCACGATCGCGTATCCGCGTTCGAGCGTCGCCGCGGGGGACAGGGCCAGCAGCCGCGCGCGCGTATGGGACAGCTCGTCGCCGGACCGGTCGAGCGCCCCGGCCAGGCAGCGCCTGGTCCGGTCGCGCAGGGCGAGGACCCGCTCGGACTGCCGTTCGACCTCCCGGACCGGATCGGCGAGCGCGGGCCGCGACCGGACCGCCTTCAGCCAGGCGGCCTCCCGTTCGAGCCCGCCCGCCAGACAGCGCCGGCCGCGGTCGCGGAGCTGCCGGACGAGCTGGAGCTGCTCGCGGACGTCCGGGACGGTCTTCTTCGCCGCGTCCGTCGGGGTGGAGGCGCGCACGTCGGCGACCAGGTCGAGCAGCGGGGCGTCCTGCTCGTGCCCGATCGCGCTGACCACCGGCGTGCGGGCCGCGGCGACCGCGCGGACCAGGGCCTCGTCGGAGAACGGCAGGAGGTCCTCCATCGCGCCGCCGCCGCGGGTGATGACGATCACCTCGATCTCCGGATCGGCGTCCAGCCTGCGCAGCGCCTCCATCACCTCGCCGACCGCGTACGAGCCCTGGACCGCGGTGTTCTCGACCTGGAACGCCACCGCGGGCCAGCGCCGCCGCGCGTTCTGGAGCACGTCGTGCTCGGCGTCGGAGTCGCGCCCGCAGATCAGGCCGATCCGGCCGGGCAGGAACGGCAGGGGGCGCTTGCGGTCGGGCCGGAACAGGCCCTCGGCGGCGAGCACCTGCTTGAGCCGCTCCAGCCGGGCCAGCAGCTCGCCGACCCCGACCGGACGGACCTCCAGCGCGCTGAGCGAGAACGTGCCCCGGTTGATCCAGAAATCGGGCTTGGCGTGCACCACCACGCGGGCGCCGTCGGTCACCGCGGGCCCGGCGGCCTCGACGACCGCGCGCGGGCCGACCACCCGCACCGACATGTTGGCGACCGGGTCGCGCAGAGTCATGTAGACGGTGCCGCCGCGCGCGTTGAGGTCGGTGATCTGCCCTTCGACCCAGATGCGGCCGAGCTTGCCGATCCAGCCGCCCACCGCCTGCAGCACGGTCCGGACCGGTACCGGGGACTCCGCCGAGGTCTCCATTGCCATGTCAGGCAGCCTAAGGGCGCGGTGGCGGCGGTACGGTCGCACCGCCCGGAGGTGGGGACCGCCGGTGCGGCGATTTGGATAGTTAGCTGACCTAACTTAGACTGGCTAAGTAATTCGAGGAGACAACCGTGACCGACACCGACCGCGCCCTGGCCCAGCAGCTGAACGGCCGCCTGCGCGACGTCGTGCTGATGCTCCGGCGGGTCAACGCCGACCAGCCGATCACCACCCAGCAGCTGTCGGTGCTCGGCTCCCTGGAGGCCGGTCCGCGCCGGATGACCGAGCTGGCCGCCGAGCACGGCGTCCGCCTGCCCACCATGACGGCGCAGATCAACCGGCTCGAACGCGACGGGCTCGTCGCGCGCGGCCGGGACACCACCGACGCCCGCGTCGTCACCGCGGGGCTCACCGCGCCCGGCGTGGAACGGCTGCGCGCCGGACGGGAACGCCGCCTGGAGTTTCTTACCGAGCGGTTCGCGGTCCTCAGCGACGAGGAGCGCGCGGCCGTCGCCGCGGCGCTGCCCGCCCTGGACAAGCTCTTCGCCGCCTCCTGAACCTGAGAGGAAGGTCCCCATGCACGCACAGCCCCCCGCACGAACCAAGGGCGGCGGGATCCTGCGGCAGCCGATGTCGGTCTGGGCGACCGCGTTCGCCGCGGTCGTCGCCTTCATGGGCATCGGGCTCGTCGACCCCATCCTGCCCGCGATCGCCAAGAACCTGGAGGCGTCACCGAGCCAGGTGTCGCTGCTGTTCACCAGCTACTTCCTGATCACCGCGGTGGCGATGCTGGTCACCGGCTGGGTGTCCAGCCGGATCGGCGGCAAGCGGACGCTGATGATCGGGCTGACCCTGGTGGTCGCCTTCGCCGCGCTGGCCGGAACCTCCGACTCGGTCGGGCAGCTGATCGGCTTCCGCGCCGGCTGGGGCCTCGGCAACGCGCTGTTCGTCGCGACCGCCCTGGCCGTCATCGTCGGCGCCGCCTCCGGCGGTGCCGAATCGGCCATCATCCTGTACGAGGCCGCGCTCGGCCTCGGCATCTCGATGGGCCCCTTGGTCGGCGCCCTGCTGGGCGACATGAACTGGCGCTACCCGTTCTTCGGCACCGCGGTCCTGATGGCCGTCGGCTTCCTGCTCATCGCGACCCTGCTCGGACCGACGCCGAAGCCGGCCGAGAAGACCCGGCTGAGCGCCCCGATCCGGGCCCTGGCCCACGGCGGCCTGGCCACCACCGCGTTCACCGCGCTGTTCTACAACTACGCCTTCTTCACCATCCTGGCGTTCACCCCGTTCGTCCTGGACATGGACGCGCACGGCATCGGCCTGGTGTTCTTCGGCTGGGGCGTGATGGTCGCGCTGGCCTCGGTGTTCGGCGCCCCGCCGCTGCAACGCCGCTTCGGGACGGTCCGGGTGATGCACACGGGGCTCGCCCTGCTGATCGTGTTCCAGCTCGGCCTCGCGGTCTCCGGGCACACCGGGATCATCATCTGCACGATCCTGTCGGGCATCCCGATCGGCCTGAACAACACCGCGTTCACCGAGGCCGCCATGGAGGTCTCCGACCACCCGCGGCCGGTCGCCTCGGCGGGCTACAACTTCGTCCGCTGGCTGGGCGGAGCCCTCGCCCCCTACATCGCCACCAAGCTGGCCGAAGAGGTCGACTCCTCAGTGCCCTACTACGCGGGCGCGGCCTGCTGCGCCGTCGGCATCGCCATCCTCGTGAAGCGCCGCCGCCACCTGGGGACGCTGGACCGCGTCGACATCGACCACGCTTTCCAGGACACCCCCGAACCGGCCCGCGGCTAGGGCGTGTTTCAAAGCCCGGCCCGGCCTCCTCGCCTGGCGGCCCGGACGCCGACCGCGCTCGGGGTGAGCGCGACATCGCGCTCGCGCGACGGCTGGGCACTTTGGGACGGGCCCTGGTCGGCAGGGTTTCCGTGGGGCGGGTCAGCCGTTGCCGTTGAGCTTGGCGATGCGGTTCTCGTACATCTTGATGACGTCGGGACGCGCGGCGTGCTTGCGCTCGTACTCGCGCAGCAGCTTGACCTGGTCGGTGGACAGGCCGCGCAGGCGGGCGCGGAGCTGCGGGAGCGTGGCCTCGTCGTAGTTCGGCACCGGCAGGTCGGCGGTGAGGTGCTCGACCTCGGCCTGCGCGGCGGGCTTCACCTCGGGCTTCGGCTCGAACGCGGGCTTGCCGGCCGGGTCCGGCCGGTCCTCGGGCTCGGCCTTCGCCGCCGGCTCGGGGGCCGCGGGCTTGCCGACCGCGATCTCGGAGTTGGACTTCGGGCGGGCCGGACGCTCGGTGGCCCGGGGCCGGGGCCGGGGCCGTGGCCGGGGGGCGGGCTCGGGCTCGTCCTCGCCGCCCTTGACCCGCTCCACCACCTGGCCGACCACCTTCTCGGCCGTGCTCTGGACGTCGGTGCGGAGCCGGTCGAGGACCGGGCGGACGCCGCCGCCCTCGGTGATCTCCTTGTAGTCCTTGGTCACCCGGTCGCTCAGCAGCAGGGCGCGGCCCACCCCGAACATGGCCAGCCGGACGGCGTGCAGCGGGAGGTCGCGAACCTGTTCGCCCACCGTGTCCTGCACCTGCTGCTTGAGGCGGCGCGGCGATTTCGTCATCGACATCCCTCTCCCTGCTGGCCTGACCACCGGACCGGGCCGAGTCGGCACCGTCTATCGAACCTCACTCTGCCGCACTGGTGCGATATCGGTCACCCCGGGTTAATGGATTTCTGTCCAAAAGATGCGTGCGGTGGGTCACATGGCGGGCTTCACCTGTGCTTCGGGCCCGGTGGCGCGGGCCTTCGCGGTCCCGGCGGCCGGGCGCCCGCGCGGTGCGGGAGGGCCAGCTCGACTCGTACCATGGGGGGATGACCTCGAACAGCCAGCGTCGTGTCCTGCTCGCCAAGCCGCGCGGTTACTGCGCCGGCGTCGACCGAGCGGTCGAGGCGGTCGAGATCGCCCTGGAGAAGTACGGGGCGCCGATCTACGTGCGCAAGCAGATCGTCCACAACGTGCACGTGGTCAAGACGCTGGAGGAGCGCGGCGCGATCTTCGTGGACGAGACCGAGGAGGTCCCGCGGGGGGCCATCGTGGTGTTCTCCGCGCACGGCGTCGCGCCGTCCGTGCACGACGAGGCGCGCGGCCTCGGCCTGCGCACCATCGACGCGACCTGCCCGCTGGTCACCAAGGTCCACAAGGAGGCCGTGCGGTTCGCCGACCAGGACTACGACATCCTGCTGATCGGGCACGAGGGGCACGAGGAGGTCATCGGCACCACCGGCGAGGCCCCCGACCACATCCACCTGGTCGACGGCCCGGACGACGTGGCCAACGTGCACGTCCGCGACCCCGAGAAGGTCGCCTGGCTGTCGCAGACCACGCTGTCGGTGGACGAGACGGTCGCGACGGTCGAGAAGCTGCGCGAGCGGTTCCCCAACCTGATGGACCCGCCGTCCGACGACATCTGCTACGCCACCCAGAACCGGCAGACCGCGGTCAAGGAGATGGCGGCCGGGGCCGAGCTGGTCATCGTGGTCGGCTCCACCAACTCCTCCAACTCCGTCCGGCTGGTCGAGGTCGCCAAGGAGCACGGCGCCGACGACGCCCACCTGGTCGACTACGCCGACCAGATCGACCCGGCCTGGCTGGAGGGCGTCACCACGGTCGGCGTCACCAGCGGCGCCTCGGTGCCCGACGAGCTGGTCCAGGGCGTCCTCGCGTGGCTGGCGGCCCGCGGCTACGGCGAGGTCGAGGAGATCGAGTCGGTGCAGGAGAAGATGCGCTTCGCCCTCCCGCACGAGCTGCGCAAGGACCTGCGCATCACGCCGGTCTGATCCCGCGACCGCGGAGCACGTCTAGTCGACGTCGCCGTGGGGGAGGCGGGGGCGTTCGCGGGTCGCGGCGGGTGACTCGTCCCAGCGGACCGGGTCCTCGTTCTCCTCCTTCTCGAACAGCCGGCTTCCGGCGAGCTTGCCGCGCAGCTCCCGGACGTTGGCGATCAGCCCGCGGGGGGCGCCGATCACCAGCACCAGCGCGGTGCCGAGGAACAGCCCCGGCGCGGTCGCGGCCAGCGCGGCCAGCACCCCGACGGCGACGCCGCGCAGCAGCGATCCGTCCCCGAGCGTGGTGAGGAACACCGTGGCGATCGTCGCGGCGAGGAAGATCAGCGGTGGGCTGACCGCGATCGTGAGCAGGTCGGCCGGGCGGGTGGCGAACGCGGCCAGGACGCAGCCGAGCACGAACCCGGCCCCGGCGAGCAGGCCCACGTCGAGCCAGCGCGACAGCAGCCCGCCGAGCAGCCCGACGCCGAACATGACCACGATGCCGCCGCGGCCGGTCAGGGCGGCGGCTCCCGCCGCGGCGGAGCCCGGGCGCTTCCGCGAGGTCGAAGCGCCGCGCCGACGTCGCACAGGACCCCCAGGGGACGGCGAGGCGCCGCCGGGCGCGTCGCTTGCCGTCGATGTACTCATTGCCACCTCTCTCGCCGATCAATCTGATCAGGGATGGCCCGTCCGCCGAAACCTACCGGTTCCGCGGCCGGATCAGGCGCCGGCCGGGGGCCGCCGAGCACAGGCGGGGCGCCGTCTCCGGGCTCGCCCGGCCCCTCCTCGTGGGCGGTGAGCTCGGCGGCCGACGGCGAGCGCGGGCTCTCCTCGACCGGACGCGGCCCGTCCAGGGACGTCTCGACCACCCCGAGCTCGTTCAGCTTGCGGGCGCTGACCAGCACCCGCGACTCCAGCGAGCCGACCGTGCGGTTGTAGGACTTGATCGCGCCGGTCAGCGAGCGGCCCAGCTCGTCCACGTGCTGCCCCATCGTGCCGAGCCGCTCGTACAGCTCCTTGCCCAGCTCGAACACCGCGCGGGCGTTGCGCGACAGGGCGGCCTGCTGCCAGGCGTACGAGGCGGTGCGCAGCATCGTGATGAGCGTGGTGGGCGTGGCGATGTGCACCCGCTTGCGCATCGCGTACTCCAGCAGCGCAGGGTCGTGGTCGAGCGCCGGCGCCAGGAACGCCTCACCGGGGATGAACAGGACCACGAACTCGGGCGCCGGGCTGAACGCCGTCCAGTAGGACTTGGCGGCGAGCCGGTCGACGTGGTCGCGCACATGCCGCGCGTGCGCCTCCAGCCGGACGGGGTCGCCGGTCTCGGCGGCCTCCAGGTAGGCGGCCAGGGAGACCTTGGAGTCGACCACGATGTTCTTGCCGCCGACGAGCCGGACGACCATGTCGGGCCGGACGGTGCCGGTCCCGGTGACGGCGCTCGCCTGCTCGTCGAAGTCGCAGTGGGAGGTCATCCCGGCCAGCTCGACGACCCGGCGGAGCTGGAGCTCGCCCCAGCGGCCCCGCGCCTCGGGGCGTTGCAGCGCCCGGACGAGCGTGCGCGTCTCGCCGCGCAGCTGATCGGAGCTCTGCCGGACGAACTCGACCTGCTTGGCCAGCATCGCGTGCGACTCGCGGCGTCCGGTCTCGACCTCGCGGAGCTGCTCCTCGACCTTGGCGAGGGTCTCGCGGAGCGGGGCGACCAGATGCTCGACCGCCTGCTCGCGGCGCTGGAGCTCGCCCGCCGCCTCGGCCCCGGCGGTCTTGAGGCGGGCGTCGGCCAGCTCCAGGAACCGCTGGTTGCTGGCGTCCAGGGCTTTGGCGGAGAGGTTCTCGAAGTGCCCGGCCATCCGCTCCTCGGCGTAGGCCAGCTTCTCCTCGGCCGCCCGCGCCCGCGCGATGAGCGCGCCCTGCCGGGCGGTGGCGACCGCGAAACCGAGGACCACTCCGATGGCGACCCCGATGGCGAGGCCGGCGAGCAGCGCGAGGTCCATCCGTTCATCGTGACAGCGGACGCGGAGAGCGCCGCCGCGACGCGCCGAGGCTGCTGGCGGACCGGTGCAATTAGCCTCACCGTTGACCAATGCTCTGAACCGGGACGTCCCGGCCTCCGCCCCCGAGGAGTGCACATGACAGCCAGCATCCGGCCCGTACCCGTCCGGCCCGTCGCGACCACCGCGGCGGAACGCCGGATCGCCCGTGCCCTCGCGTTGGAGCCGGGTGGCCCGCCGTCCCTACAGGCGCGCGTCACGGGGCAGGTCATCCGCATGGTGGTGAAGTCGGTATGGCAGCGCACGCCGGACACCGACGCTGGGCTGGCCCGCTTCCAGCGCGTCACCGAACTGATGAGCGCGGTGCAGCGCGTCCCGCGCGGCGTGGCCATCACCCCGCAGGATCTCGGTACCTGCACGGCCGAATGGGTCCGTGCAGGGGCGCCCGACCAACGCAAGGTCTTCCTCCAGATGCACGGCGGCGGCTACTTCTTCGGTGGGCCGCGCCTCTACCGCGGATTCAACTGGCGCCTGTCCGCCGCCACTGGACGTCCGGTACTGGCGCTCGACTACAGGCTCGCGCCCCAGCACCACCCCGCCGACGCCCTGCACGACGCGCTCACCGCGTACGACTTCCTGCGCGCGCGGGGGTACGCGCCGGAGGACATCGTGGTCGGCGGCGACTCGGCGGGCGGTCACCTGACCCTCGCCCTCCTCCTCGCGCTCAAGGAACGCGGCACGGCGCTCCCGGCGGCGGCGATCGTCCTGTCGCCGTGGGCCGACCTGCTGTGCGAATCGGACTCGCACCGGCTCAACCGGCGCAGCGAGGTGCTCGTCCCGGCGGAGCGGATCGCCTGGCTCGGACGCCACTTCAGCCGAGGCAGGCGGCACGACGACCCGCTGCTGTCGCCCCGCAACGGCGACCTGGCCGGGCTGCCGCCGCTGATGCTGACGGCCAGTAGCACCGAGATCCTGCGGGACGAGACCCTGGACGTCGCCGAACGCGCCCGCGCCGCCGGAGTGCGGGTCCTCTACCAGGAGTGGGAGGGCCTCGCGCATGTCTTCCCGATGTTCGCCGAGTTCATGCCGGAGGGGAAGGCCGCGTTCCGGCACATGGCCGAGTTCCTGCGCGCCGCCCGCGCCTGACCGGAGTGTTCGTCCAGGGGGCGTCCGTGGCGGGTCCGGCGGGCCCATAAACTTTCCGCCGTGAGCCTCTCCATCGGAATCGTCGGGTTGCCCAACGTCGGCAAGTCCACCCTGTTCAACGCGCTGACCAAGAACGACGCGCTGGCCGCGAACTATCCGTTCGCGACCATCGAGCCCAACGTCGGCGTGGTCGGGGTGCCCGATCAGCGGCTGACCGCGCTGGCCGGGATCTTCGGCTCGCAGAAGATCCTCCCGGCGACGATGGAGTTCGTCGACATCGCCGGCATCGTCAAGGGCGCCTCCGAGGGGCAGGGACTGGGCAACAAGTTCCTGGCTAACATCCGGGAGACCAACGCGATCTGCCAGGTCATCCGGGCCTTCCACGACCCGGACGTGACCCATGTGGACGGCGACGTGGACGCGCTGCGCGACATCGAGACGATCAACACCGAGCTGATCCTGGCCGACCTCCAGACGATCGAGCGGGCCCTGCCCCGCCTCGACAAGGAGGCGCGGACGAAGAAGGACAAGGACAAGCTGGCGGTCGTCGACGCCGTCAACGCCGCGCAGAAGCTGCTGAACGAGGGCACGACGCTGTTCGCCGGCGCCGCCGCGGCCGGGATCGACCCGGAGCTGCTGCGCGAGCTGCACCTGCTCACCGCCAAGCCGTTCCTGTACGTGTTCAACCTCGACGAGGAGGAGCTCACCGACGAGGCGCTGCGCGCCCGGCTGCGCGACCTGGTCGCCCCCGCCGAGGCGATCTTCCTCGACGCCAAGATCGAGGCCGAGCTGATCGAGCTGCCCGACGACGAGGCGCTCGAACTGCTCCAGGGCATGGGCCAGGAGGAGTCCGGGCTGTCGCAGCTCGTCCGGATCGGGTTCGACACCCTCGGCCTCCAGACCTACCTGACCGCCGGCCCCAAGGAGTCCCGCGCCTGGACGATCCGCAAGGGCTCCACCGCGCCCGAGGCGGCCGGCGTCATCCACAGCGACTTCCAGCGCGGCTTCATCAAGGCCGAGATCGTCTCGTTCGGCGACCTGGTCGCCGAGGGGTCCATGGCCGCCGCCCGCACCGTCGGCAAGGTGCGCATGGAGGGCAAGGACTACGTGATGGCGGACGGCGACGTGGTGGAGTTCCGCCACAACGTCTAGCCGATCCGGCGGAGAGGCGTGTTCCGTCCGGGGTTGCGTTCCGTGCTTGTCCGGATGCGAGCCGTTCTTGGGTGTTCTGTCGCTAAAGCGACACGGTGCCGGATTCCTTGGGAAGATGTTGCGGTCCGACCCGCCACCTGGTCGGCAAGTACCGTCCGAGTTCGGGGTGCTTGTCGGAAACCGGGTCAGGCGCGCCGTTCGGAGTCTCCGATACGGGATCGTCACCGTTTGGCAATCCTCCCCGTTCCTGCTGAGGTGGATTGCATTATCCACAACCGCGCGCCGGGGGTGTGCTTCGCCCCGATGCGCTGGAAGAATTGACGCTCGTGGTTACGCTGGGCCGAGGTCGGTTCAGAAAGGAACCGCACCAGCACACGACCGGGCACAGATGACCGCGCCGACCGGGGGCTAGGCGCGAGCGGAGGCATGATGGCTCGCAGGTCGGCCGTGGGACACGGCCGTGGCACCGCCGTAGCCGAGGAGGCTCCGGCGCCGGGCCGCGCGCTCGGCTCCGCCGTCGATCCGTGGGAGCCGCCGGAGCAGACCGGCCGCCGCGGCCGGTCCGGCGGCGGCAAGGGCGGCGGCGGACGCTGGGGAGGGTCCGGCGGGCGCTGGTGGGTGTGGGTCGGCCGCGCCGTCCTCTGGGCGCTGATCCTCGTCATCCTGGTCAACGGGATCCGCGCCCCGTTCGAGCGGTTCACCGCCACCGACAAGGCGCCGTCCGGGCCGGCCAGGCCGGGCAAGTCCGCGCAGTTCCCCAGCAGCGCCGCCGGCGCGTTCGCGCTGCAGTTCGCGAACGTCTATCTCAATTACGACCAGAAATCCGCGCCCGCGCGCGCCGAGCAATTGCGCAGCTTCCTGCCCGACGGCGCCGACGGGCAGTTCGGCTGGAACCGCGTCGGGCAGTTGCAGATGCAGTCGGTCCAGGTCGCCGGCGTCGACGCCCGCGACGCGAACAACGCCACCGTCACCCTGCTGGCCCGCAATGCCGACAAGTGGTTCCGGCTGGCCGTGCCCGTCTACGCCAAGAACGGGTCGCTGGTCATCTCCGGCCGGCCCGCCCTGCTGCCACCGCCGACCAAGGCCGCGCTGCCCCAGGGCGGCGTCCGCGACCGCGACACCGCCCTCGAAGGGGAGTTGCAGCCGTTCCTCGGTACCTTCTTCCAGGCGTACGCCCACGGCGACCAGACGGTCCTGTCACGCTTCTCCGACGGGACCGCCATCGGCGGTCTCGCCGACTCGGTGACCTTCGTCAAGGTCTCCGAGGTCATCGCCCCCAAGGGGGCCGTGGGCGAGCGCACGGTCACCGCCACGGTGGCCTGGCAGGTCCCGGGCAGCGCCGCCGCGGGCAACGGAGGCGAGTTGGGCCAGACCTACCAGCTCGAGATGGTCAAGAAGGGTGCGACCTGGTACGTGAGAGATATTCGCGGCAGCACGGAGCCGAGCGCGTCATGAGAGGCCGCGACGTGAAACCACAGCGGGCACCCGCCCCCCGAACACCCGCAGATCCAGGAAGGTAGTCCGTCGATGCTGCAACACATTATGGCGTCGATACCGCATGAGGTCCTGGCGGCACCGAACGACGAACTGAAGACCGACGACCTCGCCGACTGGCTGCGTCAGATCTTCGGTCCGCTGTTCCTGGTGATCGTCTCGATCGTGGCGATCTTTTTTCTGTTCACCCGCGAGATCACGCGGTTCGTTCAATTCATCGTCCTGGCGATCGGCATTGGAGTGGTCTTCTACGTACCCAACATCATCGAGACCACGGCGAGGGCGATAGCCAAGGCCCTGGGCGTGGACATCACCTGACCCGTTCGTCCGGGGGGCGACCCCCGGGCCCGCGTCAGGGGTCAGGCGGTCCCGGCTCCGCCGGGGTCCGGCCGATCCCGGCGCGGCGGTCACCGAGGTCGGACGGCCCGAGGCGGGGCCGGCAGGCGGCACTGTGCGTGCACAGTTAGGGGAGTAGGGGCGTGGATCTACCCACGTACACGAACATCTGGCGGATCGAGAAGCGGCTGTACAAGCTGTACGACCTGCGGCTCCCGATGCCTCTGCCGCTGGTGCAGATCGGCGTGTTCGCGGGCGTGTTCGTGCCCTGGATCGTGCTGCTGAAGATCGTCGGCATTCCGTTCGAATCGCCGTGGCACGTGCTCTACATCGTCCCGCCCGGCGTGCTGACCTGGCTGGCGACCCGGCCCGTCATCGAGGGCAAGCGGCTGACCGAGCTGCTGCTCTCGCACAGCCGCTACCTGTCCGAGCCGCGCACCTGGTGCCGGCTCACCCCGATCCGCGAACCCCGCGAGGTCACGATCGTCGCCCGCGTCTGGCGGCGGCCCCAGGCCCCCGCTCCGGTGGCCGCCCCCGAACGCGCAGCGATCAAGTCGGGGCGCAAGGCGAGGAAGGCCCGCAAGGCCCGGCCGGTACCGCAGCAGGCGGCCGTCCCGACCGCGGCGTCCCTGGTCCCCGGTCCCGGCGCACTCCCCGGCGCCCTTCCCGGCCCGGCCGCGCTCGCGGGTCCGGCCACGTCCCCGGCCTTCGCCCCTCCGCCGGTCCGGATGCCGCCCGCGCCCCAGGCCCCGGCCCTGGCCCCGGCCATGTCGACGGGCGCCCCCGCCGCCGCGGCCACGCCGCAGCCGCTCGCCGAATACGCGGCGCAGCGTGAGGAACCGCTGGCCGCGTACGCCGGGCCGTCCCGCCAGACCGTCCCGCCTCAGGCCACCGTCCCCCCCCAGGCCACCGCCCTACCTCAGGCCGCCCCCGGCACTCTCGGCACCGAGGACGACGTCCGAGTCGCCGGTCCGGCCACAGGCCCGGCCGCCGGCCCAGTCGAAGGCGCACCCCCTGCGGGGCGTACGACGAAGCCTTGGCGGCGCACCGACCGCGACATCTCCCACGAGGACGACGTCCGGTTCGAGACCGCGCAGCAGTCGCCCGCAGAGCTCGAGCGCCCACCGGCCACGCCACAGCTCGAAGCGCCTCCGTCCCTGGGAGTCCCAGAGCCCGCCGCACCCGCGCAGGGGTCCGGCAAGCGGGCGCTGGCCTCCGGCGTGCGCCGTCCCGGTGCGGCACCCGAGTTCTGGCAGGCCGCCGACCAGCCCACTCAGCCGGACCGTCCGGAAGCGCCCGCCGCCACTCCGGTGCGCAGGCCCGCGTCCTCGCCCAACTCCACGCCGGCGTCTTCGCCCGCTCCGGCGACCCGCCGTGACATCCCGCAGCAGGCCGATCCCAGAACCGCGACGCCGCAGCAGCAGCCCAAGGCCCCCGTCCCGCAGGTGGGGTATCCGCAGCCGAGCCCGCCCGCGCAGGAGGGCGCACCCCGCCGTCCTGCCGCCGCGGCGCCTTCCGCCGAGGTTCCGAAGCCCGCCGCCGAGCCGGTCGAGCAGAAGCCCGTGGTGCCCGTCGGCGAGAAGTCCGGTCCCGGGACGCGGGGGGCGGGAGCTCCGCCCGAGCAGCGACGGCCTGAGAGTGAGCGAGAGGCCCCGAAGGAGCGCGAGAGGGCCCGTCCCGCCGCGACCCGTTCGCACGTCCCTCAGGCGCCGGTGAGGGGCCCGCAGCGGCCCACCCCGGGACTTCCCGGGCCGCCGCCACCGACCCGGCCCGATATCCCGATGGTTCCCGGTGCGTTCGGCGCGCCCGCGCCCACACCCGCGGCGGCGTCCACGGGCAAGGGGCCCGAGGACGCCGAAAGGCGGCCCGCCGAGCAACAGCCCGCCGGGCGCCCCAACGCCGACCGGCCCGTCGCCGGTCCGTCCGCTGGGAAGCCCGCAGGGGCGGGCAGTGGTCCGCCCGCTGAGCCGCCGGTGCGTAAGGATCCGCCCAAGCCGTGGTCCGAGGGGCTCTCCAAGCCCCCGCGCGCGGCTTCCACAGACGCCACAGTGTGGCCGCCCCTCCCCGAGCCCCGCCGCGACGTGCCCGGAGCGACGCCGCAACAGCCCGGCAGGACGGCGCCCCTGGGGCAGGGACGGTTCCCCGCACCCGGCACACCTCCGCAGGGCACTCCTCTGCAAGGCACCCCGCCACAGGGATCCCAACCACAGGGATCCCGACCACAGGGCACCCCGCCCAGCGGCACACCAACGCAGGGCACACCAACGCACGGCACGCCTCCCAGGGGCACGCCGTTGCACGGCCCCCCGTCCGGGGGTGCGCCGACACAGGGCACGCCCCCCAGGGGCACCCCCGTGCAGGGCGCGCCGCAGCAGGGCGCGTCCCCGCAGGGGACGCCTCCACGAGGTGTTCCTCTTCAGAGCGTCCCGCCGCAGGGCAGCCCGGTGCAGGGAGGGTTGCCGCCTGAGGGCATTCCGATCGAGCCGCCACCGCAGTTCGCCCCCGAAGAGCAGCCGCCACCGCGCGAGGTGCGGTCGGGGCCCGCGTCGCCCGTCCGGCCGAGACCGCTGCCGCCGCCCCCGGCGGCGCCGCCGTCCGGACCCGCGATCACGCCGCCGGATCCCGAGCACGAGGTCACCGGCGGGGGGCTGCGACGGCTCATCCAGGCCGTCGGCGGCGGGCACGGCGAGGCCGACGCCGAGTACCAGCTGCGGTTGCAGCAGCCGTTCCAGGGCACCCGCCATGTCGTGGTGCTCGGCTGCACCGGCGGCGCGGGGCAGACCGTCACCGGGCTGATGCTCGGCCACACCTTCGCGCAGCACAACGGCGAGCCGGTCGTGGCGATCGACGTCAACCCGGGGCCGGGCGCGCTGGCCCGCCGGACGCGCAGCGAGACCAACGAGACGCTGACGAGCCTCATCACGCGCGCCGACCAGGTGACCAGCCTGACCGCGATGCGCCGCTACACCTCGCAGGCCAAGTCCGGGCTCGACGTCATCGCGGCGGGCAAGAACCCGCTCCAGGCGCTCGACGACCGCGACTACGCGCTGGCGATCCGCACGATCGACCGGTTCTACTCGGTGACGCTGCTGGACGCGGCGGCGGCCGTGGTCGCGCGGGTGCTGCCGTACGCCGACCAGGTCGTGCTGGTCGCGCCCGCCAGCTCGGACGCGCCGCGCGCGGTCGCGATGACGTTCGAGTGGCTCGACGGGCACGGCTACGAGGAGCTGCGGTCCCGCGCCGTCACCGTGATCAACGGGGTGAGCCGGCGCAGCATGGACGACGTCGAGCAGGCCGAGGCCGTCGCCCGGGGACGGTGCCGGGCGCTGGTGCGGATCCCGTGGGACGATCACCTCAGCATGGACCGCGCGCCCCGCAATGAGCTGCGATCGTTGCGCGCGCCGACGCGGCGTGCCTATCTTGCCCTCGCCGGTGTGGTCGCCGGCGGGTTCACCGTCGTGCCCGAGCGTTACCAGGAGCTTCAGCAGGAGCAGGAGGCCACCCGATGAGCGCCCCCACGCGTCCACGCGGCGCCGCGCGGAGCGGGACCCACGACCCCCAGGACGACGACCCCCGTGACGGCGGTGCCGGCGACGTCCGGCACCGCGCCCGGGACCTCCCTCACGACCCCCCTGACCGGTTCGACGACGGCACTCGCGCTTCGGGAGACCCCATGGCTCGGACCGGGGCCGGGAGGCGGGCATGAGCAAGTCCAGCCGCCTGGCCGTGCGCTACTTCGACGACCGCGTGCTGCTCACCGACAACTCCGCCTGGGCCTACTTCCGGCTGCCGACGGTGTCGTACGAGTTCACCACCGGTGAGGAGCGCGAGGCGCTCGCCACCAACATCACGATCGCGCTGGCCGGCATCCGGATGCAGGACGCCGAGATCCACCTGCGGATCGCCCACCGCACCTACCCGGCGGCCGACTGGGCGCTCGCGCTGGACAAGACCTCCGACGGCGGCGCCGGGTGGCGCGAGTACCTGGAGGAGACGTACGCGCACGTCTGGGCCAAGGACTTCTGGACCAAGGAGGTCTACCTCGGCGTGCGGCTCGGCCCGCGCGGGATGGGCGCGCAGCTGTCCGGCGGGGCCCTGTCGCAGCTGCTGACCTTCTACAAGCGCAGCGAGAAGGCGCTCGGCGTCGAGGACGACGCGATCGACAAAAAGGAGATCTCGCGCTGGACCGACCAGGCCGAACGGATCGGCCGCGCGCTCGGCGGGTCCGCGCTGTACGCCAGGCACGCCACGTCCACCCAGGTGGCCTGGCTGTTCCAGCACGCCGTGACGGGGTCGCTCGCCGACCCGCCGCCGTCGGCGGTGCCGCGCCGCACCTGGGGCAAGGGCGAGATCGAGGCGCTCGTCGAGGGCGCCATCCACAACGGCCGCTCGTACCTGCGGGTGGAGCAGCCCAACTTCACCGGGGCGGGCCGGGGCGCGATCGCGCAGTCCTACGTCGCGTACCTGTCGTTCGCCCGGTTCCCCGACATGATGGCCTTCCCCGACGGCGAGCCGTGGTTCCACTACGCCGACGCGCTGCCGTTCCCGGTGGAGATCAGCGCGCGGATGAAGCTGATCCCGCCGGCCAAGGCGTCCAAGGACGTCTCGCGCAAGCTCGCGCACGCCCGCGACATGGACCAGCACATCCGGGAGGCGGGCGCCGAGGCGCCGATCGCGCTGGCCGAGCAGATCGACGCGGCGCGGATGCTCGAGCACGGCATCACCAAGGAACGGCTGCCGTTCGTGTACGGCTGGAACCGGCTGATCGTGTCCGCGCCGACCGAGGACCTGCTGGCGCAGCGGGTGGACGCGGTGGTCGAGCACTACCGCGACATCGGCATCGACGTGGTCAACTCGACCGGCGACCAGTTCTCGCTGTTCCTGGAGTCGCTGCCGGGCGACCGGCTCCGGCTCAACGCCTACGCGCAGCGGCAGCCGCTGCGCACCATCGCGGGCGGCATGCCGGTCGCGACCGTCGACCTCGGCGACCGCCCCGACGAGAACGGCGAGGGCTGGATCGGCCCCTACATCGGCGAGACCCTCGGCCGGGCCCGCTCCATCGTGCACTTCGACCCGCTGGTCGCCGCGGCCCGCAACCGGCCGACCGCCGTCGCGATCACCGGGGAGCCGGGCGGCGGCAAGACCACCCTCGCGCTGATGCTGATCTACCAGATGGCGCTGCGCGGCGTCACGATCGCCGCGATCGACCCCAAGGGCGACGCCGAGTCGCTGGTCGAACTGCTGAAGGCGCGGGGCCGCAAGGCGCGGATCCTGCCGCTCGGGTCCGCGGCGCCGGGCCTGCTCGACCCGTTCTCGTTCGGCGACGACCTCGCGGCCAAGAAGACGATGGCGACCGAGACGCTGCGGCTGCTGCTGCCGCGGATGTCGGAGGAGCGCGAGTCGGCGATGATCCAGGCGGTCGGCGCGGTCGCCAACGCCGAGCGTCCCTCGCTCGGCCGGGTGGTGGACCATCTGGAGGGCTCGGCCGACCCCGCGTCCAAGAACCTCGGCGCGGTGCTGCGCTCGATGTCGGAGATGCGGCTCGCGCGGCTCTGCTTCGACCCGTCCGGCGGCGACCGGATCGACACCGCCGGGTGGACGACGGTGTTCACCCTCGGCGGCCTCACCCTGCCCGACGTGACGATCTCGCGGGAGGACTACTCCTACGAGCAGCGCCTCTCGGTCGCGCTGATGTACCTGGTGTCGCAGTTCGCGCGGCGGCTGATGCACGGCCTGGACCGGCGGCTCCCCAAGGCCATCTTCCTGGACGAGGCGTGGGCCATCACATCGACACCCGAGGGCGCCAAACTGATTCCGGAAGTCTCGCGCATGGGGCGTTCTCGCAACACTGCGTTGATCCTGGTGTCACAGAACGCCGGGGACCTCTTGAATGAGCAGGTGACCAACTGCCTGTCGTCGGTGTTCTCCTTCCGCTCCTCCGAACGGGTCGAGGTCGGGAACGTCATGTCTCTTCTGGGGGTGGAGGCGTCGGACGAGCACAAGGCCGTGCTGCGCAACCTGGGCAACGGGGAGTGCATCTTCCGCGACCTGGACGGCCGCGCCGGCCGCATCGGCGTCGACCTGATCTCCGAGGAGCTCCAGCGCTGGCTGGACACCAACCCGACCCGGTCCCGTCCGGAGTCGTCCGAACTCACCACCGCGGGGGCCGAGGTCGAGGAGGTCCGACGATGACAGGTCCCCGCCACCGGACGATGCGCGTCCAGCGCTCCCCCGGCGAAGGGCTCGATCCCGCCTGCCTCGAGCCCCCCGGCCGCTCAGGCCGGCGCCGCCGGCGCCACCGGCACCGGCCGAGGAGCCGCCGCTCGGCGCTGCTGCTGGTCCTGATGGCGATGTTCCTGCTGAGCCCTGCGGCTCCGGCAGGCGCCACGCTTCCGGGGCCGCCCGGCGCCAATCCGAACGACGCCTGCGCGCCCGCGGCCAATCCGGCGCCGGAGCAGTACGGGTCGGGGGCCGACGGCATGATCAAGCCGCCGGACTACCCGGACCACAAGCTCCAGCGCACCGAGGTCCAGGACCTCACCTACTACGACCGGTTCGGCACCGCGGGCCAGACCTGGTACGCGGTCGACATGGGCTGCTCGGACGCGATGGCGATGATGGGCAACGCCCTCGCCAACACCACCTTCACCCTCGTCCGCGCGATCGACCGCACGACGATCAGCGTCTACCAGGCGGCGGCGTCGGAGTCGCTGCTGAGCTGGCTGAAGAACACCGTCGACGGGGTCATCAGCGGCATCGGCAAGACGTTCAACGCCCGCTACTGGTCGTGGGTGGTCATCCTCGGCGCGATGTGGCTGGCGTGGTGGGGGCTGGTCCGCAAGCGGG
This sequence comes from Spirillospora sp. NBC_01491, assembly GCF_036227065.1. Taxonomy (GTDB): domain Bacteria; phylum Actinomycetota; class Actinomycetes; order Streptosporangiales; family Streptosporangiaceae; genus Spirillospora; species Spirillospora xylanilytica. The sequence goes on from NZ_CP109432.1 coordinate 6,454,807, forward strand.
CGAGCAAGGTCACCGAGGGCGTGATCTGGATGGTCGCGGCCATGGTCGCGCTGATCTGGCTGGTGGCGCGCCCCGCGGACTTCACCACGCTCGGGACGAAGGTGTCGGAGGCGACGAGCGCGGCGTTCAATGCCGCGCTGCCGCAGAGCGACACCAAGGGCAGCACGTGCATCCCGCCGCCGGAGGGGCAGAAGAGCCCGACGGCCAATCCGAACATGGACGCCACCACCCGCAACGCCAACGGGCTGTGGGTGGCGCTGGTCTGCAAGCCGTGGCTGATGGGCGAGTTCGGCACCACCGACCCCAATGCGAAGGTGGTCAAGGACAACGCCGACAAGCTGCTGTGGTCGCAGGCGGTCGACCTGCCCGAGACGTACGGTGGGCAGAAGGCCGACATGGCGAAGAAGGCCGACGCCTACAAGTCGGTCACCAAGAGCATCAAGGACGACCACGCCGGGGTCTATCCGCTGTTCCAGGGCAAGAACTGGACCAGCAGGCTCGCGGTCGCGTTCGGCGGCCTCTTCGCCGCGCTGGTCGCGGGCCTGCTCATCCTGGTGATCGCGATCGCGCTGATCGTGGTCAAGATCGCCTTCCTGCTGCTGCTGGTCGCCGGGCCGGTCTTCCTCGGCATCGGGATCCATCCCGGCATCGGCCGGGTGATCGCGATCCGCTGGCTGGAACTGCTGCTGTCGATGCTGCTGAAACAGGCGGCGCTGATAGGCGTGCTGTCGCTGCTGCTGTGGGCGTACGGGCTGATCCTCGGGGAGACGCTGCCCTGGGGATTGCAGATCCTGCTCATCGCGCTGGTCACGGGCGCGGCGTTCGTCTACCGCAAGCCCTTCCAGCATCTGTTCTCCGCCGTCGGCTACTCGGCGGTGGGGTCGCGGGAGAAGAGCGAGGCGCACCTCGACAAGTCGGTCATGGAGGCGCGCAAGAACACCATGGCGCTCGCGGGCGCGGCGGTGCCCGGCGCGGCCAGTGCCCGGCTCGGACGCTGGGGCAAGCGCGACTCCGCGGCGGAGGCCGGTGCGGCGGGCGCCCTCGCCGACGGTGCGGCGGCGTCCGGGACGGCCGCCGAGCGGCGCAACGGCACGGGCGCCGGTGCCGGCGACGGGCCGTCGCCGGAGACGGCCCCGGTGCTGGCCGCCAAGCCCCGCACGGCCGGTGCGGCAGCCGCGCAGGGACGTCCCCTCAAGGGCGCGCCGCCGCTCAACCTGCCGTCGCGCGCCGGTGCCCTCAGCGACGCCAGTGCAGGCTCGTCCGCCAGGTCCAACGGCGGATCGGCGGGCTCGGGTTCGGGCTCGGCGGCGGCCGGTTCAGGCTCGGGCGGCGGCGGTGGCACGGGTGCGGCGGCTCCCGGCGCCGCGGGATCGGGCCGGGGGTCGAACGGCGGCAAGCCGTCCGGCAGCGGTTCCGGCCGCCCCACCTCGTGGACGGGCCGTGGTGGCAACAGCGGTAATGGCGGCGGTGGCGGCAACGGTTCAGGCGGTAGCGGCGGCTCGTCCGGCTCCGGTGGCGGAGGAGGCGGCGGAGCCGCCGGCGGTGGCGCCTCCGGTGGCGGTGGCGGCTGGTTCGGTGGCGGCGGCCGGTCGTCCGGGGGCACTGAACGCGGCCGTGGCCGATCCGGCGGCGGCAACGGCGGTTCGGGCGGTGGTTCTCCGGCGAGGGGCGGCGGACGTGATCCGGCGTCGAACGTGCCGAAGCCGCGAACGGGCCCGAGCGGGTCGTCCGGTTCCGGTGGCGGCGCGGCGAACCGGCAGCCTCCGCCGCTGTGGGACAAGCGCGGCTCGGGTGAGGGCCCGCCGATCCCGTTCTGGTTGCGTCCGGTCGACCAGCCGGAACGGGACGAGTGATGAACCTGAACGACCGCCAGCGCAAAATCGTCTTCGGAGGACTTGTGGTGGTGCTCGCGGCCGTCGGCATCTACCTCACCGTCGCCAACCCCGACCACGAGTCCGGCCGCCGGGCCGCGAATCCGGTGGTCACGCCGGCCGGGCCGACCGGTCCGGCGTCGCCGCCGCCGGGGATCTCGGCGGCCGTGACGGCCGGCGGGTTCGACATCTACCGGTTGCTGCCGTTCTCCCAGCAGGAGTTCGCGTCGGCGGCCGACCTGGCGCAGCGGTTCACCGCCGCGTACGGGACCTACCGGTTCGACGAGGCGCCGCCGGCCTATGTCGGGCGGCTGTCCGGCCTGGTCACCGACCAGCTGCGCGGCGAGCTGGAGCGCGGCGTGGCGGCGCCGGGCATCCAGGACGCGCGGCGGCAGGAGCAGGTGGTCGCCTCCAGCACCGCCACGCTGGACCGGGTCCGCGACATCGAGGACAACTCGGTGATCTTCCTGGTCACCGGCAAGCAGGACGTCACCAAGAACGGCAAGAAGAGCCAGGAGAGCCGGCAGTACGCGGTGACGGTGGCCCGTGACGGCTCTGCGCTCCGCGTCTACGCCTTCCAGCCGGCCGACACGGGACAGGACGGAGACACCGGATGAACCGGCGCCGCGTACTGATAGCCGGGGCCCTGGGGGCGGCGGGCATGCTGTTCGCGGCGCTCATGGTCGTCCCCGTGCTGTTCGGGGCGAGCCAGTTCATGTTCGGCGGCGGCGTGGGCGGCGGCTGCGTGGACGTCTCGAAGGCCGGCGCGCAACCCGCCGCCGCGACCGACGCCAGGGCGATCCCGGCCAACTACCTCGACCTCTACAAGAAGGCGGGGCAGGAGTACGGCATCCCGTGGAACGTGCTGGCCGGGATCGGCAAGGTCGAGACCGGCCACGGCACCTCCAAGCTCCCCGGTGTCGCCAAGGGCGAGAACTACGCCGGCGCGGGCGGCCCCATGCAGTTCCTCGCCGCCACCTTCGATGCGTTCGCGGTCGACGGGGACAAGGACGGCCACAAGGACCGCTACGACCCCGATGACGCGATCCCGTCGGCCGCCCGCTACCTCAAGCACAACGGCGCCCCGCAGCGGATGCGGACCGCGATCTTCCAGTACAACCACTCCACGGACTACGTGAACCTCGTCCTGGACTGGGCGAAGAAGTACGTCGGCGGGGACTTCAAGGTCGTCCAGTCGGCGGGCGTCGAGTGCCAGGACAACGACCTGCCCGCGAACGCCGGCGGCCTGGTCCAGCGGATCATCGCGTTCGCGCTGGCCCAGCGGGGCAAGCGCTACATCTTCGGCGCGAACGGCCCGGACGCCTGGGACTGCTCCAGCATCCTCCAGGCCGCCTACCGCAGCGTGGGCCTGTCCATCCCGCGCACCACGTTCGAGCAGTGGCCGTTCGGGGTGAAGGTCGGCAAGGGCAAGGAGCAGCCGGGCGACCTGGTCTTCTTCAACTCCGGGCCCGGTACCGCCAGCGACAATCCCGGCCACGTCGGCATGGTCATCGGCAAGGGCAAGATGATCGTCGCGAGCTGCTCGACCTGTACCCCCAACATCGGAGTCAAGCCGTACAAGCGGGCCGACTGGGTCGGCGTCACCCGCCCGCTGGCCCGTCCCGACTTCAAGAAGAAACTCTCCGAACTGGCCGTCCAGCAGCCCGGCGGCTGACCACCGGACCATGGCGCCCGGCGGTCGGCCGAGGCCGGTGGCCGCCTGCCGGGGGAGCGCGCCGGGGAGGGCCGTCCCGCGCCCGTGCGGGCAGGCGGGCGGGACGGCCCTGGCGTGCGGGTCAGCGGGTCAGCAGGTGAAGTTGATGTCGGAGAAGTGTGCGTAGTGGTCGGACGTCCAGTACATGCCGTCGTGGCCCTGGTCGCCCGAGGTGATGATGCGGCGCGCGCCGCGGTTCGAGCTGCCGGGGGTCTTGACGGTGTACTCGTGGTAGAAGCCCTGCGGCTCGTCCGGGAGCAGACCCTCGCGGTTCTGGAAGACGGTGCCGTCCTGGGGGTAGGGGTAGGGGCCGCCCTTGTCGATGAGCGCGACGGTGTCGCCGGCCTCGGGCGGTAGCGCGGACTCGCAGATCGGCGGGATGGCCGCTACCGGGGCCGCTACCGGGGCCGCGGCGGGAGCTGCCGCGACGGAGCCGGTGGGGGCGGTGCCGGTGGTGGCGGCCTGGGCTGTGGTGGGACCGGCGAGGCCGGCGGCCAGCAGCGGCACCAGGAGCAGTGTGCGGTACCTGTGTGAGCGGGGGGTCTTCATGGGCCGAGTGTCACCCCGGACGCCCTCGCAGTCACGATGCCGAACGGTAATTCAGTTGAAGTTGCCGATCGCGCCACCGCGAATTCGGCACGGTTCGCACGCCTCGCCCGCCGGGCCTCCGGCGGGTGCGCCCGGCCCAGCATGGCCGGCGCCTCGAACTCGGCGTCGGTCGGTCCGAGCTCGGCGCGGAGCGTCCCAAATCCGGTGAAGTCGCCGGGGGACGCGTGGCAAGCTGAGCCTGTGGAACCCGAGATGAGCATCCGGATCGCCGACGAACTACTGATCTTCCTGCCCGCGAGCCGGCGGGCTCTGGAGCAGCGGGTGGCCTGCGACGGGACGTCGACGCTGGGACACCTGGTGGAGGCCCTGGGAGTCCCGCTGCCCGAGGCCGGTCCGATGACGCTCGGGGGCGCCCCGGCTGAGCCGTCCGCCCGGCCCGTGGCCGGTGACGAGGCCCGGGTCGCGGCGGTTCCCCGGCCGCAGCCGGTGCCCCTGGAGCCCGGCGAGGACGCGCCCGCCTTCCTGCTCGACGTGCACCTCGGCACGCTCGCCCGGCGGATGCGGCTGCTCGGCCTCGACACCGCCTACCACAACGACATGGACGACCCCGCGCTGGTCGTCCAGGCGAACGCGGAGCGGCGGGTGCTCCTCACGCAGGACCGGGGCCTGCTGCGCCGCCGCGCGCTGTGGTTCGGCGCGTACGTCCGGGGCTCCCGGCCGGACGACCAGCTCGCCGACCTGCTCGGCCGGTTCGCGCCGGTGCTGCGGCCCTGGACCCGGTGCACCGCCTGCAACGGACGGCTCGTCGCGGTCGACAAGCAGGAGGTCGAACGGGAACTGCGCAGGGGCACCCGCGACAGCTACGACGTGTACGGGCGCTGCGAGGACTGCGGGCAGGTCTACTGGCGCGGGGCGCACGGCGGGCACCTGGAGGAGATCGTCGAGGAGGCGGTCCGCACCGTCGAGGGGATCCGCGCGGCGCAGGGGGCTGCGGAGGCCGTCCCGAACGGCGGCCCCGCCGGGACGTGAACCACCCGGCATGATGTCCGCAGCATGATGGACGACCAGGAGAGGGGACTCGCCATCGACCTCGTTGTGGTGGGCGCGGCGATCATCTCGGACGGGCGGCTGCTGACCGCGCAGCGCGCCGAGCCGCCGCGGATGGCCGGAGGCTGGGAGCTCCCGGGCGGAAAGGTCGACCCGGGGGAGTCGGACGAGGAGGCGCTCGTCCGCGAGTGCGAGGAGGAGCTCGGCGTCAAGGTCCGGCTGGACCGGCAGGTCGGCGGTGACTGGCGGCTGAGCGACACCGCCGTCCTGCGGGTGTGGACGGCCGGGCTGCTGGAGGGCGAACCGCGGGCGCTGGAACACCTCGCGCTCCGCTGGCTGGCCCCCGACGAGCTGTACGACGTCGACTGGCTCCCGGGCGACCGGCCCGTCATCGACGTCCTCGCCGCGGACCTCGGCGCCCCGCGCTAGGAGGCCGCGCCGCGGGGCCGCGCGGGAGTGCGCCCGGTGGGGTTCGGCGCGGTGGGGCCCGGCGCGGCGCGGCGCGGCCCGCTGAGATGCGGCGCGGTGAGGCGCCGCGCGGTGGCCGCGAACCGGGCGGCGAGCGGATGCGCGCCGGACGCGGGAATCGCGATCACCAAGGGGACGGCCGGGGCGTTCTTCAACCGCACGTACCGCACGCCCGGATGCGAGTACCGGCGCACGGACTCGGGCGCCACACCGACACCGTGTCCGGCGGCGATCGCCTCCACCCACTCGTCCACGTTGTCGGCCGTGCAGCGGACCTGGGGGCGCCGCGCCTCCGGCCAGAGGTCCGGACGGGTCGTCCCGGTGAGCGTGTTCACCACCAGCGGCCAGTCGGCGAGCTCCGTCCAGTCGAGCACCCGGCGGGCGGAGAGCGGGGAGCCGGTGGCGACGGCGGCCACCCGCCGCTCGTGCAGGAGCGTGGACGTCGCCAGCCCGGGGACGTTCTCGGACGCCTCGCCGCGCAGTACCGCCACGTCGCAGTCCCCGGCGTCGATTCCGGCGAGCGGGGCGTCACGGCGCACCAGGCGCACGCGCGCGCCCGTTTCCGACTCGAACGCCCGGCTCACCCGCGCCCAGCCGTCCGGGAGCGTCCAGGTGAACCCGAGCCTCAGCAGCGAGCCCGCGCAGGGAGCGCGCAGTGCCTCGTCCAGCCGGGGCAGCAGCGCGGCGAGGTCGTCGCGCAGGCGCCGCCCCTCGGGGGTGAGTTCCACCCGGCGGGTCGTGCGGTCGAACAGCCGGGCGCCGAGCGTCTCCTCCAGCGAGCGGACGGTGCGGGTCAGCGTCGGCTGCCCGATCCGCAGCCGTGCCGCCGCGTGGGTGAAGCCGCCCTCGTCCGCGACCGCCATGAACGCCCGCAGATGCCGCAGCTCGACCCCCGCGACCCCGTCGAAGGGGGCGGGCGCGCCGCCGAAGTGATCCATGCTTCCGCAGCATAAATGCCGCGCCCGGAACATTTCTCTTCGCCCGGTCCCGCTGCCTACGCTCCGGCTGATCTTCGTTTCCGCAGGTCGTGACTGGAGGGACCGTGCGCAAGATACTCGTGCTGGCCCTGGGGGCCTTCGCCCTCGGGCTGGACGCCTACGTGATGGCCGGGCTGCTGCCGGTCATCGCGGGCGACACCGGCTCGACCGTGCCGGTCGTGGCGCAGATGGTGACGGCGTTCACCCTCGCCTACGCGATCGCCGCGCCGCTGAGCGCGGCGGCGCTCGCCGGAGCCGGGACCCGCACCGTGCTGGTGCTGTCGCTCGCCGTCTTCACCGCGGCGAACGGGATGACCGCCGTCGCCACCGGGCTCCCGCTGCTGATCGTCTCCAGGGTGATCGCGGGCGCCGGGGCGGGGCTGTACTCGTCCCAGGCGAGCACCGCGGCGGCGGCGCTGGCCGCGCCGGGCCGCCAGGGCCGCGCGCTCGCCACGATCATGGGCGGGATGAGCGCCGGCACCGTGCTCGGGGTGCCGCTCGGCGTGCTGCTGGCCGAGCACGCGGGCTGGCGGGCCACGCTGTGGCTGATCACGGCGCTGGGCGCGGCGGTCCTGGCGGCGATGGCCTGGCTCCCGCCCGTCCCGGCCGGCGCGGTGGCGAGCGCGCGGGAGCGGCTCACCGTGCTGGTCGACCGGAGGATCGCGCCGGTGGCCGGGGTCTCCTTCCTGGCCGCGGTCGCGAGCCTGGGGCTCTACACCTACCTCGCCCCGGTGCTCGCCGACGCGGGCGGTGTGCGCGACGTGGCCCCCTACCTGTGGGCGTGGGGGATCGGCGGCGTCGTCGGGAGCGTCGCGGTGGGGCCGATAGTGGACAGAATCGGACGGGTGCGAGGGCTCATGGTCGTGATAATCGGGGGGCTGGCCCTCTCCCAGGCGTTGCTGCCCCTGTTCGCGCACATGGCCGCTCCGCTGGCGGTCCTGCCCCTCGTCGTGTGGGGCATGGTCGGCTGGGCGACGCAGGTCCCACAGCAGCAGCGGCTGCTGGAACTCGGCGGCGAGAGGCGCGGCGGTGTCGCCGTCGCGATGAACAATTCGGCCCTCTATCTGGGCAGCGCGGCGGGCTCGGCCCTCGGTGGTGTCGCCATGTCGGCGGGCCTGACGGCCGGGGCGCTGCCTTGGGCGGCGGCAGCGGTCGCGGCGCTCGGGCTGCTGCTCCAGGTGTTCGGGGTCCGGGACCGGCCGGCGGCGGCGACAGGGACGGCGACGGCCCCCCACCTGGGGCGGGAGGCCGTCGCGGAAGAGCGGAACTGATCAGGAGATGCGATTGGCGCCCGCGAAGTCGGACCGGTCCGACAGGTTGGAGATCTTCACGACATCGCCGGTCTGCGGGGCGTGCAGGTACTTGCCGCCGCCGAGGTAGATGCCCATGTGGTGAAGGTCACTGCCGAAGTAGACCAGGTCGCCCGAGCGCATCGAGCCGCGGTCGACCTTCTGGCCCATCCCGAACAGGTCGCCGGTGTAGTGCGGCAGGCCCGGCTTGCCGACCTTGCCGTACGCCCAGATGACCAGGCCCGAGCAGTCGAACGTCGTCGGCCCCGCGGCCGCCCAGACGTACGGGCTGCCGAGCTTGGTGAGCGCGACGCGGGTCATCTTGGCGGGCAGCCCGGAGCCCTTCACCGTGGCGCTCAGCCCCGTCTTGGGGTCCTTGATGTGGGTGGTGGTCAGCTTGTCGAGCTGCTTGAGCACCTGGCCGACCTTGGTCTTGGCGGCCTGCCGCGCGGTCTTGGCCTCGGCGGTGGCCCGCTCGACCTGGGCGGCCTGGGCGGCGGCGGCCTTGGCCGCCTTGTTGGCCCGGTCGATCTGGCCCTGGAGCCCGGCGACGGACGCCGCCCGGCTCTGCGCCAGGTAGGCGGTGTCGGTCAGCCCGCTGGAGTCGTCGCCGCCACCGCCCGCGCCGAACATCGGGTCGGCGCCGCCGTTCATGTAGCTGGCGGCGGCCAGGCTGCCGAGCCGCTGGCGGGCCGGCGCCGCCTGCGCCTCCAGGCCGGCGGCGGTCTTGGCGGTGGCCTGCGCGGCCTTCGTCGCCTTGCCCAGCTCGACGCGGGTCTTGTTGAACTTCTCGGTGAGCTTCTCGGCCTCGGTGTTCAGTGCGTTCAGCCGCTTGCGCAGCTCGCCCTCGCTGGACTTGCCCGCGGGGGAGGGGGCCGGGGCCGGCGCGGCCTGCGGGGCCGCGGCCTGCGGCGCGGCGGGCTGGGCGGCGTGCGCGGTGACGGGGGCCGCGGTGCCGAGGACGACCGCGATCACGGTCGCCGCGGTGGCCACGGGGGTGACGCGTCGTCGTCGATGGGGGTCCGGAACCAAGCCGGGGTTCTCCTCTCCTTCGTCGCCTACCGGGTTAGCTGACGGGTTCGGGCCAGGAGCCGCCCTACGACTCGCGTCGATTCACCCCAGGGGTTGGGTCCCCGGTTCCCCTCGCGGAGGGGACTCGGCGGTCCGGCCGCGGCCCCGGGGGCGGGACCTCGAACGGTCGGATCTGGTGGAGACTACAAAGGATGGGCAAAGAGGGCCAAATAAGCCCCTTCGGGGCCGTCCGGACGGCCGGCCGTCCGGGGTGCGGCGCGCGGCGAAGTAGAATGGTCTATAGCCGCGCGTCTGCGGCGACCTCCGAACTCTCACGCAAGGCGAATCCGCATGCCTACTTCCACGCGCGACGATCTCCGGAACGTCGCGATCGTCGCCCACGTCGACCACGGTAAGACGACGCTGGTCGACGCCATGCTCTGGCAGTCCGGTGCCTTCCGCGAGAACCAGGACGTCAACGACCGCGTCATGGACTCCAACGACCTGGAGCGCGAGAAGGGGATCACGATCCTCGCCAAGAACACCGCGGTCCGGCACAACGGGATGACGATCAACATCATCGACACCCCGGGCCACGCCGACTTCGGCGGCGAGGTCGAGCGCGGCCTGTCCATGGTCGACGGCGTCGTGCTGCTGGTGGACGCCAGCGAGGGGCCCCTCCCGCAGACCCGGTTCGTGCTCCGCAAGGCCCTGGAGGCGCGGCTCCCGGTCATCCTGGTCGTCAACAAGACCGACCGGCCCGACGCCCGCATCACCGAGGTCGTCGACGAGACCTACGAGCTGTTCATGGACCTCGACGCCGAAGAGGACCAGATCGACTTCCCGATCGTCTACGCCTCGGGCCGGGCCGGCCGCGCGTCGCTGACCAAGCCGGGCGACGGCGAGATGCCGGACGCCGAGGACCTGGAGCCGCTGTTCCAGGTCATCACCGAGACCATCCCGGCGCCGTCCTACGACCCCGACCACACGCTCCAGGCGCACGTCACCAACCTGGACGCCTCCAGCTACCTCGGCCGGATCGCGCTGTGCCGGGTGCACGCCGGCGTGATCAAGAAGGGCCAGCAGGTCGCCTGGTGCCGGCACGACGGCAGCGTCGAGAAGGTGAAGATCACCGAGCTGCTGATGACCGAGGCGCTGGAGCGCAAGCCCGCCGACGAGGCGGGCCCCGGCGACATCATCGCGATCGCCGGCATCCCGGACATCATGATCGGTGACACCATCGCCGACCCCGACGACCCGCGCCCGCTGCCGTTCATCACGGTGGACGAGCCCGCGATCTCGATGACCATCGGCACCAACACCAGCCCGATGGCCGGCCGCGAGAAGGGCACCAAGGTCACCGCGCGGATGGTCCGGGACCGGCTCGACCGCGAGCTGATCGGCAACGTGTCGATCAAGGTGCTGCCGACCGAGCGTCCCGACACCTGGGAGGTGCAGGGCCGCGGCGAGCTGGCGCTGGCCATCCTGGTCGAGAACATGCGCCGCGAGGGCTACGAGCTGACCGTCGGCAAGCCGCAGGTGGTCGCCCGCGAGATCGACGGCAAGAAGCACGAGCCGGTCGAGCGCCTCACCGTCGACATCCCCGAGGAGTACCTCGGCGCGATGACGCAGCTCATGGCGGTCCGCAAGGGCCGGATGGAGCACATGACCAACCACGGCACCGGCTGGGTGCGGATGGAGTTCCTGGTCCCCGCCCGCGGGCTGATCGGGTTCCGCACCGAGTTCATGACCGACACCCGCGGCACCGGCATGGCGCACCACGTGTTCGAGGCGTACGAGCCCTGGTTCGGCGAGCTGCGCACCCGCCCGTCCGGCTCCCTGGTCGCCGACCGGTCCGGCGTCGCGACCGCGTTCGCGATCACCAACCTCCAGGAGCGCGGCACCTTCTTCGTCGGCCCGACCACCGAGGTGTACGAGGGCATGATCGTCGGGGAGAACTCCCGCTCCGACGACATGGACGTCAACATCACCAAGGAGAAGAAGCTCACCAACATGCGCTCCTCCACCGGCGACGAGCTGGAGCGGCTCACCCCGCCCCGCAACCTGTCGCTGGAAGAGGCGCTGGAGTTCTGCCGCGAGGACGAGTGCGTCGAGACCACCCCGACCGCCGTCCGCATCCGCAAGGTCGTGCTGGACGCCAAGGACCGCGAGCGCACCCGCGCCCGGACCAAGCGCGCCGGCTGACACCGGCCGACACCGCCGACACCGGCTGACACCGCCCGGGCGCGCCGGCGCGCACGGGCGTGCCGGGCGGGGCGCGTACCGCCCGCGCGAGCACGTCGGCCGTGCGCGGGCGGGAACGCAGACGGGAAAGCAGACGACGGCGGCCCGGGGATCAGATCCCCGGGCCGCCGTCGTTTCGCGTCTGGCGGTGCCTGGCGCTAGTTGAGCTGCACGGTGCCGGTCACGTCGGCGGCCAGCCGGAGCTGGTCGCCGTCGCGCAGGGGCGCCTCCACGCCGCGGGGGAGGCGCTCGCCGTTGACGAACGTCCCGTTGGTGGACCCCTCGTCGCGGACCCACGCGGTGCCCGACGGGTCGAGCCAGACCGTCGAGTGCCGCCGCGAGACGTTGTCGTACTGGGTGAACGTGGCTGCCACCGGCGACTGCCCGGCGTCGCGGCCCAGCACCAGGTGCTGCCCGATCGAGATCTTCAGCTCGCCCGAGGGGAACATCACCCGCAGCACCGGCGTGCCCTGCTGCGGCAGCGGGCGCAGGCAGGAGTCGCACTGCGCGGCGGCGGGATTGCTCAGCACCGCCTCGCAGTACGGGCACATGAACGCGGTGCTGTCACTCGCCGGCGGACGCTGCTGGCCGTGCTGGCCGTGCTGGCCCTGCTGGTCCGGTGGGAGCAGCGGCGCCTGTCCGTGCTGCGGCTGCGGCATCGGCGGGCGCTGGTCGTGCTGCTGAGGCGGCGGGAACTGGTGGTCGCCGGGCCCCGGGGGCACCTGATAGTGCTCAGGAGCGTGCTGCTGGTGCGGTGCCTGCTGCTGCGGGGGCGGCGGTGCGCCCCACTGGTCGGCCGGTGCCTGCTGGTGCGGTGCCTGCTGCGGCGGAGCGCCCCACTGGTCGGTGGGAGCCTGCTGCTGTGGCGGCGGCGCCTGCTGCGGGGGCGGCGGAGCGCCCCACTGGCTGTCGGGAGCCTGCTGCTGGTGCGGCGCCTGCTGGTGCGGCGCCTGCTGCTGCGGAGGCGGCGGCGGAGCCCCCCATTGGTCGGCCGGTGCCTGCTGCTGGCCGCTGTGCTGCTGGGGAGGCGGCCCCCACGACTCAGGACCCTGCTGCTGGGGTTGCTGTGGCTGGCCCCACGGGTCCGAGGACGGACCGGGCGGTGCCTGGTGCTGCGGCGGTGCCTGCTGGTGGGGCGCCTGCTGGTGTGGGGCCTGCTGGTGAGGGGCATGGTGCTGCGGCGGCGGGTACTGGGGCGCCTGCTGGTAGGGCTGTCCCTGCTGCGGGGGACCGCCGTGCTGCGGGCCCGGCGGCGGGGGGATCCGCGGCGGCTGCTGCTCGTCGTACCCGCCTGGGCGGCGCGCGCCGCCCCCTGAACGCGCCAGGTTGGCACCGCAGCTCAGGCACAGCAGATCGCCTGGCTGGACGGGCTCGTCACAGACAGGACAGTTCATGGTCGCCATGACACATCCCCCGAGCGCACCCCGGCGCGTTCGAGCGTCGATGAGAGGTGATCCATGTCACCCCTTCGCGGGATCCCGATGTAGTACACCCGCCTTCCCTCCGGCCCCTCGTCCACGGACACCTGTACTCGGGGCCCTGCGTCTTCCTCAGTCTCCACGATGCCGGCCGGTGCCGCGTACCGTTCGTCCCCGAGCGGGGACAGCGGAACGACGCGCTGGTTGGCCGACCCCCTCCAGAGTAGGGAGTCGTCCGGGGGGCGCCGTCCCTCCGGATTCAGCCGGTCGACGTACGGCCCCGTGATGACGGCGTCGCACATGCCAAGGATCTCGCGCGTGATACCGGAACGCGAGAGCCGTGTGTAGACATATCCGCTGTAGACGAGAATGTCCAACGGAATCGTCTCACGCTGCCGGGCGTCCCGCCACGCGCGGATCCCTCTGAGCAGCGCCGCCAGCGCCTCCGGCTGCTGGAACGGCTCGCCCCCGGAGATGGTGACCCCGTCCACCGGGCCGGGCAGGGACGCCAGCCATCCGAGCACCGCCTCCACCGGCACGGATCTGCCCGGATCGGCCTCCCAGGTGTCCCTCGAGAGGCAGCCGGGGCAGTGCAGCGTGCACCCCTGCGTCCAGATCCCGGCGCGGGTCCCGGGGCCCAGCGTGGTGACCGGGTAGTGCGCCTTGGCGAGCAGCAGCGAGGCGCCGCCCGGGGACGTTCCGGCGACGGGTGCTGCGGGATCGGTCACTGGAGGTCCACGTGGACGATGCCGCCCTCGCGCCGGACGGCCGACACCGTCACCCGCTCGTCCGGGACGAGCTCGCGGTCGAACAGCGCGCGCGCCAGCGGGTTGACGAAGTGGGACTCCAGGGCCATCCCGATGCCCCGCCCGCCCTTGTCGAGCTCGGCGGTGCACCAGTCGCGCAGCGTTTGCAGCGCCTCGCCCTTGACCGCCAGGATCAGCCGGTGCTCGTCGGTGACGCGGCGGCAGATGTTCGCGAACTGGAGGTCGAAGATCTTGTCGGCCGCGGCGCCGCCGATGAAGTCGAACACCACGATGTTGTCGCCGAACCGGTTGAGCAACTCGGGCCGGTTGAGCACCTCGGTGAAGTGGTCGGCGACCGAACCCTTGATCCGCTGCTCGATCTCCTCGTAGGTCATCCCCGGGGTGATGTTCCGCACGCGCGCGGCCGGGCCGGCCGGGCCGTCGTCGCGGGCGGTGATGTCGTGGCCGCGCACGTACATCCCCAGGTTCGAGGTGAAGATCAGGATCGCCTCGGAGAAGTGCACGGTGTTGCCACGCCCGTCGGTGAGCCGGCCGTCCTCCAGGATCTGGAGGAACTTGTCCAGGATCCGCGGATGCGCCTTCTCGATCTCGTCGAAGAGGATCACCCGGAACGGGTCGGCGCGGACCGCGTTGGTCAGCTCGCCGCCCGCCTCGTGCCCGACGTACCCGGGCGGCGACCCGATCAGCCGGTCGCCCGAGCCCTCGGCGGAGAACTCGCTCATGTCGAAGCGCAGGTACGCCGACTCGTCCCCGAAGACCAGCTCGGTGATCGCCTTGGCCAGCTCGGTCTTGCCGGTGCCGGTCGGCCCGGCGAAGAACAGCACGCCGCGCGGCCGGCTCCCGGACCGGGTGGCCTGTGCGCCGGACAGCCCGAGCACCGCGCGCTTGAGGATGTCGAGCGTCTTGGTGACCGCCTGCGGCTGCCCGATCACCCGCTCGGGGACCTTCTTCTCGCCCTCCAGGACGCGGCGGCGCAGGTGCCCGCGGCTCCACGGGTTGTCGAGCACGCCCAGCTTGTAGGTGCGCACCGCGTCCGGCAGGTCGGCCAGGCTGACGTTGCGCTCCTTGGCCAGCCGGGTCACCTCGATCATCGACTGGAGGGTGAGGCCGTCGGCCTGCTCGGCGAACGCGTCGCACGCCTCCGCGGCGGCGTCGTCGGCGCCCGCGTCGCTCACCCCGAACGCGCGGGCCAGCAGTCGCGCGGTCTCCTGCCGGTCGCCGAGATGCGGGCGCGGGATGGTGATCTCGCGGATGTTCTCGTTGTCGTTGGTCAGCCACGGCGGCAGGTCGCCGGGCCGCTCCACCAGCCACATGACCGGGTTGTAGAGCGGCTTGGGCCGCGCGCCCACCACCCGCACCGGCCGGGCGGTGCGCGACAGCTTCGCGCAGAACCGGAAGAAGTCGCGTTCGGCCGGTTCCAGGTCCGTCGGCGTGCGGGCGATCCGGGACGCCGAGTCGATCACGAACGCGGCGCGCACGTTCTCCTGCGGGCGGGCCACCGCGGCCAGGTGCCGGGTCAGCGCCTCCAGGGACGGCTTCTCGTCGGCCTTCACCTTGCCGAGCAGCTGCTCGGCCGCCCGCGCCGCCTCGTCGCCGATCTCGTCGCCGGGCTCGGGATGGATCTGGAGGCCGTCCACCGGGTCGTACACCACCATGCAGGAGCTCCCGCTGGACCGCAGCGACTCCCACAGCAGATCGCGCAGCGGCAGCAGCCGGGCCGGGCCGCCGACCTGCGCCGGCGGGGCGAGGAAACTGTCGTACAGGTTGCCCGACAGGACGTACTGGGAGTGCACCGACAGGGTCGCGTCGAGCTCCCGGATGAACGGCGGCCAGCCGGGCAGCCGGCCCCCGAGGGTCGGTGAATCAATGCTCATCGGGCTTGCTCCGCTCGCGGCTCACGTGCTCAACTCCGCTCTGGTCCCGCACCGGCCCCGCTCTGCGGCCCGCGCGTTCACTTCTCACGTTCCCGTCGGTGCTCGCGCCGTCCGGATCGGGCCCCAGTCTGCCGCGCCCCGGGGGAGACCGGGAGCTCGCGCACCCCGGGGTCGAGCCGCCACGTGACGTCGGAGCGGATCCCCGCGCCGGCCAGCCGGGCGCGGGCGGCCTCGAAGGCGTCGCACCACTCGCGCTCGCGCTCGGCGTCGACGCGCCGGTCGTCCTCGCTCTCGGCCGGACGCTCCCGCACCATCGCCGCCCGCACCTGGCTCGCGTCGTCCACCCGCATCTTGACGCTGTGGTCGGGCCAGGCGCCCTTGGTGAGCACGACGGCGCCGTCGTCCGCGGTCAGCGTCTCGAACCCGGCGTCGACCTCGTACCCCATCTCCTCGAAGGCGGAGGTGATGGAGCCGAGCACGTACCGGCGTTCGGCCTCGGCCTGCTCGGCGGCCTCCCGCTCCTGGGCGCGCCGGCGGACTTCGGCGCGCCGCTCCTCGGTGCGCCGGTTGGCCCCCTGGATGCGCAGCCGCACCTCGGTGATCGCCGTCTCGGCCTCCTCCGCGGTGCCGACACCGGTGAGCAGCGCCGCGGCGTCCGCCACCGCGCGCCGCTCGTCCTCGGGCGCGTCGGGAAGGAGCCGCGCCAACACCCGTTCGAGCTTCTGCCGGGCCTCGGCGGGGCCGGCGGCAGAGCGCTCGGCGCGGTGTTCCGCGTGGAGGGGCGGCGGGGACGCCCCTTGGCCGATGTCGGCGCGCAGGCCCTCCGCAGGGGCCGTGAAGACACGGGCGGACACCTGGGCGGCGAGGTGCTCCGACAGCCGCCGCTCGGACTCGTCCAGGGCCGCGTCGGTCGCGGCGCACCAGTCGGCCAGTTCGTCGGGCGCCTGGTCTGCGAGGACCAGCGGAGAGGGCAACGCGACCGCGTTCTCCGCGTGCACCTTCTCCCTCGTGCCCGCCAGGGCGGCGATGCGCGCGTTGCGCTCGACCACCTCGCGCAGCGCCCGTTCGTAGGTCTCGGCCTCTGCCAGTGCGGCGGAACGCGCCTCGGCCCGCTCCGCCGCCAGGGCGGCGAGGACTTCCGCGCCCCGTCCGGCCAGCCCGGCGGTACCGCCCAGCACCCGGTTCATACCGAGCGTGAGGACCACCGCCGCGTCCAGCGCGATGTCGGCCTCGACACCGGTGCTCATGGTCTCCTCCCCAGGCGGACGGGCCGGACCCGCCGCCGTGCCTTGGTGCGTGCTGTTCCATCACCCGTCACAGCGGGCCGTCCATCACGCTACGGCCTTTCGTCCGGCGTCCGCGTGGACCTGCCGCCAGCGGTGCAGCCGCACTCCGGCGGCGACGGCGTGCGCTAGGGGACCGGCCACCAGCAGGAGCATCCACAGAAGGATCCGCACCGTGCTGAGCAGGATCGTCAGGAAACCGATCAGCAGCAGCATCACGACGACGATGGCCACCGGCACCGCACAGCCGCGCCGTCCCGTCCGCTCGGCCGCCGAGGACATGGTCCGCGAGGCCGTGGACAGACCGCGGCTGCTCACACCGAAGAGCTTGGACAGCCCCGCCCACGGCCCGTGCGGAAGGTAGTCGGCCCCCTGCACGCGCGCGAGCACCACCTCGCTGCCGCACTGCACCGCCCACGCGGCGAACGAGCACACCATGAACAGCCCGGTGGGATCCTGCGCGGTGCGCGAGTTCTGCGTCGTCCCGTTGAGCAACGTGCCGAAGACCCAGCCGCCCAGCAGCCAGAACGCCAGCAGCGGGAGCGACCAGGCGACGGCGCGGACGACGGCGCCGCCCCGTCCGGCCAGGCGGCGCTCCTCCCGTTCGGCCCACTGCGCGCGCAGCGACTCCGAGCGCTGTTCGGCGGCGCGGACGTCACGCGTCCGGGCCTCCACCTCCAGTACGGCCTCGGGCGCGGCCCGCGTCACGGCGAGCAGCCGCATCGGATCGTCGCCCGCACCGTCCGCCAGCCACTCGAACCACGGCACCCGCTCCGCGACCGAGGCGCGGGCCCGCGCAGCCGCGTCCGCGAGCGCCCGCCGCGTCTCGGCCGGACGCGCGGCGAGCGCCAGCAGCGTGAGCAGGACGACCGGCGGGTCGTCGGCGGGCACCGGCGCCCGTCCACCCGCCACCCGGGAGTCGCCCCCACCCGATCCCGCCCGGCGCGGCCACGTGCCGTCCGGGGGCTCACCGGGCGCGCGGACGGCGGGACCGCCGGGACCCGACCCCGCGTCCGGGAGGCGGGCCGCGAGGCCGGGAGGCGTCGACTCGTGGCCGCGCAGCCAGCCCGCCAGGTCGTTCCACGCCCCGACGTGCGCCCGCCACTGATCGTCGACCCGGGCCAGCTCCCGGCCGCCGTCGAACCCCGCCAGGATCCGCAGCAGGCTCTGCTCCCACAGCTCGCGGCCGAGCAGGCACGCGGTGCGGTGATCGGGATGCGCGGCGTCGCCCGCCAGCGCGGCCAGGCCGGGCAGGTCCCCGGCGGTGACCCGGCGGCCGAGGAAGTGCGGCGGCAGCGCCGGATCCAGCCACCGCACCAGATGCAGCAGCTTCACGTCCGGCGCCAGCCCCGTGGTGAGGTAGCCGTCGACCAGGCCGATCCGGCTGTCGTCGGGGACCGCCGCCAGCCAGTCGCGCAGGCTGCGCCACGCCTCGCCGGCCTCGCCGCGTCCGAAGAAGTACAGCGCCGCGTAGTCCCACTCTCCGACCAGCGCGCGCGCGAGCTCGCCGCGGTCGTCGTAGCGGCGCCCGTTGAACGGCAGCCCCGTCCCCGGCAGGAGCGGCGCGGCCGGCGCCTCCTCGGGAACCGCGGGCGACGCCCCGTCGAGCCACTCCGCGACCTGCGCGCCCGTCCAGCGGCGGCGCGGATCGCGCGCGAGCAGCCCCCGGCACAGCAGCCGCAACCGCGGATCGGGCACGTCGTCGGCGCTGACCGGCCGCGTCGCCAGGTGGTCGACGACCGCGGTCTCGCTCAGCCCGAGGAACGGCGCCCGCCCGGTCAGCAGCTCCCGGACGATGATGCCCAGCGACCACCAGTCGCGCGCGGGCGAGACCTGCCCGGACAGCGACTCCGGCGCCGCGTACGCGAGCGTCCGCGACGACGAGGCGAACACCATGCTCTGGTCGACGGCCTTGCTCAACCCGAAGTCGGCGATCGCCAGCCGCAGCGGATCGGCCCCGAGCACCAGCACGTTCTCCGGCTTGAGGTCGCGGTGCACGACCCCCGTCCCGTGCAGCGCCGACAGTCCCCGCGCGAGCTGCGCCACGATCTCGGCGACCGCCTCCACCGGCAGCGGCCCCGCCATCAGCGCCCGCAGGCTCCCGTCCGGCGCGTAGGCGGTGACCTCGTAGTCACGGCCGTCGGCGTGCCCGGTCTCCAGGATCCGCAGCACGTGCGGCGAGTCGAGCGCGGGCAGCTTCGCCCACACCTCGCGGTCGGCGTGGTAGCCGCGGCGGAACACCTTCACCACGTACTCGCCACCGAGCGCGTCCCGGACGAGCAGCAGATCCGACTCGGCGCCCTGCACCGGCAGCTCGGCCACCGCCTCGTAGCGCTCGGCCAGCACCGCGGGCAGCCGCATCAGCGGACCCCCCGGCACCTGCCCCGGCACGTCCCGCCGGGTCGTCCCGCCTGAGGGCGGCGCACCCTGCGGAGGCCGCGGCGGCGGGACGCGCGGATCGCGCCGCGTCACACCCGGATCGCGCCGCGTCTCCCGCGGGGGCACGCCGTCTCCCGGCCCTGGCTCCTCGAAGTCGGCCACCTGCGCTGCCCCGTCTGTGTCGCGTGACTCCCGGCGAGCCTAACGCCACCTCTAGATCTTGTCCTTGATGATCCGGAGGTACTCGCTGACCTTGAACTGGTTGATCAGGAACTCCAGTGTCATCCGCGTCATCAGGACCTGGAAGAGCCACACGAAGGGGCTGGCGATGAGCGTCATGACGCCCAGGGTCGTGTTCCATTCGAGGAACGCCACTCCGTACCAGACCATGACGAGCGTGAGCAGGCTGATGACCAGGAGTGCCAGCGTGTAGATCAGCTTGATCATCTTGGCGGTGACCATGTGGTCGAAGTTGGTGTCGAGCAAGGCGCCGATGATGCCCTTGCTCTTCGGCCCCACCGGGCCCGGCGGGGCCCATTCGGGTTGCTGCGGTTGTTGGTACTGCGGGGGAGGAGCGGGAGCGGGGCTTTGGGGGCGGGGGCCTGGGACGGAGGCCGGGTGGGGTGGGGGAGGCGGGCCGTAGGGGCCGCCCGGTCCGCCGGGACCCGGCGGGCGCTGTGGCTGACCGGGGGCCGGTGGGTTCGTCATCGCCGTCTCCTGGTGCTTGGGGACCGTCCGCTGGAAGGGCAATAAGCGACTCTAGAACGGTTCCCCCGTGGGACGCGGGAACGCCTCTACGGTGGTTCGGGCCTTTGGTGCAGGACCCTGCCGCTGGCCCATGGGCGGGACGGGCGGTCGCGGTGGGCTAGACCCGGGCGCGGTTGGGCCGCCCAGAGGGCTCACCGGGGGTCGGAGGGGGAAACACCGGCACGGCTGACCTGGGCCTATGTCGACGGTAGGTCCTGGGGCCCAGTCGAATCCGCAAGGGTTTGGGTTCTTGGGCCCTAGGGACGACCTGGCCCGGGTTGGCACAGTCGGGCACATGGGGACACGGAGCAGACCGAGAGCCCGGGGGAGAGGGTGACGGCCGTCGTCGTGCTCGCCGACATTCCGAGCACCGGGTTCCTCACCGGGCAGGAGGCGGAGCGGATCGCCCCACCGGCCGCCCGGGAGCCCCTGGACGACGCCGTCGAGCGCCTGTGCCGGCTGTCCGAGACGAACGAGGCCGTGCTGGTGCTCCGTCCGGCCTGGCTGGACGGTCTCGGCGCGAAGGCCGTGCGGATGGCCCGGTTGGCGCTCTCGACCGACCGCATCGCCGGGATCTCTCTGAACCTGCCGCCCTTGGCGCTGTCCCTGATCGGCGACCAGCTCACCTTCGTCGCCCCCTACATCGCGCCCGGGAAGCTGGCGGCCCTGGCGGGACGGCTGGGCCAGGAGATCCATTCGGGGGCCTGGCTCCGGAGCGTCGCGGGGCTGGAGCACATCCCGACGGGGCTCGGCCAGCATGTGGCGTCGTACGTTCCGGGGGGAGGGTTCCTCGTGTCGGCCTCGCCCCACCAGGAGGTGCGGCGGCTGGTCAAGAACGGGCCCGTGCCCCCGGCGGCCTTCCGTCCCGCCGACCCGGTGCACATCCTGGCCGCGCGCGAGGGCGCCGACGGCGAGTGGTTCAACGAGCGGTTCGTCCCAGCCGCGGCTGCCGCGACGGTCACGTTCGTGGACGCGCAGCCGCTCGGCAGGAAGTTCTGGGGAAGCGGCAAGTACGTGGAGTTCGTCGTCCTCAGCGGGCATCCCAAGGCGATGCCGCGGGCGGTGGCCGCGACCCGGTGCGAACCCTGCGCGTGGTGCGGTGAGCCGAGCGGGCCCGCCGGATGCCCCTTCTGCGGAACGTGTCCGCCGCCCGGGCCGGGCGGCGTCCCCCAGGAGCAGGCGGTGGGCATCGTGCAGGACGCGGGTCGGCCCGCGCCCGCTTCCGGCGGGGTCGTGCAGATGGCGCGGGACGAGAGGGCCGCCACGATGTCGCTCGTGACGGGGCCCGCCGCCGAGTCCAAGCTCGACCGGCCGCGGGCCGTCGGGCCCCAGATCGCCGGGTCTCGTGTGGGCGGGGCCGGGACGCACGCAGAGTCGCCGTCCGAGGCGAGGAGTGGAGTGTCATGAACCCGCGACAGCGGCGGGGGGTGCTGCTGATGACCGTCGCGGTCGTCGGCGCGGCGGCCGTCTTCGTGATGGTGCTCGGATACGTCAACCAGGTCCGCTCCGAGGTGGGACGGATGACGGGCGTCCTCCAGCTCCAGTCCGAGGTCGAGCCGTTCCAGCCGATCCAGGACGGGATGCTGCGGCGGGTGCAGGTGCCGGAGAAGTACCTGCCCGCCACGTTCATCGCCGATCCGGCCGAGATCCAGGGCAAGGTCGCCGCGTCCGTGCTCCCCAAGGGCGCCTACCTCCAGCAGGGCATGCTGTCGGACGCGCCCGACCTCAAGCCCGGCCAGCGCGAGATCGCGATCACGATCGACGCGGAGACCGGTGTGGCGGGCAAGGTGTACCCGGGCGCGATCGTGGACGTCTACGCGACGTTCAGCGGCGGCAACAGCGCGTCCTGCGCGGTCCGGGTGCTCAACCGGGTGCAGATCATCGACGTGGGGCAGCTCCGCACCGAGCAGGGCAAGGAGGCCGGCGGCGGCGGCGCCACGGTCGTCCCGGTGACGTTCGCGCTGGATCCGGACGCGACGCTCAGCCTGACCTACGCCGAGAGCTTCGCCGGGAAGGTGCGGCTGGCGCTGGTCGGCGGGCAGAGCGACGCGAAACCGCCGACCAACCAGCTCTGCAAGACGCCCAAGGCCGCGCGATGAGCTTCGAGATCTTCATCGGCGCCGCGGACCACGAGCTCGTCACCGGCCTGCGGACCCAGGTCGAGGAGCTCCCCGACGTCCGGATCGCGGGCGTGGAGACGACCTCGGCGGCGCTGATCGGCCTGGTCGCGGGCGAGCCGCAGCTGGACGCGGTGCTGATCGACGAGCGGCTCGGGCCGCTGCCGGCCCGGGACCTGATCCGCGAGCTGGCCCTCGCCCGCCCGCACCTGGCCGTGGTCATGATCGCGGAGACCGCGAGCGCCGACGTGCTGGCGCTGGCGATGGAGGTCGGCGCGCGGGGCGTGCTGTCGCGGCGGCCGTCGCTGGAGGAGCTGCGGTCCCGGATCGCCTCGGCCGCGCAGTGGACCCGCAGCATGCGTCCCTCGCCGGACGGCCCGCCGGGTGCGGCGCTGTCGTCCCGCCGCGGCGAGATCCTCGCGGTGAGCGGCGGCAAGGGCGGGACGGGGACGACGACGCTCGCGGTCCATCTGGCGCTCTCGGCGGTCGGCCCCGGCCGGTCGGTCTGCCTGGTCGACCTGGACCTCCAGGCCGGGGACGTCCCGGCCTACCTGGACCTGGCGCACCGGCGCAGCATCGCCGACCTCGCCGAGGCCGCGGGCGACATCGGCGGCTCGATGCTCGCCGAGACGCTCTACGTCCACCCGGCCGGGCCGCACATCCTGCTCGCGCCCGCCGACGGCGAGCGGGCCGACGACGTGACCGGGCAGACCGCGCGGCTGGTCCTCGGCGCGCTGCGGGCCCGCTACGACCTGGTGGTGGTCGACTGCGGGACGCTGATGACCGCCGCGAGCATCACCGGGGTCGAGCTGGCCGACCGGGTGCTGGTGACCGTGACCCCCGACCTGCCCGCGCTGCGCGGCGCCAAGCGGCTGGCCGGGCTGTGGGAGCGGCTGGACGTCCGCAACCCCGAGGACGTGACCGCGGTGCTGGTGCGGCACAGCCGCAAGAACGAGATCCAGCCGGACCTGGCCCGCAAGATCCTCGGGATCCCGCTGTCGGACGTCACCGTCCCGGCGGCGTTCCGGGCGCTGGAGGAGGCCGCGAACACCGGGGCGCCGGGCGCGGTGACCGACGGCGGTTTCCGGCGCGCCGTCCAGCGGCTCGCGGCGGACGCGGCCCCGGCGGTGAAGGAGACCGCGCCGGCGGGCGGCGGCGGCCGGTTCCCGAAGGGCGGGCTGTTCGCCCGCGGCGACGGCGCGCGGGACGGGGGGTTCGTCGAGTTCACCGGGATGCTGCCGCTGATCGGCATGGTCCTGGTCGCGGTCTGGGAGATCTTCGTGCTCGGGATGAGCGCGACCTACGCCTCGCACGGCGCCAATGAGGGCGCCCGCACGGCGGCGGTCAGCGGCGACCGGGCGCGGATCGAGAAGGACTCGCTGGGCCGGATGACCGGCATGTGGGGCGACGCGAAGCACGCCAAGGTGCACTACACGACCGACCCGAAGAACCCCGACTACGGCTACGTCCGCGTCGAGATCAAGGCGCCGCTGCTGTTCCCCGGGGTCTTCCTGCCCTGGACGATCGGCTCCCGCTCCAAAATCATTTCTGAGCGGGACGTGCCAGTGGGGGTCCCGGCATGAACCGGCCGGCGCAGCCCGGCACGCGGCTCGGCGCACGCCCGGGCGCCCGGTCGCATGCGCGGCCGGAGGTTCGGGTGAAAGCGCGGCCGGACCTGCGGCGGGACGCGGGGGCCGCGGCCATGGAGTTCATGGCGACGATGCCGTTCGTCATGCTGGTCATCTGCATGTGCTTCGAGGCGATCGTGGCGTTCATGGTCGTCGAGCGGGTCGAGAACGCCGCCCGCGCGGGCGCGCGGGTGGCGAGCATGCGCGGGTCGACCGACGCGGGACGGGCGGCGGCCGGCGAGGCGATGCCGGGCTGGGTCAACGACGAGTCCGTGCAGGCCGGCTGGTCCAGGGGCGGCGGGATCCAGGTGACCGTCCGGGCCCAGGTGCCGCTGCTGTGGAAGGGGATCCCCGTTGACTTCGGTGTCACGCGCCGCGTCGAGATGCCGGTGGGCTGACCGATGGGACTGAAGGACAGGCGGGCCGGCGAGCCCGTCCCCGCGCCGGGCGCCGACCGGGGCGTGTCGTACTGGCGGCAGCGGCTGCTGGCCGAGATCAACCTGGACGACCTGGCCGTGCTGGACCTGCCGCAGCGGCGGGCCCGGCTGGAGAAGGTCATCGGGCACATCATCGGCCGCGAGGGCCCGGTGCTGTCGACCCGGGAGCGGATCGACCTGATCCGCCGGGTGGTCGACGAGGCGCTCGGGCTCGGCGTGCTCGAGCCGCTGCTCGCCGATCCGTCCGTCACCGAGATCATGGTGAACGGTCCCGGCAGCGTCTACGTCGAGCGCGACGGGCGGCTCCAGCGGGTCGGGGTCACGTTCGCGACCGAGGACCAGCTCTACCAGACCATCGACCGGATCGTGTCGCGGGTGAACCGGCGGGTGGACGAGTCGACCCCGATGGTCGACGCCCGGCTGCCCACCGGCGAGCGGGTGAACGTCATCATCCCGCCGCTGTCGCTGGTCGGCCCGGTGCTGACGATCCGCCGCTTCCCGCGCGCCTACCGGCTGGAGGACCTGGTCGGGATGGGCGCGCTGGACGGGCCCACCGCCGAGCTGCTCGGCGCGTTCGTCCGGGCCCGCTTCAACCTGGTGATCACCGGTGGTACCGGCACCGGGAAGACGACCCTGCTGAACGCGCTGTCGCAGTTCATCCCGTCCCGGGAGCGCATCGTCACGATCGAGGACTCCGCGGAGCTCCAGCTCATGCAGGAGCACGTGATCTCGCTGGAGTCCCGGCCGTCCAACATCGAGGGCGCCGGCGCGGTGACCATCCGCGACCTGGTCCGCAACGCGCTGCGGATGCGCCCGGACCGGATCGTGGTCGGCGAGGTCCGCGGCGCCGAGACCCTCGACATGCTCCAGGCGATGAACACCGGCCACGAGGGGTCGATGGTGACCGTGCACGCCAACAGCCCCGACGACGCGGTGTACCGGCTGGAGACGCTCGCCAGCATGAGCGAGGTCAACATCGCGTTCGAGGCGATCCGCGACCAGATCAACAACGCCGTCGACGCGGTGGTGCAGCTCGGCCGCGGCGAGGACGGGTCGCGCCGCGTCGTGGAGATCGCCGTGGTCGTGTCCACCCGCCGCGAGCGGTTCCGGCTGAAGCCGCTGGTCCGGTTCGAGGCCGATCCCCTCGGCGCCGACCGGGTGGTGCGGGGCCGCTGGCTGTCGGCGGCGCTGCCCGCCAAGGTCGCGTCCCGGGTGATCGCGGCGGGTCAGGCGATCCCCGCGGGCGTCCAGGTCGCCGCGGACGACGGCGCCGGACGCGAGAACGCGATGGACGAGTTCACCCCGGTCCGGGAGGTGTCCTGACGATGGCGGTCCCCTATCCGGTGATCCTGTGCGTCCTCGCGGTCGTGCTCGGCTTCGCCGTCTTCGGGCTCCGCGACATCGTGGGCGGCGCCGACCAGCGGCGCCGACTGTCGGCCCGCGGCACCCTCGGCGGGGTGGTGGACGGCGGCCACGGCCTGCACGACCGGCTGGACGCCCGGCTGCGCCGCACCGCGGTCGGACGCCGGGTGGCCCGGCAGTTGAGCACGGCCGGCGTGCCGGTGCGGGTGTCGACGTTCGTCATCGGCCTCGTCCTGGCGGTGCTGCTCGCGATCCTGGTGATGAGCTGGGTCTTCGCGCCGCTGTTCGGGTTCATCTCGGCGGGCCTGGTGGTGGTCGGCTTCTTCGGCTACCTGCGCCGGGAGGAGGGGCGCCGCCGCGAGGAGTTCATCGCGCAGCTCCCCGAGCTGACCCGGGTGCTGACCAACGCGACGGCGGCCGGGCTGGTCATCCGCACCGCGATCGAGATGGCGGCCGAGGAGCTGGAGGAGCCCGCCCGGACCGAGCTGACCCGCACCGCCGAGGCGCTGCGGGTGGGCCAGCCGCTGGACGAGGCGCTGCGCGAGCTGTCGGACCGGATGCCGTCCAGGGAGCTGGCGGTGCTGGTCAGCACGCTGGTGGTCGCGTCCCGCTCGGGCGGTTCGCTGGTCACCGCGCTGCGCAATATCGTCGACGCGCTGGAGCAGCGCAAGGAGACCAGACGCGAGGTGCGGACCATCGTCGGCGGTTCGGTCGTGTCGGCCTACTCGGTGGTCGGGATGGGGTTGGTGTCGATGTTCGGGATGAACTTCGTCGAACCCGGGGTGCTCGGCCGGATGGCCTCCAGCCTGCTCGGCCAGGTGCTGCTCATCGTGGCGTTCCTGCTCCTCACGGTGGGCGTGGTGCTGACCCGCATGCTCAGCCGGATCGAGCCCTGATGCCCGGCTCACCGCTGTTCATGGCGGCGCTGGCGGCGCTGTGCGTGCTGGCCCTGATCTGGGGCTGGAACCTGGTGACCGGGGACCGGCCCGTGACGATGGACGCCGTCAAGAACCCGCGCCGGACGTCGCCGGGCGGCGTGCCGGCGCGGCTGTCGGCCGCGGCCGAGCGGGTGGGGACGCCGATGGCGCCCTACCTGCTCCGGGCGATGGGCGGCGCGCTGCGCGAGGGCGTCCGCCGGCGGATCGAGCTCGCCGGGCGTCCGGGCGGCCTGACCGTCGAGCGGTACGCGCGGCAGCTCGCCGGCAACGTGGTGATCTTCGGGGGTGTGGGGCTGTTCATGCTGCTCAGCGGGCAGGGCCTGCTGGGGGTGGCCCTGATCGTCGTCGGCTGTCTACAGTTGGACGTCACCCTCTGGGGACAGGGGCGGACGCGGCAGGAGCAGATTCAGCGGACGCTGCCCGACTTCCTCGACGTTCTCGCCGTGACCGTATCGGCGGGCCTCAGCTTCCGGCACGCGCTCGAGCGGGTGGTGGAGAGCATGCCGGGGCCGCTGGCGGAGGAGATGCGGGTGACGTTGCGGCAGATGGAGATCGGCACGCCGAGGCGCGAGGCGTTCGAGGACCTGCGGCGCCGCAATGACTGCGACCCGCTGTCGAGCTTCGTGACCGCGATCCTCCAGGCCGAGGAGCTCGGCGCGTCGCTGGTGCAGGCGCTGGCCGACATCAGCATCGACATGCGCAGGGAGTCGGCGCAGTTCGCCCGCAGGCGGGCGCAGCGAGTGGAGCCCCGGCTCACCCTCGTCACCGCGTTCGTCATCATGCCGGCCGTCCTCATCCTGCTGGTGGGGGCGCTGGCCTTCGGATCCGCCAAGGAACTGAGCAATGTCTTCGGCGGCTGAGCGCGGGCCCGCCCCGCCGGACGGGGCGGAGGTGCCGGGCGAGGCCGACCTCACCCTGTGGTCCCGGGTCGGCATCACCTTCCGCATGCTGATGCAGTTCCGGGTCTTCCTGGTCGCGATGACGACCGTGCTGATCCCGCACGACCGGGTGACACCCGCACTGCTGTTCCTGCTCGCGGTCGTCGGCGTCCTGTCGTGGCTGGTGGCGCACGCGTGGGAGAGGTTCCTGCCGCGCGTGGCCCGGCATCCGGTGCTGCTCTGCCTGGACGCGTTCGTCGCCTACGCGGTGCTCGCGCTCGGCGGGGTCTCCGGCCCGTTCTTCCTCTTCACCGTGATCACCTCCGCGGTGGCGGGCGTGCTGTACGAGTGGCGGGCGCTGCTGTGCGTGTGCGCCCTCCAGATGTCGCTGTTCTTCATGGCGGCGGCGCGGACCGACCCGCCGCCCGGCGCCGAGACGATGATCGGGCTGCCGATCTTCTATCCGTTCGCCGTCTGCGCGGGCGTCGGGCTGTACCGCCTGTTCGAGCAGTACGCGGTGGCGATCGAGGCGCGGCACCGGGCCGAGACCAGGGTCGCCGCGGCCGAGGAGCGGGCCCGGCTGGCCCGGGAGATGCACGATTCGCTCGCCAAGACCCTGCACGGGATCGGGCTGACCGCGACCGCGCTGCCCGTCGTGCTGCGCAAGTCGCCGCAGCGCGCCGAACAGCAGGCGGAGGCGATCGCGTCCGCGGTGCGGGTCGCCGGGCAGGAGGCCCGCGCGCTGATCGCCGACCTCCGCGACGACCCCGGCGACCGGCCGTTCGGCGTGGTCGTCGCGCAGATCGCGGACGCGTGGGGGCGGGCGACGGGCGTGCCGGTCCGGACCGAGCTGCCGGACGGCGATGTCGAGCCGCCGCCGAACGCGCGGCACGAGGTGGTGGCGATCCTCAAGGAGGCGCTGGAGAACGTGGCCAGACACGCGGAGGCCGCCCAGGTCGAGGTGTGGATCGGCATGGAAGGAGACCTGATGACGTTGGCGGTGCGGGACGACGGGCACGGATCGGGCTCGCTCGGGGCGACCACCGAGCGGCTGGAGGCGCTGGCGGATGCGGGGCACTACGGGGTCGTCGGCATGACCGAGCGCGCGCGCCGCGCCGGCGGGGACCTGGCGGTGTCGTCGTTCCCGGGACGGGGCACGACGGTCATGGTCTCGGTGCCTCTGGGCGGCGGCGCGCCGGGCGGCGGCCTCCGCCGGGCGGCGGGCGCATGACCGCCTCCGCCGACCGGGCCGTCCTGCGGGTGATGGTGGTGGACGACAACCCGGTCGTCCGCGCGGGGCTGGTGGCCCTGCTGGAGATCGACGACGGCATCGAGGTGGCGGGCGAGGCCGCCGACGGGCGCCGGGCGGTCGACCTGGCCGGCCGGCTCCGCCCCGACCTGGTCCTGCTGGACGTCCGGATGCCGCTGGTCGACGGGGTGGAGGCGGCCCGGCTGCTCAGCGGGTTCACCCAGGTGCTGATGCTCTCCTACACCGACGACCCGGTGGTGATCAGGTCGGCGATCCGCAATGGCGCGGTCGGGTACCTGATCCACGGCTCGTTCGCCGGGGAGGACCTCGCCGGCGCGGTCCGGGACGCGGTGTCGGGCGCGTCCAGCCCGCTGTCGCCGGCCGCGAGCCGCGCGGTGGTCTCGGCCATCCACGACTCGGTCGAGGAGCCGGGCGACCCGCGCCGGGAGCAGGACTCGCTCGGGCTCTCGGCCCGGGAGACCGACGTCATGGACCTGATCGCCCAGGGCCACTCCAATGGCGACATCGCCCGCCTGCTGGTGCTTTCAGAGAAGACCGTGAAGAACCATGTGAACCGCATCTACGCGAAACTCGGCGTGCAGAACAGGGCCGCCGCGGTGGCGCACTGGCTCGGCACCGCGGGCAATATTCCGGAGCGGTCGGCGGCGGCGTCGCGGGGCCGCTGGAAGGGACTCTCCGGGGGCTCCATGAGGGACCTGCGGAGACGCCATGGCTAGGTCCCGAGGTTGGGCCCGGAAGTGGGTCCTGGGACTCTGGGGACTTTTTCCCATCTTTTCTACTCTGAGTCCAGTTGGAAGCGGACTTGGACGGGTTCGGGAAAGCGGAGGATGACATGGGAAATCTCCTGGCTGAATGCGGCGGTCGTGCACGTGGCCTGGCCGGCCAGTGCGCACGGGTGTTCCGGGCGGCCGGTGACCGCGGCAGCGCCTTCGGCGAGTACCTCGGCGTGCTCCTGCTGGTCGTGGCCATCACGACGGCGGTCGTGACGACGGGCGCCGGCAGCATCGGCGAGAAGTTCAAGAACGGGATCGGCGGCGCGGTGGACAAGATCGTCAACAGCGGCGGAGACAAGCCCGCGCCGGCGGAGAGCGGGTCGGCCACGCCCAAGCCCTCGCCTTCTTCGACCAACTAGCGGACCGGCGGCCTGAACGGCGGCCGCCGTCCGGCCTTGTGAACGCCGGCCGAAGACCTGGGATACAAAGAAGCAAGAGTGGGCGTAGTGAGACGACGCATTCTGCGTGGTGAGGACGAGGGCGGCGCTCAGCTGACCCTCCTTCTCGCCATGGTGGGGGTGCTTTTCCTCGTCCTTCTCGTCGTCCGCGTCGCGCACGCGAACGACATGCGGTCCAAGGCTCAGACGGGGGCGGACGCGGCAGCGCTGGGGGCGCTGGCGCCCCTCCGCGACGAGGCGATCAGGCTGGCCCGGAGCGGCACCGATCCGGCCGGGATCGGGTTCTGGGCGGCGGACGGCTCGGCGGCGAAGTCGCGCGAGTACGCCTGGCGGAACGGCACGACGCTGGTGGGCCAGCCGCTCGTGTCGGGGGTCCTCGGGCACACCGCCAAGGCCACGGTGGTGACCCAGGACTGCCAGCCCCTCGAGAGGGGGGAGAAGTCGTCCGAGTCGGTGCGGTGCGCCGACGAGAACGGGCGCGACGGCAAGGGCCGCAGGGGCGCGGCGGCGGCGATCGCCCGGCTGACCCTGCCCGGCTGCATGTACGAGGCGCGTCCGCGCAAGCACAAGGACGAGAACCAGATCGACCCGACCGCGCTGGTGTGCGGAGGCGTCACGGTCTGGCGGTCCGACGTCGGTCCCACGAACTACTCCGCGGTCTCCCTCCTGTTCAAGGTGCGGCTGGTGGAGCGCGAGGACGACTGCTCGTTCGGCGGTTCGGCGGCGCAGCCCGCGGCCGGCGGCGACGCCTCCGACATCCCCGCCGACTACCTCAAGATCTACCGGGACGCCGGTAAGCGGTCCGGCATCCCCTGGACCCTGCTGGCCGGCGTCGGGAAGATCGAGACCGACCACGGCCGGTCGAACCTGCCCGGCGTGCACGGCGGCGAGAACTACGCCGGCGCCGGCGGCCCCATGCAGTTCCTCGCGCCGACCTGGTCGTCGTACGGCGTCGACGGGAACAACGACGGGAAGAAGAACCGCTACGACCCGGCGGACGCGATCCCCGGGGCCGCGAACTACCTGAAGGCGTCCGGCGCGCCGCAGAACGAGCGCAAGGCCCTGTGGGCCTACAACCACTCCACCAAGTACGCCGACGACGTCCTGTCCTGGGCCAGGCGCTACGGCGGCGGCGGGTTCGGGGTGTCCCCGGCGACGCCGGTCGCGGTCGAGTGCGGCGACTCAGGCGGGTTCGTCGGCGCCGACGTGAAGATCCCGCCGGGCATCGCCGGCAGGATCATCGCTTTTGCCCGCGCGCAGCTCGGCAAGCCGTACGTGTGGGGCGCCGCCGGTCCCAACTCCTTCGACTGCTCGGGGCTGGTCATGCAGGCGTACCGGGCGGCGGGCATCGCCATCCCCCGGGTCACCACGCCGCAGTGGAACCAGACCCCGCACATCCCGAACGGCACCGAGCAGCCCGGCGACCTGATCTTCCTGCACTACGGCGGCAGCATCTACCCGGGCCACGTCGCCCTGGTCATCGGCAACGGCCAGATGATCGAGGCGCCGCGTCCCGGCAAGAACGTCCAGCTCTCGTCGTACAAGGGCAACTCCCACATCGTCGGCTTCACCCGCCCCTTGACCCGTTCCGCCGCCGCATGACCGAGGGGGACGCGGGACGGCGGGTGACGGCGGGGCCAGGTGGGTCCGGCGGGCGCGGGTCAGCGGGCGGGAGTGACGGCGGGAGTGCTCGGCGCGCTCCTGCGGCCCGCGTCGTCGATCGCGGTGATGGTGAAGCCGTACTGCACGCCGCTCCGGGCGCCCGGGTAGACGGTCGTCTGGACGGCGGCGCCGTCGATGACCGTCGGGTCGCCCGGGGGCACCGTGCGCGGCTCCAGTCGGGCCGCGCCCGCGCCGATCGGGACGATCAGGTAGCTGATCGCGCCGGGGACCTCCGCCCAAGAGACGGTGATGGTCGCACCGCCGGTCGCCATGGCCCGCACCCGGGTGGGCGTGCGAAGGATGTCACCGGACTGGGACCCGGCCCCCGGCCAGGGGACGGGTGCCTGCTGCGCGCCCGCGAGCGAGGGGGCGCCGCCCGAGGGGGCCGCGGACCCGGACGGCCCGCCCTTCGAGGCGGAGCCGTCCTCCCCGGTGCCGGAGCCGTGGGAGAGCAGCGCCCAGCCACCTGACCCGATCAGCACGCCGACCGTGAGCGCGGCGGCCACCGCGATGCTCGTCCGCTCCCGCCTGCCCTCCAGGTCCGGCCTGCGGGCGGGGAGCCCGGACGGCGAGCCCGGACGGTGCGGTCTCACCGGCCGCGAGCCGCCGGCCGCCGTCAACGTGCGAGCGGACGCCGAAGCGGACGCGAACGCCGGTGCCGGCTGGGGTGCGGACGCCGGTTCGGGCACCGGCTCGGGCACGGCGGACGGCCGCAGGGGAGGGACCGGCGCGGGCCGCGGCACTTGGGGCGGCGCCGGATCGCCGCCGACTTGGTACGGGGCCGGCGGGACCTCATCCAGCGGGGCAGAGGATTCCATAGGGGCCACCCGCCTTCACCCAGAAATGACCTGTTTACAGATGGATGAAACCAATGTAGGTGAGTACATGATCAGTGAGCAAGAGGCGGGGGGGTGCCGGTTCGTGCCGGGATCCCGGGGGTGAGTGGCACAGGTGGCCGCCGATTAACGTCCTGAAAACAGCCTCTTAACTGGGAATTAACCCTTGGCGCGGCGGGCCGGCTTGGGTCCCTGGGCCCATGGCCGACCGCGATGATCATGCGAGCCTGCTTCGCGTGCACGCCCTTCAGACGACCGAGAAGCAGCCGCCAGGGCCGCCGGATTCGGGTTCCGGACAGGCCGAATATCTGGCCCTCCTCCTCCTCGTCGTTGTGATCACTGTCACTCTCGTCTCGGGCGCCGTCGGCATCCGGCTCGCCCACGGCATCCAGGTCGCGATCTGCCGCCTGCTGGAGGTCGGCGGCCTGGACGCGGTCTGCGACGCGGGGACGGGCCCGTCCCGCCCCTCGGGCGCGGTGCGGGACCCGGACGAGCCCATCACCCCCTGCGTGGCCGGGATGGAGTCGGCGTACCTGGAGGAGACGCTGACGGTCCCGACCAAGCGCATCGACGTGCGGACCAACAGCCGCGGCACCGTGCAGCTGATCGAGAAGGTCGGGCCGGACGGCCGGCGGTTCTGGGACGTCATGGACTTCACCTGGGGCGAGGCGGGGGTGTCCAGCCCCGAGATCGGCGACTCGAAGTTCAAGTACGGGGTGTGGGGCGGGCTCGACGTCACCAACGGCAAGGGCTACCGCTTCACCGATGAGGCCGCCGCGCGCGCGTTTCTCAAGGACCTGACCGGCCACCGGATCGGGAACGCCGCCAAGTTCACCGTGCGCACCAATCCGATCACGGGCGGGCTGTCCTGGTTGCTCGGCAAGATCCCGAAGGTGGGGAAGGCCTACGACCGCTGGATCGGCGGGAGCGAGCCGGACGGCGAGGCCGCGATCGACTACGTGGACGGCGGCATCACCGGCGGGGGCAAGGGCGAGCTGGACCTCGGCCCGGTGAAGTTCCCCTTCAAGGGCCGGGGCTGGTGGGTGCAGGGCACCCAGAACGACCGTGAGAGCGGGCAGAAGACCACCTACGTCACCCAGCGCGGGGAGGCCGAGATCGGGGTCTCCATCGATCTCGCGAGCATCTGGCGGGGGCTGCCCAAGGGGGTCGAGGAGCGGGCCGCCGCCGGGATGGACGACGCGCTCGACCTGGCCATGACCCTGATCGTGAAGCGGCTCGGGCAGGAGCTCGGCGACGGGTTCGTGATGCCGCCCCGGCAGCGCGCCGAGATCAAGAAGGCGATCAGGGTGAACCCGAGCGGCGGCCTCAACTACAAGCACCGCGGCGGGGCGACCGCGTCGTTCACCGTCGACCGGCAGGGCCGCCCGGTCCGGCTGGTCAGGACCTCCTACGGCCAGGACGTCGTCTACTTCAGGGCGGACGGCAAGGCCAAGGTCGACGGCGAGGGCGTCCGCGCCGAGGCCACCGCCGGCCGGCAGTGGATCATCCACGCGCAGCGGACGCAGACCGACCGCGCGCTGTCCTACTCCGACCCCGCCGACCGCAAGGTCATCGAGGAGTACGGGCGCACCGGGGACGAGCGGATGCTGGACGCCTACTTCGCCGTCGGTGGCGGCACGATGTCCCGCCTGACCTACGACAACACCGGCGAGACCGAGAAGGAGGAGGCCAAGGGCGGGACCAAGGGCGCGGCCAAGGGGAAGCGGCGCAGTCACCTCGGGGTCTACGAGGTCGCCCGCGAACGGGAGAAGCACACAGTGCAGAGCGCCGAGTACTACAAGCCCGACCGGGGGTGGGTGCCATGGACGCGCTGCCACTGAGCGACCGGATCCCCGGTCCCCGGCAGCGGCCCGGAGGCTGACATGACGAACCGGCGCTCATCCAGGCGGCATTCGTCAGGGCGGTACTCGTCAGGGCGGTACTCGTCAGGGCGGTACTCGTCAGGGCGGTACTCGTCCTTGCGGCGCGCGGCCGGGCTGGTGGCGCGCGGTGCGGCGATCTCGCTCGCCGGTCTCGCGGTCGCCGCGGCGGTCGTGGTCCTGGTCGCGGTCGCCGCGCCGGGCCTCGCGGTGTCCGACGGGTTCTGGTGGGGTTCGGCCGTGGCGGCCGTGCTGCTCCAACTCGGCCTCGGCTACGCGGGCACCCGACGGCCGCTGCGGTACTCGGCGTCCGACCTGTACGAGCCGCCCCGCGCGGTCGCCGGGGCCGGGCCCGTGCTGGTCGCGGTCGCGGCGCACCTCGGCCTCGCGGTCCAGGGCGAGGTGACGGCCGGGGTGCTCCCCATGTGCGCGGCGGTGCTCGGCGCCGCCGCGGCCCTTATCCTCCCCGCGCCGCGCCGGAAGCGGCCCAGGGTCTGAGACTCGCGGGCAGTGCCTCCGGCCCGCGCCTCCCAGGTCCGGGGCTCCAGGACCCGAGACCCTATTGGAACCGTCCACATTTGGGTCCTGAGGCTCGCGCGCCCCGATGTCGCTCACGGATTCGATGGTGTGAACTGATATTCGTGCGCCATTAACACCGCGGAGGCATTCGTGTACCGGGATCGCGGCAGTGCGGGAGCCGGCTACATCGGTGTGCTGATGCTCGTCCTGGCCATCACGGGCGTGGTGGTGACCGCCGCGGTGCCGGGGACCTTCAAGGGCGGGATCAACGTCGCGGTGTGCAAGCTGCTGAGCGCGGGCGGCATGAGCGAGGACTGCGAGTCGGGCAACGGGGACGTGGGCGACCCCGTCTCGGCGCCGGGGCAGAGACCCTCGCAGCTCGCCCCGCTGCCCTGCATCTCCGGCCGCACCTTCAACACCGACATGGTGAGCAGCCAGTACCTCTTCTACAACCGGGAAAAGGACAAGTGGGAGCTGGCCACCCGCTTCAAGGACGACCCGGATGACCCCGACGACCCCAACGACGACCCGAACGACCCCAACGACGACTCCCCGGACGACAAGGGCGAGTCCATCGCGGTGCAGAGCTGGGACGGCGTGGGCAACGGCGCCGGGATCGAGGGCGGCTTCGGCAAGGGCGACGGCGGGATCACCATCGGCGTCGGGCAGAAGTGGGTCGCCGCCGACTACGACGAGTGGATGTTCAAGAACCAGGCGCAGCGCGACGAGTTCGAGCGGGAGACCGAGGTGGAGCGGAAGAAGCTCGAAGGCG
Organism: Spirillospora sp. NBC_01491; assembly: GCF_036227065.1. Lineage (GTDB taxonomy): Bacteria > Actinomycetota > Actinomycetes > Streptosporangiales > Streptosporangiaceae > Spirillospora > Spirillospora xylanilytica. The sequence goes on from NZ_CP109432.1 coordinate 6,489,915, forward strand.
CCCGCGCCCGCCAGCAGTACCGGGGGCTCCAGCTCCGGCCGGACGGAAGCCCGAAGGAAGAGGTCATCGATCCCGACGAGGCCGCGTACAACGTCGCCAAGCGGATGAAGATCCCGTACAAGCGGTACTACGGCGAGGGGACCAACCCCCATTTCAACGCGGGTGCCAGCTACAAGTCCGGGCAGGCCGGCGGCGCCATGGACGGGTACTACATCGACGGCGACGCCCTGCTCGCACCGGACGGCAAGACCGACGGCTCCTACACCGGTTACAAGCGCTACTTCGGCGGCAACTCGATCGAGGTGGGCTTCGGCAAGGACGCCAAGCTGACCACGCAGAAGAAGTTCGACCTGGGAAAGCTGCTCGCGCCGGCCGGTATCGAGCCCGGGGTGGGCTTCAGCGCGTCGGGCCGCTACGACACGACCAAGCGGTACATCGTCGGCGTTCAGCGCGACAAGCTGGGCAAGCCGGTCAACCTGATGCTCTACCGGGAAGACGGCTGGACGGTCAACCTGTCCGTCAGCGGGAGCGCGAAGTTCAACGGTCAGGTGCAGCCGAAGGGCAAGGGGAAGGGCAGCGGCTCGGGGGGCAAGTCCTTGATCCCGCTCTCCTGGGGCAAGATGTCGTTCGAGCAGACCGACATCCCGCTCACCGGCAACCCCGAGCTCGCGAAGATCGCCGAGAAGATCAACAACGTCAGCGGGGTGAGCACCCGCGATCCCGCGGCGGGCCAGGACCTGACCCCGAAGGAGGCCGAGGTGCTCCGGAAGGCGTTCCGTGACACCGGCCGGGTCGCGGTCACCGAGTTCGACCGCTACAACGAGCACGACGGCTCCGAGTTCGCCCTCAACGGCGGTAAGAAGGGCTGGGACGTCACGCTCTACAAGAAGGTGGAGCTGCACGACATCGAGAACCTCAAGAAGCGGGACGCCTTCTTCATCGACCCGGTGACGGGGAAGAAGGTTCCGTGGAAGGACTGCGGACGATGACGCGGAGGCGCCGCCGCGTCATCGTGGCCGCGGTGGCGGCCGTGGTCGTGCTGGTCGTGACGGCGGTGCTGGCCGTCTCGTGCTCGGGCGGTGACGACGAGCCCTCGAAACAGCGTCCGGCCGCTGTGACCTTGGACACGACGCTGGTCCCGTACAAGGGCGAAGGATTCAGCGTGAGCTATCCGCGCGGCTGGCGGAAGTTCAGCGGCCTGACCGTCGTGCAGGACGCGCAGTTCGAGGTCGGGGTGCTGCGCTCGCCCGAGTTCGGGCCCGAATCCTCGCTGGACGTGCTCGTCGGGAACGCCGCGTTCCCGCTGTCGGTCCTCGTCGACGACTGGCTCGAGGTGGGCACCCGGTTGGCCGACTTCAAGCTCGAATCCAAGAGACAACTGCTGGTCAGCGACGTGATCGCCTACGAGGTGCGGACCTCCTACCGGATCGAGCGCAAGGGCGGCGGTACGCTGCCGGTCCGCCAGGTGGACGTGTTCGCGGTGACGGCGAAGAAGCGGCTCGTGGATGTGCGCGTCACCGTCACCGCCGACCGCTACAACGACACCGCTCCGCTCATCCGGTCGATCGTTTCCTCCTTCCGACCCAGGTGAGGTCTGTCCGAACGGCTGTCAAGCCGCTCGGTCAAGGACCTCGGGGCCCTTGTGTCGGACGCCGGTGGCCATTTCAATGATCAGCATCATGTCCACCGGAGACGACGGCGCCGATATCCCGCCCATGCCGTTCAACCTGCCCGGCGGCCCCGCTGGCCAGGGCGGCGCCGAGCAGCCCGGCGAGGCGCCTGCCGCGCCATCGCCAGAACCCGCACGTCCAGAACCCGCACGTCAAGAGCCCCCACGCCCGGAGTCCGCGGAGCCGCCCCCCGCCCCCCAGGCATGGCCGCCGTCCGACGAAGGCGACTCCGGAGACGACGAGCCGCCGGCCCCGGCGTACGGCGCCCCCGCCGCAGATCCACCGGCGCCCTCCGTCGCGGGACCACCCGCGCCTCCTGCCGCGGAACCACCAGCGGCCCCCGTTGTAGAAGCACCGGCGCCCCCCGTCGTGGAACCACCGGCGCTCGCCGCCCCGGAGGCATCGCCGCCCGCCGCGCCCGAGGCACCGGCGGCCTCCGCCCCGCCGCCTGCTCCGCCGCCGCGCTCCACGCGGACCCCGACCCTCTCCTTCCCCGTGGGGAAAGGCTCCGCATCCCCGCAGCCGCCCACACCCCCGCAAGCCCCAGCACCCGCGCCTGCGCCCGAGCCGGGCCAAGGCCCCACGCCTCCGCAGGCATCCACGCCCGCGCCCGCGCAGGACTCCGCGCCCGCGCAGGACTCCGCGCCCCCGCGGGGGCCTGCGCCCGTGCCCCCGCTCGCTCCGCCGGCGCGTGCCGCAGGTCCCAACCGCCCGCCGCCCGCGCCGCCACCGCCACCGATGGCTGCACCCACCCCCACGCCCCCACCCCCACCGAGCCCCGCCCCCACTCCTCACCCGAGCTCGCGGCCCCGCCCGCAGGCCGTCCCTCCACCAGTCCCAATGCGGAGACCCGGCCAGGGACCCCAAGCCGGGCCCGGGGCGCCGTCCTCTCATCAGGGGACGCCAGGAACGCCGGGAATGCACGGGATGCCAGGCGTGCCTGGGACGTCCGCGACCCCGCCCGGAGCCCCACCCGGACCCTCGTTCGGGCCCCCCATGCCAGGCGGCGCTCCGCCCTCGGGGGCGGTCAAGCGGCAGAAGCGCCCGAAGGAGCGGAAGCCGAAGAACCGCCCGAAGTCCGTGGAGGTGTCGGGCTGGCTGATCAAGGTCCCGACCTGGGCGTCGATGCCGCTGCTGGTCGGGACGGTCGCCGCGCTGCTGCTGGCGGCGGGCGCGTTCATCGGTGTGTCCACCCTGGGCGGCGGCTGCGGCTCCCGGATGCGGCTGAGCATCGCCGCCGATTCCGGCGTGGCGCCCGCGCTCACCGAGCTGAGCCGCCGGTTTAACGAGGACGACGGCAACAAGGTCGACGGCAAGTGCGTCGAGGTCACGGTGAACGCCGCGCCCTCACCGTCCATCGCCATGGCGATCGGCGGGGACGGCCCGGCGGTCCGGCTCGCGGCCGACGTCTACGTCCCGGACTCCTCGCTCTGGCTGGAGCCCGCGGCCCGCGCCGCCGAACGGAACCGGATCGCGGTCCCGAAGCCGGCCGACTCGGTGGCCACCTCGCCCGTCGTGCTCGTCCGGCCCAAGAACGCGGCCTCGGCGGGCGCGGCCCTGAGCTGGCGCAGCCTGCAACCCGGACCGGGCGGCTCGCCGTACGCGCTGCGCATCGTGGACCCCGAGCGGGACGCCACCGGGCTCGCCGCGCTGATCAAGGTGCGGGAGGCGGCCGGCGGCGGCGAGCGGTCCGCGTCCGGGTTCGCCAGCATCCTCGACGGCGGCAAGGACGCCGTGGCGCCGGACGTGGCGAGCGGGTTCGCCGCGCTCGCCCAGGCCGGCAACCGGACCCCCGTCCTCGCCACGTCGGAGCAGGCCCTCTGGAAGCAGGCCCGCGCGGGCGGCGCGCCGATCACGCCGGTCATCCCGGCGGACGGCACGATGAGCCTCGACTACCCGATGATCGTCCCCGCCTCCGGCAAGGCCGAGGCGGCCGGCGCGTTCCTCCGCGCGATCGGCACTGAGCACGGCGCGGCGGAGCTCGCCAAGGTGGGGCTCCGGGCGGCGGGCAAGCCGCCCGCGCGCACCGTCTCGGCGGTCACCGGCGTCGCCCCGCAGGTGTCGGGACCGTCCGGGGCCACTCCGGGCCTGGCGGTCCAGTCGCTGGAGATGTGGCGGCGGATGCGGCTCGGCACCCGGATGCTGACCGTGATCGACGTGTCCGGATCGATGCTGGAGCAGGTGCCCGGCACCGGCAGGACCCGGATGCAGATCACGGCCGGCGAGGTCGAGCACGGCATGGCGATGCTGTCGGACGGCACCGAGATCGGCGTGTGGTCGTTCTCCACCGGCATGGACGGGCCGCGCCCGTACCGCGAACTGGCGCCGATCGCGCCGCTCGGCCAGACCACCGACGGCGGCACCCACCGCGCGAGCGTCGGGCAGGCCCTCGGCCGGATCCGGGCCAAGCCCGACGGTGACACCGGGCTGTACGACACCGTCCTCGCCGCCTACCGGAAGGTGAAGTCCGGCTACCGCGACGACATGATCAACATCGCGCTGGTGCTGACCGACGGCCGCAACGACTTCGCCGGGGGCATCGACGAGCAGACGCTGCTGGCCGGGCTGAAGCGCGAGTACGACCCGTCGCGTCCGGTCCAGGTCGTCGGCCTGGCGTTCGGCCCGGACGTCGACATGGCCGCCCTGGAGCGGATCGCCAGGTCGACCGGCGGCGCCGCGTACCGGATCAACAAGCCGATGGAGATCCGGACGCTGTTCCAGCGGTCGGCCGCGTTCAAGATGTGCGACGACCCGGCCAACTGCCCGGCGGCGGAGTGATGCGGACCCGTCCGCTGAGCGCCTGATGAACGCGCATCTCTGGACCGCCGTGGTGACGCTCCCGGCCGGACTGCTGCTCGGGCTGCGGCTCGCGCCGATGACGGCCCCCTACGCGGGGGAGCCGTCCCGCCGGCGCGGGTTCGCGATGGCGGCGGTCCTGGCCGCGGCGTGCGGCGTGCTCGGCTGGCGGTTCGGCCCGGCGCCCGTCCTGGTGGCGCTGCTGTACCTGGCGGCGGTGGGCACGCTGCTCGCCTTCGTCGACGCCGCCGTCAAGCGGCTGCCGGACCGCTTCACGCTCCCGTCGTACGGGATCGGCGCCGCGCTGCTCGCGCTCGCCGTGCCGTTCACCGACGACGGCCTCCGCAGGTTCGGGTACGCGCTGGCGGGGATGGCCGCGCTCTGGCTCATCTACCTGGTCCAGCACTGGCTGGTGCCGCGCGGAATGGGCGCCGGGGACGTGAAGCTGTCCGGCGTGCTGGGCCTGTACCTGGGCTGGTTCGGGTCGTCGACGTGGGTGGCGGGAATGCTCCTGGGGTTCGTCCTCGGCGGCGTCGCCGGCACCGCCCGGCTGATCGTCCGGCGCGAGCGGAGCACGATTCCGTTCGGCCCGTACATGCTGGCCGGCGCCCTGCTGGCGCTCCTGTTCGCCACCCCCTGACCGCCCTCAGGCACAGGGGTTCCGCCCGGCCGCGACGCCGCCGGTGATCTTGTTGATGGGCGGTGGCGCGAGCCGCGCCCCGTTCTTGCCGATGACGAGCCGCACCCCGTCCTCCGGCCCGTTGCCGCCGGGCGACAGCAGGGCGTCCGGCAGGACGCGGGCGAGCGCGGACGCCTGCCCCTCGGCCACCGGCGCGAACACGATGCGGCTCTCCGGGACGTCGGGTCCGGCCTCGACCTTCTTCGCCACCCGGAAGCCGCGCCGCCCGAGCTGCTTCACCGTCCGCTCGACCTCCTCGTCCGAGCCGCCCGCGTCGACCACCGTCACCCGGACGTCGCCGGGCTCGGCCGGCTTCTGCCGCTCCTCGGCCGGCGCCGCCGGCTCGGCGGGCAGGTCGTTGTCGTGCCGGATCGCCTCGAACAGCGGCTCGGCCCTCTCCCGGTCCCACTGGACCCGGTTGGGGTCGGGCGCGTACCCCTTGACCGGGACGGTCACGAACCGCACCTGCCCGGCGCTCATCCCCTTGACCCCCTCCGCCAGCTTCTTCATGGCGGACAGGTCGAGGTCGTCGTCGGTCGTCATCGACTTGGTGGCGGCCTTGAGGAATGTGTAGGTCTTGGCCGGGTCGGCGAGCACCCTGCCGCTGGTGGCCTTGTCGACCACCGCGGCCATGAACTTCTGCTGCCGCTCGATCCGCTCCAGGTCCGATCCGTCGCCGAGCGAGTAGCGCGCCCGCACGTAGCCGAGGGCGTCGTCGCCCTTGACCGTCTGCTTCCCGGCCTTCAGCGACAGCTCGGCCCGCGGGTCGTTGACGGGCTTGTCGACGCAGATCTCCACACCGCCGAGCGCGTCCACCATCCGCTTGAACCCGGTGAAGTCGACCTGCACGAAGTGGTCGATGTGGATCCCGGTCAGCGACTCCAGCGTCTTCCAGGTGCACGTCGGGCCCGCGAACGCGAACGCGGCGTTGAGCATGCCGAACTGCGCCGGGACCGTGCCGCCCTTCGTCTTCTTGCACGCCGGGATCCTGACCATCGAGTCGCGCGGGAAGCTGATCCCCACCGCCTGGTCCCGGTTCGGCGACAGGTGCAGCAGGATCGCGGTGTCGGACCGCGCCCCCGTCATCCCCGCCGAGGCCCCGTACCGCGCGTTCTCGCCGTCCCGCGTGTCGGACCCGATGAGCAGGACGTTGAGCGACTTGTTCAGCTTCTCGGGCCGGTCTGGCCCGAGCTGCCCGGCGTCGTCCTCGTGGGAGATGCCGCCCATCAAGTCGAAGTACAGCCCGGTGACCCCGGCCCCCGCGACCAGCAGCACCACGGCCGCCCCCAGCGCGGAACCCCGCACCACCTTCTGCCGCCGCGTCCACTTCTTCCGGCCGCCAGGCTTCTCCGCAGAGACGTCGCCAGGCTTCTCCGCGGGGACGTCGCCGGCATCGCCGCCGGCCTTCTCCGCCGGGACCGCGCCGGCATCGCCGCCAGGGGCATCGGTGTCCCTCGCGGGGTCTTCGTCGCTCATCCGGTCCCGTCTCGGCCGGCCCCTGTCGAGGCACATGGTCTGCGTGTTCACCAAGGCCGCGCACCCACCACCACCCGCTGGGAGCGCCACCCCTAGTTGGATGCTTAATCCGCCCAAAGTGTTGACACGGCCCCCAAAATTCCCCTTTGCCGCCCACCGTGGCCCTCCGGACGTGGCGCGTCCGCGGTTTCCGTACGATCTCTGTCGTGAGCACGGGGTGGGTCATCGACGGGCGGTTCACGATGCTCGACCGGATCGGGGCGGGCGGGTCGAGCCGCGTCTGGCGCGCCTACGATCACGCGGAGGCGCGGTACTGCGCCGCCAAGCTCGTCCGCCGGCGCGGCCCGACCTCGATGCTCCGCGCCGTGCGGGAACGGGCGCTACGGCTCGCGCACCCGCACGTCCTGACCCCGTACGCGTCGTGCGCCGCGGACGAGGACGTGCTGCTCGCCATGGACCTGGTGCGCGGCGGATCCCTCGAGACGCTGCTGGGGGACTACGGCCGCCTGCCGCCCGCCTACGCCGTCGAGGTGCTGGACCAGCTCCTGGCGGCGCTGAGCCACATCCACCGGGCGGGCGTGGTGCACCGCGACGTCAAGCCGGCCAACCTCCTCCTGGAACCCAGCCCGGTCGGGGCGCCGCACGTCCGGCTGGCCGACTTCGGGATCGCCCTCGGCGACGACGGGGTGCGCCTCACCACGACGGGCTTCACCGTGGGCACACCCGGCTACCTGGCCCCGGAGGTACTGGAGTGGAACCGCCCCGGACCGCGCCAGGACCTCTACGCGGCCGGCATGGTCTGCTGGCGGATGCTGACCGGCGCCGGCGACCCGGTGCCGCGGCAGCGGATCGGCGCCCCGCCGCCGGGAGTCCCTCCGGTGCTCTGGACCGTGGTGGCCCACATCAGCGCGCCCGACCCCCGGGACCGCCCGGTGGACGCCGACGCCGCCCGGCGGGCGCTCGCCGCCCCCCGGTTCCCCCTCCGGCTCCCGGCCCGGACGCTCGACGGCGAACCCCTGCAAATCTTCGACCACCTGGGCCCGCCCCCCGCGCCCCGCTGACGGTCACCGTCCGTACGTGCCCGGCTGCCCGGGTGATTAGCGGGCGATTAGCGGGCGATAAGCGGACGATAACCGGGCGATAAGGGTTCTTCGTACGGTGACTTCCACCAGTCCGTAGGACGCACAGGGGAGAAACCAGTGAAGCTACGCGCCGCCGCCCTCGCTGCCGGCACGGTGACCGCCGCCACCGTCCTCCTGGCCGGGGGTGCCACGTCGGCCTCCGCCGCCAGCCGCTACCAGACCATCGACCACAACTGGGGCCGGATCGTGTTCGACACCAAGGAGAAGGACTGGAAGGTGTGCGATGAGAAGGCCGACGGCCGCAAGGTCTACGGCGGGTTCAGCTGGAAGTCGGGCGGTAGCTACACCGAGCACCGCGACACGAACGGCGCCAAGAAGGGCTGCGAGTGGGGCGGCCCGCTGGATCCCGACATCAAGTACATGAACCTGTGCATCTCCTCCTACGGCCCCGACGACTGTGAGTGGCGCAAGATCTCGAACTGACCCCTCGCCCCGCCCACGAGCCACGGCCGCAGGAGACGAGGAACGCGGACGAGGGCCGGGGGCGGGGGCGGGGGCGGGGGACGGCGGGACCGGGTGGGGCGGGGACGGCCGGGATCGGGTGGGTCGCCGGGATCAGTGTTGTGCGGTGGAGATCACGACGCGCCGGTTCTTGGCGCGGCCCTGGGGGTCGTCGGAGCCGTCCGGTTTGGTGTTGGAGGCCACCGGCTTGGTCTCGCCGTAGCCGGTGGCCTTCAGCCGGGCGCGGGCGATGCCGCCCTTGGTGGCCAGCCAGTCGACGATGGCCTGGGCGCGCTTCTCGGACAGCCGCTGGTTGGGGCCGGGGTCGCCCTTGGCGTCGGTGTGGCCGTCCACCTGGACGATGCCGCCGCCGGGGGCCTCCTGGGCGAGCGAGGCGGCGACCTTCGCCAGGTCGGCGGCGGCGGCCGGTTTGATGTCGGCCTTGCCGAAGTCGAACAGTACGTCCGCCTCGATGTTGTAGGCGACCTGGTCGTCGCCCTTGAACACCTGGCTCCGGCCGGACTGGTAGCCCTTCAGGACGCTGCTCGGGATGCGCACGCCGGGGACGGCGACGCCCGGGACCCTGACGGCGGGCACGTTGACCGCGGGGACGCACTGCCGCCGGTCGTTGCAGGCCGCTGCGCGGATTACGGCGTCGCGGACCAGGGCGTCGCGGACGACGCCGTCGCGCATCAGGCCGTCGCGGGTGACCGCCTCGATGTACCGGCCGTCGCCGGAGGGCTTGCTCTGGCAGACCTCGTTGCGGGTGACGCCCGCGCGCTGCAACGGAGGCCGGGAGACCTCGGGACGGATGATCTCGGGGACGTCGATGCCGGGGGCATGGACGGCCGGCAGCCGCGCCTCCGGGATCGTCACGCCGGGGATGCCCGTCGCCGGGATCGCCAGCGCGCCCAGGCAGCCGCCGGGCGCCGGCGAGACCTGGACGCACTGCGCGGGGACGCGCTGGGCCGGGATGTCGACGCCGGGAACGGTGGCGGCCGGGACCTTCTGGTCGCCGACCGTCGCCTCGGGGATGTGCACCGGGGCGGTGTGCACGGCGGGGATCTCGACCGCCTGGATGAGCTGCCCTCCGCCGGGACAGGAGGTCGGCTCCGGCGTCGACGGCGTCGACGGCGCGGACGATGCGGGCGCTGGTGCGGACGAGGCGGTGCGGGCCGTGCTGGGAGGCCCGGCGACCGGCTCGGGGTCGCCGCCGCAGGCAGCGCCGAGCAGGACGGTGGACAGGGCCACGGACAGGGCCGCCGTACGGCCGCGCACGCTGTGCTTCATGGTGGTCAGCTCTTCTGGAAGGTGATGTCGACGCGCCGGTTCTTGGCGCGGCCTTCAGGGTTGTCCTTGCCGCCCTCGCGGTTGGGGGCGACCGGCTTGGTGGAGCCGTAGCCCTTGGCCTCGATGCGGACGCTCGCGCCGCCCAGCGCGCGCTGCAACTCGGCCTTGACCGCCTCGGCCCGCTGCTCGGACAGGCGCAGGTTGTAGGACGCGGCGCCGATGCTGTCGGAGTGGCCGGAGACCTGGACGGGGTCGCCGGTGCCGCGCAGCCGGGGGGCCAGCTCGGCGATGCGGCGGCGCGCGGAGTCGGTGAGCGTCGCCTTGTCGAAGTCGAACAGCACGTCGGAGGACAGCCGCACGGTGACCCCGGCGCCGCTCTTCTCCTCGGTCTCCAGTGGCAGGATGTTCTCGGCGAGCTGGATGTCGAACACGTGCGCGTCCGGATTGAGGGAGTGCACGGCCTGGGCGATGTTGACGTCGGGCACGGTCGGGTCGGCGCCCGCGACGCCCGGGATCCCGAGGGCGAGCGCGAGCACGGCGCCGACGACGGCCGGACGGCGCGGGAGGCTCATCGCGCGACCGGGATGTTGCGGAAGGTCGGCCACGAGCCGATCTGGACGTCCACCGCCTTGACGTTCTCCGGCGGCGCCGCGTAGGTGTACGCCAGCGTGGCGGTCTGGTTGTTGGCGATGTGCGTGAAGATGTCGTCGCTCTCCAACTTCTTGTGGTCGGAGTCGGCCACCACCACGTACCGCTTGAGGTTGACCGGGTCGATCAGCGCGGTGCCCAGGCTGTTGCCCCCGTTGAGGTTGTAGGGGTTGGGGTTGTCGGGCCCGCCGGCGGGGATGTGCGGGGCGAACTGCACGGTCAGCGTCGCCAGCTTGCCGCTCGCCTTGAGGCCCATGACGGCGATGTCGACCTTGGCCCCCGGGTAGATGGGGGAGTCGAAGGTCGCCTTGACGACGGCGGCGCCGGTGCCGTCCACGCTCGGCTTGCCGCCCTCGACCCCGATGCCGCCGGACACGGCGCCGCCCGCCGTGGAACCGCCCGCCGTGGAACCGCCCGCCGTGGAACCGCCCGTCGTGGAAGCGCCCGTCTTGGAGCCGCCGGACTTGGACCCGCCGTCGCCGGAGTCGTCGAACATCGAGCACCCCGTCAGCCCGCCGGTCAGCATCAGCGCGGCGGCCGTCAGAGTGGCCGCGCGGTACCTCAGGCGCATGGGTTCGTTCCTTCCGGTCGGAGATGGACGCCGATGGGAACCGGAGCGTCGCATGTGCAAATCTCTGCGTGCGTGGCACCATGGATCAAGGGGAACGATCCTGTGCAAGCGAGAATATAGTGTTTGCAAATGCGAATCGTCAAGGGGGTGTCCGGGTGACTGTGCCCGAGGACACGATCGTCCGGAATCGCGCGTTGCAGACGGAGTGGTACGGAGAGCCGCTCGGAGACCGGGTGCGCCGGCTCCTCGACCGGCTCGGCCTGTCCCAGTCGGGCCTGGCCGGCGTGCTCGGGCTGTCGCCGCCGATGCTCTCCCAGCTGATGTCCGCCCAGCGGGCGAAGATCAGCAATCCGGTCGTGCTGAACCGGCTGCTCGCCGCCGAGGAGCTGGCCTGCGGGCCCGAGTTCGACGCGCTGCCCGCCGCCGAGGTGAAGGAGCGGCTCCGGACGATCCGTGCCGAGGTGGCGGCGACCACTTCCGGCGTCCGGATGGCCACCTCCGATCAGGCGTCGAACGCCCGCCCGGTCGCTGTCGGTGCCGCCGCCGGCGCCTCCGGCGGCGGCCGGCCCGCGGCCGGTCCCGCCGGCGAATCCACCGCCCGCCAGGTGCAGGCGCTGCTGCGCGAGGTCGCCTCCGCGACCGAGATCGAGGCGGCGGCCGGCCTCATCGACACCGACTTCCCCGAGCTCGCCGAGATCCTCCGGATCTACGGGAACGGCCGCACGAGCGAGGCCGAGGCGCACTTCCTCCGGACGCTCGGCAGGTGACGTCCGGGCGGGGCGGGCCGGCGCCGGGGCGCGGGCGGCGTGATCCATTCATGCCCGTTCACGCTCGTGTCGATTCTCCTCGGCCATAACGACTGGTTATGAGAGTCCCGCCGTGTATACGGGGCTTCACGAGGACAAAGTCTGTGGTCAGGGTCACAGCCGGGTGTGGCTGTTATGTATGTCACAGTGCCGCGCGGGTGGAATAGGGTCGCTTCGCTGGAAGCGCACACGAGGCGTCACCGCCCGCATGCGGCGCCGTCTCCGGCCGGGGCGCGACGGCCGCGAGAGTGCGCTCGCCCGTGTGACGGGGGATCCCGATGACCCGAGCTCAGGAGAGCGATCGATGAGCACTGTGGAGGCGCCGGCCCAAGCTCGCGCCCAAATCAAGGAACGTACGCTCCGCAAGGACGACTGGCGGCTCTATCCGACCACCACGGTCGTCATCTTCTCGGCGTGGGTGATCTACGCGACCGTGCGCGCCTTCTGGGGCGCGGCGTTCTACGTCCCGGAGTTCCACTACCTGACGCCGTTCTACTCCCCCTGCCTGAACGACATCTGTAGCAGTGTCACGCTCGACGGGCACACCGGCGACGCGGCGGAGTTCGGCACGTTCCTCCCGGCGGCCACCAGGGGCTGGATCCCGTTCGCGGCGCTGTCGCTGCCGTTCCTCCTGCTGTTCCGGCTGACCTGCTACTACTACCGCAAGGCGTACTACCGCTCGTTCTGGCGCTCGCCGGCGGCGTGCGGCGTCGCCGAGACGCGGTCGAAGTACACCGGCGAGCGGCGGTTCCCGCTGATCGGCCAGAACCTGCACCGGTACTTCTGGATCGCCGCGGGTCTGGTCTCCCTGATCAACACCTATGACGCGATCCGCGCCTTCCACGGCGAGGACGGCGGGTTCGGCATCGGGCTCGGCACGCTGATCCTGGTCGCCAACGTGGTGCTGCTGTGGCTGTACACGCTCTCGTGCCACTCCTGCCGGCACGTCGTCGGCGGACGGCTCAAGAACTTCTCCAAGCACCCGTTCCGCTACTGGATGTGGGGCCAGGTCTCCAAGCTCAACCAGAAGCACGGCAGCTACGCCCTGATCACCCTCGGGTCCTTGGTGGTGGCCGACCTGTACGTCGCGCTGGTCGCCAGCAACACCATCTCCGACCTGCGAATCTTCAACTAAGAGGCGGCGCAAGATGACCGAGATCGAAAGGCACTCCTACGACGTCGTGGTGATCGGTGCCGGTGGCGCCGGGCTGCGCGCGGCGATCGAGGCCCGCCTCCAGGGCAAGAAGACGGCGATCATCTCCAAGTCGCTGTTCGGCAAGGCCCACACCGTGATGGCCGAGGGCGGCGCCGCCGCCGCGATGGGGAACGTCAACCCCAACGACAACTGGCAGGTGCACTTCCGCGACACCATGCGCGGGGGCAAGTTCCTCAACAACTGGCGGATGGCCGAGCTGCACGCCAAGGAGGCCCCCGACCGGGTCTGGGAGCTGGAGCACTGGGGTGCGCTGTTCGACCGCACCAAGGACGGCAAGATCAGCCAGCGCAACTTCGGCGGGCACGAGTACCCGCGGCTGGCGCACGTCGGCGACCGGACCGGCCTGGAGCTGATCCGCACCGCGCAGCAGAAGATCGTCGCGCTCCAGCAGCAGGACCACGCCGAGCACGGCGACTACGACGCGCGGCTCAGGGTGTGGGCCGAGACGACGGTGACGCGGCTGCTCATGGACGGCGACCGGATCGCGGGCGTGTTCGCCTACGTCCGCGAGACCGGCAAGTTCGTGGTGTTCGAGGCCCCGGCCGTGGTGCTGGCCACCGGCGGCATCGGCAAGGCGTTCAAGGTCACCTCCAACTCCTGGGAGTACACCGGCGACGGTCACTCGCTGGCGCTGCTGGCGGGCGCGACGCTGCTCAACATGGAGTTCGTCCAGTTCCACCCGACCGGGATGGTCTGGCCGCCGTCGGTCAAGGGCATCCTGGTGACCGAGTCGGTCCGCGGCGACCGCGGGGTGCTCAAGAACTCCGACGGCAAGCGGTTCATGTTCGAGTACATCCCCGAGGTCTTCAAGACCCAGTACGCCACCTCCGAGGAGGAGGGCGACCGCTGGTACGACGACCCCGAGAACAACAAGCGGCCCCCCGAGCTGCTGCCCCGCGACGAGGTCGCCCGCGCGATCAACTCCGAGGTCAAGGCCGGCCGCGGCTCGCCGCACGGCGGGGTGTTCCTCACCGTCGTCGACCGGATGCCGGGCGGCGCCGCCGAGATCGTCAGGCGGCTGCCGTCGATGCACCACCAGTTCAAGGAGCTGGCCGACGTCGACATCACCACCGAGGCGATGGAGGTCGGCCCGACCTGCCACTACGTGATGGGCGGGGTGGAGGTCGACCCCGACACCGCCGCCGCGCTCGTCCCCGGGCTGTTCGCGGCGGGCGAGGTCGCGGGCGGCATGCACGGCTCCAACCGGCTCGGCGGCAACTCCCTCACCGACCTGCTGGTCTTCGGCCGGCGGGCCGGGCTCGGCGCGTCCGAGTACGTCGACTCGCTGCCGGAGCGTCCAGCGGTGCCCGGGGCCGAGGTCGAGGCGGCCACCGCCGAGGCGCTCGCCCCCTTCGAGCGCGCGGGCGGCGAGAACCCCTACGCGGTGCACGCCGAGTTGCAGCAGACCATGAACGAGCTGGTCGGCATCATCCGCAAGGAGGGCGAGCTGGAGCAGGCCCTGGAGGCCCTGGAGAAGATCAGGGAGCGGGTCGCGAACGTCAGCGTCGACCCGGTCGCGGTGAACGACGGCCGCGGCTACCACCCGGGCTGGCACCTCGCGCTCGACCTGCGCAACATGCTGCTGGTCTCCGAGGCCATCGCCAAGGCGGCGCTGGAGCGGCAGGAGAGCCGCGGCGGGCACACCCGCGACGACCACCCGGGCATGTCGCCCGAGTGGCGCAAGGTCAACCTGGTCTGCCGGCTCGCCGGCGACCCGGCCGCCCCGCACGTCGAGCTGAAGCACCAGCCGATGGAGCCGATGCGCGGCGACCTGCTCGGGCTGTTCGAGAACGACGAGCTGAAGAAGTACCTCACCCCCGAGGAGGTGCCGGCCGGAGCCGCCGCCGAGGCCGGGGCCGCGGGGGACGGCGGCGGGGCGACGGCCGCCGGAGCCGAGAACCAGGAGGGCGACCGATGAGCTACGAGGCCAAGTTCAAGGTCTGGCGCGGCGACGACGGCGACGGCGAGCTCACCGACTACGCCGTGGAGGTGAACGAGGGCGAGGTCGTCCTCGACATCATCCACCGGCTCCAGGCCACCCAGGCCCCCGACCTCGCCGTCCGGTGGAACTGCAAGGCCGGCAAGTGCGGGTCGTGCTCGGCCGAGGTGAACGGCATGCCGCGGCTGATGTGCATGACCCGGATGTCGACGTTCGAGCCGGACGAGACGATCACCGTCACCCCGATCCGCACCTTCCCGGTGATCCGGGACCTGGTCACCGACGTCTCGTTCAACTACGAGAAGGCGCGGGAGATCCCCTCGTTCGACCCGGGCGACGTCGCGCCGGGCGACATCCGCATGCAGCAGGTGGACGTCGAGCGCTCGCAGGAGTTCCGCAAGTGCATCGAGTGCTTCCTGTGCAACAACGTCTGCCACGTCATCCGCGACCATGAGGAGAACAAGCCCGACTTCGCCGGGCCCCGGTTCCTCATGCGGATCGCCGAGCTGGAGATGCACCCGGCCGACGTCGGCGACCGGCGTGAGATCGCGCAGACGGACCACGGTCTCGGCTTCTGCAACATCACCAAGTGCTGCACCGAGGTCTGCCCCGAGCACATCAAGATCACCGACAATGCGCTGATCCCGTTGAAGGAACGGGTGGTCGGCCGCAAGTACGACCCGGTGGTGTGGCTCGGCAGCAAGCTCGGCATCGTCAAGAAGGGCCAGGACACCCCCTCGGCCTGACGGCCGCCCCGGAACCGCCCGAGGGCGTCCGGACGCCCGCCGCACGATCGCGCCCCCTGCCGCCCCCGGTGGCAGGGGGCGTGGTCGTTCCCCCATGATGACGGCGGGCGGCGTGCCCCCGTCACCGCCGCCCGCCGTACCGCCGTTCCCCAGAACGCCGTGGACGCTAACGGCCTCACGGCCCCATACGTCGCGATTCACTCTCGCGCGTCCGACAAGCGGTGAATAGGGAGAAGTGCACACAACGCGTGATGCATTCGTGATTGCGGTCCGCGCCCCGGGCGGCTGGGTTCCCTTTAGCGTGGTCGGCATGAGCGCCCTCGAACCGGGCTCGTTCCTCACCGAACTGACCCCGGTGGAACGCGACGACCTGGAATCACGCGCCCGGGTCCGTGACTTCGATCGGGGAGAGACCCTCTTCGGCGAGGGGGAGGAGTCCAATTGGGTGGCGGTCCTGCTGAAAGGCCGGGTGAAGGCGTTCTCCTACCGGGAGAACGGCGGCGAGGCACTGCTCGCGGTGCGCGGCGTGGGCTCGCTTCTGGGGGAGGTGGCGGCGATCGACGGGCTGCCCCGCTCGGCGACGGTGGCCGCCCTGGAGCCGGTGCAGACGCTCGTGCTGACCGCGGACGAGTTCATGGCCTTCCTCCGCGCACACGGCCGGGTCTCGATCCTGATCATGCAGATGCTGTGCCAGCGGTGGCGGGACGCCGACCGCAAGCGGATCGAGTTCGGCATGTTCGACGCGACCGGGCGGGTGGCCGAGCGCCTGGTCGAGCTGGCCGAGCGCTTCGGCGCCCCGTACCGGAGCCGCACCACCGGCGAGGAGAGCGTGCGGATCACGCTCAACCTGTCGCAGGAGGAGCTGGCGGGCTGGGTCGGCGCGTCCCGCGAGGCGGTCAGCAAGGCGCTGCGCACCCTGCGTGGATACGGCTGGATCGAGACCGGCCGGCGCCGGGTGATCGTCCACGACCTCCAGGCGCTCCGCCGCCACGCCCGCTGACCCCGCCTCGCGCCTCCCGGGGCGCGGGCCGGCCGGGCCTCCGCGCCGGACGTGCAGACGGGCGTGTCTGACCTGGCGTAACGGCAGGGCGCCGCAAAGTGGGCCGGGACGGGGGCCGTACCCTGTGCAGGATGCAGCTACAGCAGCTCTCCTACTTCGTCGCGGTCGCGGAGGTGCGGCACTTCACCCAGGCGGCGGAGATCCTGCGTGTGGCGCAGCCCTCGCTGTCCAAGCAGATCCGCGCGCTGGAGACCGAGCTGGGCGCCTCGCTGTTCAGCCGAGCCCGCGGCAACATCACGCTGACCCCGGCGGGCGAGGCGCTGCTCCCGCTGGCCAAGCGGATACTGGCCGACGTTGATACCGCGCGGCTCGAGGTGCAGGAGCTGGCGGGACTGCGGCGCGGACGGGTCCGTCTCGGCGCGACGCCCTCGCTGTGCGCGGGGCTGCTCGCCGACGTGCTGCGCCGCTTCCACGACGCCTACCCCGGGATCCGGCTGCTGGTGGAGGAGGGGGGCTCGCGCGACCTGGTGCGGGAGCTGACCCGGGGGTCGCTGGACCTGGCGCTGGTGATTCTTCCGCTGCACGGTGATCCGCCGCTGGAGACGACTCCGATCCTGCGTGAGCATCTGGTCGTGGCGTCCCCGGCCGGGACGTCGCCTGCGCAGGTGCCGCGCCGTTCGCACTTGCGGATCGAGGATCTGCGGAATCGGCCGTTGGTGATGTTCCGTTCGGGCTACGACCTGCGTGAGGCGACCATCGGCGCGTGCCGGGCGGCGGGGTTCGAGCCGCGGTTCGCGGTCGAGGGCGGCGAGATGGACGCGGTGCTGCGCTTCGTGGAGGCGGGCCTCGGCATCGCGGTGGTGCCGAGCATGGTGCTCGCCGGCCGCCCTGGCCTGCGCGGGACCCCGCTCGTCCTGACCGAACGGTCCAACGGCCCCGGCCCGGACGTCCCCGCGGACGTCGGCGCCGTGGGCGGGCAGCAGCTCCGGCGCGCGCAGCCGCCGCCCGACCTGTTGCGCACGATCGCGCTGGCGCGGCGCAAGGACGTCCAGCCCACCCATGCGGCGCGGGCCTTTCAGGACACCCTGATGACCTTCCTCGTCGAGGCGGCGCTGGCCGGCAGCCTCCCGGCCGGGGTGGAGACCCTGGTCAGCGCCTGACCTTCGCGGGCCTCCGCCCCGGCCGCTCCGCCCTGGTCTCCCCGCGGGTGGCCGTCCCGGCGGGGTCAGCCTCCGTAGTTGAGCTTGAGGCCCGGACGGGGCCACTCGGCCTTCAGCAGCTTCCCGGTGCTGGACGCGGTGATGTAGGCGGTGCGCATGTCCGGGCCGCCCCAGCAGATGTTGGTGATCCCGGGGTCGTCGTCCACGTCGATCTCGACGAAGTCCACCAGCTTGCCCTTCGGGCTCACCACGGAGATCCCGGAGTGGATCATCGAGGCGACGCAGACGTTGCCGTGCCCGTCGACGCCGAGGGAGTCGAAGTTGGTGTAGTCGGGCGCGGTGTACAGGAAGTTGCCGCCGCCGGACCCGCCGAGCGACCTACCGCCCTCGATCTGGCCCGGGCCGGTGACGTCCCACCACCAGACCCGCGCGGTGTAGGTCTCGCTGACGTACATCCGCTTGCCGTCCGGGGAGAGGCCGATGCCGTTGGGGCCCTCCATCCCGCCGGCGATCATCTTGATGGACGAGCCGTCGGCCTTCGCGTAGTACAGCCGGCCCTTGTCGGCGGTGACGCCGTCGCTCTTGCCGTAGTCGGTGAAGTAGATGCCGCCGTGGGCGTCGAAGACCAGGTCGTTCGGGCCGCGGAGCTGCTGCCCGTCTGCCTCGGTGTAGAGGGTCTCGACCGCGCCGGTGGTCAGGTCGACCGCCTGGATGCTGCCGCTCTCGTAGTCGTCGGGGATGCCGCCGGCGAAGACGAAGCCGCCCACCTCGAAGCGGCGCAGGCCGCCGCAGTTGGCGAGGTAGACGCGGCCGTCCGGGCCGAGCGCGGCGCCGTTGGGGCCGCCGCCGACCTGGGCCGCGACCGAGGTGGTGCCGTCCGGCTTGATCCGGGTGAGCGTGCCGCGGTGGATCTCCACCACGAGCACGTCGCCGCCGGGCAGGGCGACCGGCCCCTCGGGGAACAGCAGGCCGTCGGCCAGCGTGGTCAGCTTCATCTTCTTCGCCTTTCGCGGGTGGTGCCGGGGGTCCGGGCGATCGCCCGGCCGGGTGGCGGCGGCGGCCGTGCCGCCGGCGGCGCCCATGATGGTGGCGCTCGCGGCGGTCAGGCCGAGCCCGGAGATCATCGTTCGGCGCGTCAACCGCCGCTGTGGCGGTTCCGCGGTGTCGTCTGGCGTGGATACGCCGGTGCTCATGTCCAGTCACCCTTCATGCCGTCGCGCAGGCGGGGCCGGCCACGCGGACTCGTCCGCCGGAGCGCGTCGCCCGCCACGCGCTAGATTGCACGCAATTCGGGGCAAAATCCAGCCCTTGGCGGCAAATTGTCAGGGAGTTGTATGCAATGGCCCTTCTGAGGGGCGTATCTGTATGGTGGACCGTACAGATCGGAGATCGCGTGGACCTCATCCCCCGGACCTCGTACGCCTCGTATGCTCCGGCGGCGACGGCATGACGCGTCCACCCGGACCCGACCGGCCGCTGTACACGCGCATCGCGATGTCGCTGAAGAGCCGCATCCTGGCCGGGCAGCACCGTCCCGGCGAGCGCCTGCCCAGCGAGGACGAGCTGGCCCGCGCCATGGAGTGCAGTCGCGGCACCGTCCGCCAGGCCCTCGCCGACCTGCGGAAGGCCGGCTACGTGACCAGCCGCCGCGGCGCGGGCAGCCACGTCGCCGACCCGCTGCCGATCGAGTCGCTGTCGCCGCGGTCCGGACCCGTCTACACCGGTTTCCTCGACGACCTCGACCACGAGTCCCACCACGTGCGCGAACTCCACCGCACCCGGGAGGTCGTCGCCGCGGACGAGGCCGTCGCCGAGCGGCTCCGCGTCCCGGTGGGCACGCGGGTGGCCCGCTACCGCGCGACCCGCCTCCGGCACGGGAGGCCGTACGGGATCGCGACCGACGTCGTCCCGCTGGCCGTCGCCGGTGCGATCACGCCGGACGCGCTGGACGGCGGCCCGACCCTCGTCGATGCCCTCGCCCTGGCCGGCCGTCCGGTCGTCGAGAGCCTGCAACGGATCGAGCCCGCCACGCTGACCGCCGCCGACGCCGCAGGCTGCGGACTCGCCCCGGGGGCGCCCGTCCTGGCCGTCACGGGCGTCGCCTACGGCCAGGACCGCGTGCCCCTCGACGCGTACACGCTGGTGATCGTCGGCGGCCACGGGATCGGCCTCCACCTCATCCGGGCAGCGCCTGGCCCGCGGACCGCAGCGCACCCATGAGAGCACCGCCGGCCGCGCCCCCGCCGCCGGTCAGCCGAGACCGGTCTGGACGAGCCATGCCTTGGCCATCGCCTCGACCCGGCTCCTGTCGACCGCCATCCGCGTGTTCATGTAGAGCAGGTCCTCCGTGGTCAGCCTCGCGGAGACCGCGTTGAGCGCCGCCGCTGCCTTGGCGCCCACGTCGGCCGCCACCAGGGGCGTGACGTTCTGCGCGCTGAACATGTGCTTCGGGTCCGTCAGCACCATGAGGTCGTTGGTGCGGATCGCCGGATCGGTCGTGAACAGCCGCACCACGTCCAGCGTTCCCTTGGTGAGCTGCTCCGCGAGCATCGTGTGGTCTTCCGGCCGGACGGGCTGGAAGTCCTTGAACGCCGCCTTGTAGACCTCTCTCAGCCCGACCAGCCCCTGGTGCCGGGTCTCGAACTCGGGCGCGGCGCCCAGCACGAGGTCCCCGGACACGCCCTTGAGGTCGGCGAGGGAGTGGAGTCCGTTCTTCCGCGCGGTCTCCCGGGTGACGGCGATCGCGTCGTTGTTCTCGGCCCTGGCCGAGTCGAGCACCCTCAGCGAGTCCGGGAGCACGCGCCCGAGCTTGCCGTTGACCCGCCCGGTGGTCATCGGCTCGCGGGTGTCGCCCCCCAGGCCGCCCAGGTGCGAGGCGAGCGCCCCGTTGTACTCCGGGACGACGTCGACCTCGCCGGAGAGCACCTTGGGGAAGTAGACCTCGCGGGGGCCGATGTTCCGCATCCGGGTGACCTTGAAGCCCGCGGTCACCAGGGCCTGCGCGTAGATCTCGCTCAGCAGCACGTTCTCGGGGAAGTCCGCCGATCCCACGGTCAGCCGCGGGGACGGGGCGGTCGCCGGGGCCGCGCCCGCCGCCCGCGTCCGGTGGCCGGCGGGCGGGGACCCCAGCCGCGCCCCGACACCGGCGGCGAGCGCACCGGCGAGGACCAGCGCGGCGACGAACGTGACCGCCGGATACCTCCGCCACAGCCCCGGCAGCATGTCCGCCGGGCCCGGATGTGGCGGGCGCGGGGGTGAGGCCGCCCGGCGGCGGCCGACGGTGGGCGCGCGCGGAAGCGGGGGCGCCGCCTCCGGCACCGGGGGCCGCACCGGCGGTTCGGACCGCTCTTCGGAGGACCTCCGCAGTGCCTCCTGGTCGTGCCCGAGCAGGTGGAGGAGCAGCTCGCGGGAGCGCGGGCGCTGCTCGGGATCCTCGTCCAGGCACGGCGCCACCACGGTGCGCAGCCACAAGGGGAGGTCCACCAGGAACCGGTCCACCTGGAGGGGCCGGTGCGAACCGGTCGGCAGGACGTCGTCGAACGCCCGGCTGCCGATGGCCGCGAACGTCATCGTGACCGCCCAGCCGTGCACGTCCGCCGCCGCGCCGACCGCCGCGCCCCGGACCTGTTCCGGCGCCATGTACCGAGGCGTCCCCGACGGCCCCGACCGCCCCTCGCCGGAGCGGCCCAGTGTGGTCGCGACGCCGAAGTCGATCACCCGGGGGCCGTCCGCGGCGAGCAGCACGTTGTGCGGCTTGAAGTCCCGGTGCACCACCCCCGCGCCGTGGGTGGCGGCCAGCGCGGTGATCGTGCCGACGGCCAGCCGCTCCAGCTCGGACCCGCGCAGCGCGCCGCCCGACTCGACCACGCTCTGCAACGAGGGGCCGTCGATGTACTCGCTGACGAGGTAGGGACGGTCGCCGTCGATCCCGGCGTCCAGGACCCTCGCCGTGCAGAACCGCGCGACCCGCTGGATGATGGCGATCTCGTCGAGGTCGATCGAGGCGCCGCCCCCGGGAGCGCTGTGCGGGACCTTCAGCGCGACCCGCCTCCCGGGCGCCTCCGCCGGCTCGGCGAGGTAGACGACGCCCTGGCCGCCCTCGCCGACACGGCCGGCCAGGCGGTAGCCGCCGATGCTCTCGGGATCTCCCGATCGCAGGGGTTCGACCGTCATCGCGGACCACCTCTTCCTCGGAGTGTGCTCTGTTGGACACCGTCCGTGAGGGGTTGGTTCCCGGGCTGACCGATTGCGACCGTATTCGGCCGTACGCAGACCGGCCGAGACGCACACGAAGCATGACGACACGTGCAGGTGGGGGTATAAGGCCAGGCCCGAGGCCGGGGCCGGGCCCGGGGCCCTGGAACGTGGAAGCCCCGCCCGGCATCGCCGGGCGGGGCTGCTCTGGGGGTCGGGCGGCTACTTCTTCTTGCCGCCCACGGTGGCCCTGAGGTAGTCGTGGTTGAGGCGGCCGATGACGTCCAGGGGGATGCCCTTCGGGCAGGCGATGGTGCACTCGCCGGTGTTGGTGCAGCCGCCGAAGCCCTCGTCGTCGTGGGTGTCGAGCATGCCGACCACGCGGTCCCAGCGCTCCGGCTGGCCCTGCGGCATCAGGCCGAGGTGGGTGACCTTGGCGCCGAGGAACAGCGCGGCCGAGCCGTTCGGGCACGCCGCGACGCAGGCGCCGCAGCCGATGCACTCGGCCGCCTCGAACGCGGCGTCGGCGTCCGGCTTGGGCACCGGGGTCGAGTGGGCCTCGGGCGCGGTGCCGGTGGCGGCGCTGATGTAGCCGCCGGACTGGATGATCCGGTCGAACGCCGAACGGTCGACCACCAGGTCCTTGACCACCGGGAACGCCTTGGCGCGCCACGGCTCGACGTCGATGACCTCGCCGTCCTTGAACTTGCGCATGTGCAGCTGGCAGGTCGTGGTGGCGCGCTCGGGGCCGTGCGGGGTGCCGTTGATGACCAGCGAGCACATGCCGCAGATGCCCTCGCGGCAGTCGTGGTCGAACGCGATGGGGTCGGCGCCGTCCGCGATCAGCTTCTCGTTGAGGACGTCCAGCATCTCCAGGAACGAGGCGTCGGCGGAGATGCCGTCGATCTTGTACTCGACCATCGACCCCTTGTCCTCGGGGCCCTGCTGGCGCCAGACGCGCAGTGTGAGCTTCATGATTACTTGTACGACCTCTGCGTGGGCTTGACGTATTCGAACTCGAGGGCCTCCTGGTGGAGGACGGGCCGTTCGCCCGTTCCGCCCCATTCCCAGGCGGCGACGTAGGCGAAGTTGTCGTCGTCGCGCTTGGCCTCGCCGTCCTCGTCCTGGCTCTCGGCGCGGAAGTGGCCGCCGGCCGACTCCGAGCGGTGCAGCGCGTCGATGACCATCAGCTCGCCGAGCTCCAGGAAGTCGGCGACCCGGCCGGCCTTCTCCAGCTGCTGGTTGAGCTCCTCGCCCTTGCCGGTGACCTTGACCCGGGTCCAGAACTCCGCGCGCAGCGCGGGGATCAGCTCCAGGGCCTTGCGCAGGCCCTCGTCGGTGCGCTCCATCCCGCAGTACTCCCACATGATGTGGCCGAGCTCGCGGTGGAAGGAGTCGACGGTGCGGTCGCCGTCGATCGAGAGCAGCTTGTCGATCTGCCCGGTGACGCGCTCCGCGGCCTCCTGGACGGCGGCGTCGCCGACCGGGGGGAGGGAGGTGCGGGCGATGTAGTCGCCGACGGTGTTCGGCAGGACGAAGTAGCCGTCGGCCAGGCCCTGCATCAGCGCGGACGCGCCGAGCCGGTTGGCGCCGTGGTCGGAGAAGTTGGCCTCGCCGATCACGAACAGGCCGGGGATGTTGGACGACAGGTCGTAGTCGACCCAGAGCCCGCCCATCGTGTAGTGCACGGCCGGGTAGATCCGCATCGGCGTGTCGTAGGGGTTCTCGCCGGTGATCCGCTCGTACATCTCGAACAGGTTCCCGTACTTGGCCTCGACGCTCTTGCGGCCGAGCCGCTCGATCGCGTCGGCGAAGTCGAGGTAGACGCCGAGGCCGCCGGGCCCGACGCCGCGGCCCTCGTCGCACACGTTCTTGGCGGCGCGGGAGGCGATGTCGCGGGGGACCAGGTTGCCGTAGGAGGGGTAGATGCGCTCCAGGTAGTAGTCGCGCTCGCCCTCGGGGATGTCGGACGGCCTGCGGGTGTCGCCGGCCTTCTCCGGCACCCACACCCGGCCGTCGTTGCGCAGCGACTCCGACATCAGCGTCAGCTTCGACTGGTGGTCGCCGCTGACCGGGATGCAGGTCGGGTGGATCTGGGTGTAGCAGGGGTTGGCGAAGTAGGCGCCGTGCCGGTGCGCCCGCCAGGACGCGGTGACGTTGGACCCCATGGCGTTGGTGGACAGGAAGTACACGTTCCCGTAGCCGCCGGACGCCAGCACCACCGCGTCGGCGGTGTAGTGCTTGATCTCGCCGTTGATCAGGTCGCGGACGACGACGCCGCGGGCCCGGCCGTCCTCCATGATCAGGTCGAGCATCTCGTGCCGCGCGAACAGCTCCACGTTCCCGGCGTCCACCTGCCGCATCAGCGCCTGGTAGGCGCCCAGCAGGAGCTGCTGCCCGGTCTGGCCGCGGGCGTAGAACGTCCGGGAGACCTGGGTGCCGCCGAACGAGCGGTTGTCGAGCAGGCCGCCGTACTCGCGGGCGAACGGGACGCCCTGCGCGACGCACTGGTCGATGATCTGGGTGGAGATCTCGGCGAGCCGGTGCACGTTGGACTCGCGGGCGCGGAAGTCGCCGCCCTTGACGGTGTCGTAGAACAGCCGGTGCACGCTGTCGCCGTCGTTGCGGTAGTTCTTGGCGGCGTTGATGCCGCCCTGCGCGGCGATCGAGTGGGCGCGGCGCGGGCTGTCCTGGAAGCAGAACTGCTGGACCTGGTAGCCGGCCTCGCCGAGGGTCGCGCCGGCCGAGCCGCCGGCCAGCCCGGTGCCGATGATGATGATCTTCTTCTTGCGCTTGTTGGCCGGGTTGACCAGCTTGGCCTCGAACTTGCGCGTGGTCCAGCGGTCCTCGATCGGGCCCGCGGGCGCCTTGGCGTCGCGCAGCGGCTCGCCCGGCTCGTAGAAGCTCTCGCTCATGTTCAGCTCACCCATCCGGCGGTGATGGAGACGGGGACGGAGATGAAGCCGGCGGTCACCACGGCGGCGACCGCGACGGCGAGGCCGCGCAGGGCCCGCTCACTGCGGGGGGTGCGCAGCCCCAGCGTCTGGAACGCGCTCCAGACGCCGTGGTGCAGGTGCAGCCCGACCAGCAGGATCGCCACGACGTACCAGACGGTGATGAACCAGCGGGACGGGTCGAAGTCGGCGACCATCCGCTCGTACGGGGTGGCGTCGCCGCCCTTGGGGTTGACCACGAAGAAGGTCAGGTCCAGCAGGTGCCAGATGATGTACAGCAGGATGGTCACCCCGCCGTACCGCATGGTGTGGATGGCGTAGCCCTGCGCGTGCGACTTCTTCTTCGCCTGGTACTTCACCGGCCGCGCCTCGTGGGCCCGGCGGCCCAGCGACACCGCCGACCAGATGTGCAGCACGACCGCGAGGCCCAGCACGATCTCGGTGACGGTCAGCACCGTGCGGCGCGGGACCGCGGGCTCGCCGACCGTGCGCAGCCAGTGCGCGTAATGGTTGAAGTCCTCGGCACCAAGGAAGATCTTGAGATTCCCGATCATGTGCATGAGCAGGAAGAGCACGAGGATGCCGCCGGTCACGGCCATGACGGCCTTCTTGCCGACGGTCGAGCGGTAGATCGCAGGTATCGCTATAGCCACGTCGCGAACGTTATGTCCGCCCCGGTGAAGAGTTCCAAGTCATCACAGCACTTGATCCGATAGCCGCAGGCTATGAGCAGTGCAGTACGGGGTGCCGCGCCACCAGGGACGAGGGCGGAGGTGAGTGACCTCACAACTCCATCGGGAACTCGGGTTTTCCGTGACGCGCGGCACACTCGCGGGTCAGGGTGCCCGGGTCAGGACGCCCGGACACCCGGCCGGGCCGTCAGGACGGGGGCCGCCGGGTGAGCAGCAGCACGGCCAGGTCGTCGGTGAGGGCGTCGCCGTTGAGCTGCTCGACCTCGGCGACCAGCTCGTCGATGAGCGCCCGCCCGCGGGTGCCGCGCTCGCGGGCCCGGCGGGCCAGCCCGACCAGCCCGTCGGTGCCGAGCCGGGCCGCGCCCGCGCCGATCCGGCCCTCGATCAGGCCGTCGGTGTAGAGCATCAGGCCCCAGTCCTCGCCGAGGTCGATCTCGGTGGTGGGCCACTCGGCGCCGGTCACCAGGCCGAGCGCCGGGCCGTGCGCGTACTCGGGCAGCGCGGCCACCAGGGGGCCGCCGTCGTCGCGGAACAGCAGCGGCGCCGGATGCCCGGCCAGGTGCATCCGCGCGGTGCGGCCGGACGGCGCGATGGTGATCATGCACAGCGTGGTGAAGATCTCCTCGCTGCGCCGCTCGTGCCCGAGGACGGTGTCGAGGGTGCCCAGGAGCTGCTCGCCGCCGTGCCCGGCCAGCACCAGCGTGCGCCAGGCCATCCGGAGCTGCACGCCGAGGGCGGCCTCGTCCGGGCCGTGCCCGGACACGTCGCCGATCATCAGGTGCACCGCGCCGCCCTCGGTCTGCACGGTGTCGTAGAAGTCGCCGCCGAGCAGCGCCCGGCGACGGCCCGGCCGGTAGCGGGCGTGGTGTTGCAGCGTCGGGTCGTCGATCAGCGGGACGGGCAGCAGGCCACGTTCCAAACGCGCGTTCTCGCGGCCCAGGATGCGCGCCTCGACCAGCCGCCGCTCGGTCTCCTCGGCCCGCTTGCGCTCGATCGAGTAGCGGATCGCGCGGGCCAGCAGCGGCCCGTCGACCTCCTGCTTGACCAGGTAGTCCTCGGCGCCGGCGGCGACCGCGCGGACGCCCAGGTGGCTGTCGTTCAGTCCGGTCAGCACCACGACCGCGGCGGAGCCGGACATGGCCAGGACCTCGCGCAGCCCCTCCAGCCGGTCGGTGTCGGGGGCGGACAGGTCGACGATGATGCACTGGGTGCGGCGGGTCAGCTTGGCCCGCGCCGCGCCGAGGCCGTCGGCGATGGTCATCGTGATGTCCATGCCGCTCTCGGCCAGCATCTTCTCGACGAGGAACACGTCGGAGGGGTCCTCGTCGATGAGGAGCAGGTCGATCCTGTCCTCGGTCCCCGGAGTGAGGGGATGCGCCTGATGGCTGGTGGTGCTCACAGAAAGCTTCCGGACTGTCGGCTGGGCGGCGGCACTGGCAACGGCCGGACCGTCCCGTGGGGACCCGCGCGGAGCGGGTCCGGCGGGCCGGACCGCGCCGGGCAGCGGCATCTGCCTAGCCGCCTGTGGTCCCGGCTCAAGGAGCGGAGGAGCGTCGCTCCGTACGCTCTGACCCTAGCGCCTCCGCTCGTGCCCCCGCACCCCCGGGACCGTGAACCCGGACCGTTCCGCCAGCTCTCCCGTCCCTTGATCCCCATCCGTTCCGGCCCTGCTCGGGGGGCCGCGGCGGCCGTGGTCCGGCCCGCCCGCCGGGCCGGAAAACCAGTCGAGTTCCCAGGCCGCGGCGAAATAGTCTGCGAGCCGTGAAGCCATTGC
Source organism: Spirillospora sp. NBC_01491 (assembly GCF_036227065.1). GTDB lineage: Bacteria > Actinomycetota > Actinomycetes > Streptosporangiales > Streptosporangiaceae > Spirillospora > Spirillospora xylanilytica. The sequence goes on from NZ_CP109432.1 coordinate 6,517,109, forward strand.
CGGTCGAAGATCCTGGGACGCCGGACCAGCGGACGCCGGCGCGCTACCTGCTCTGGCTGGCCCGTGTCCAGCGGCGCGGCGTCGCCTGGGGCGGCCTGCTCGGCGTGGTCTGGATGCTCAGCCAGGCGCTCATGCCCGCCGCGGTCGGCCGGGCCATCGACCAGGGGGTGGCGGCCAAGGACACCCGGGCGCTGCTCGCCTGGACGGGGGCGATGGTCGCGCTCGGCGTCGTCCAGGCCCTGAGCGGCGTCGCCCGGCACCGCGTCGCGGTCTTCAACTGGCTGTCGGCCGCGTACCGCACTGTCCAGGTCGTCACCCGGCAGTCGACCAGGCTGGGCGCGTCGCTGCACCGGCGGCTCAGCGCCGGCGAGGTGGTGAGCGTCGGGATCTCCGACGTCGCGCACATCGGGGACGCGCTCGACATCCTGGCGCGCGGGACGGGCTCGGTCGTGGCCGTCGTGGTGGTGGCGATCATCCTGTTGGCCGCCTCGCCGCCGCTCGGCCTGATCGTGCTGGTCGGTGTGCCGCTGATCCTGCTGGCGGCGGCCCCGCTGCTGCGCCCCCTGCGCGAGCGCGAGCACCGCCACCGCGAGCTGATCGGCGAGCTGAACACCCACGCGACCGACCTGGTCGCCGGGCTCCGGGTGCTGCGCGGCGTCGGCGGCGAGAAGCTGTTCGCGGGCCGCTACCGGGCCGAGTCGCAGCGGGTGCGGCGGGCCGGCGTGGACGTGGCGCGGGCCGAGTCGATGCTGAGCGGCGCCGAGATCCTGCTCCCCGGCCTGCTGGTCGCGCTGGTCACCTGGGTCGGCGCCCGGTTCACGGCGGACGGGACGCTCAGTGTCGGGCAGCTCGTCGCGTTCTACGGCTACGCGGTGTTCCTGATCCAGCCGCTGAAGATGTTCGGCGAGGCCGCCGGCAAGTTCACCAAGGCCCACGTGTCGGCCGCGCGGGTCGTCCGGATGCTGGCGATGGACCCCGAGCTGCCCTGTGCCGGCACCGCCCGCCCGGACGGCCCGGCCGAGCTGGTCGACGTCGCGTCCGGCCTGGTCGTCCGGCCAGGTGTGTTCACCGCCGTCGCGGCGGCCGAGCCGCGCGACGCGCAGGCGATCGCCGACCGGCTCGGCCGGTACGCCGACGGCGAGGTGACCTACGGGGGCGTGCCGCTCGCCGATGTCGCCGGGATACGCGAGCGCATCCTGGTGGCCGTCAACGAGGACCGCCTGTTCTCCGGGACGCTCAGGGACTCGCTGGCCACCGGCACCGGCGCGCAGGCGTCCGGCGACGACCTGCTCGGCCGGGCGCTGCGCACCGCGAGCGCCGAGGACATCGTGGCCGCGTCCGGGCTGGACGGGCACGTCGCCGAGGCCGGGCGGGAGTTCTCCGGCGGGCAGCGGCAGCGGCTCCGGCTCGCGCGCGCCCTGGCCGCCGACCACGAGGTGCTCGTCCTGATCGAGCCGACCAGCGCGGTCGACGCGCACACCGAGGCGCGCATCGCGGGCCGGCTCGGCCCGGCGCGGGCGGGCCGCACCACGGTGGTGTGCACGACCAGCCCGCTCGTGCTCGACCGCGCCGACCACGTCGTGTTCGTCGAGCGCGGACGCGTCGTCGCGGAGGGCGCGCACCGGGACCTCCTGGACACCGAGCCGCGCTACGCGGCCACCGTCACGAGGGAGGAGGCCGCGGCCCGTCCATGACCGCGGCGAGGCGCCCGTGGAGAGGTGCCTGTGGAGAGGCGCCTATGGAGAGGCACCCATGAGCGAGGCGCCGACGATCGCGACGCCGCGCCCGTTCATCATCCGATCGAGACCAGGGACTGGGGGAGCGGTGAGCACGGAGATCCTGCCGGTGGCGACGTCCGCGCAGGTGCGCGCGTACGCGCGGCGGCTGATGCTGCGGCACCCGCGCGCGCTGGGAGGCGCGCTGACGCTGCACGGACTGGCCACGGTGACCGGCCTGGTCGCGCCGCGGCTGCTCGGCGACCTGGTGGAGGGCGTCCGGGACGGAGGCGCCGACATCAACGCGGTCGGCCTCGCCATCGCGGTGTTCGTGATCGCGCAGGGCGTGCTGACCCGGTACGCCTACTACGCGTCGGCGCGGCTCGGCGAGGGGGTGCTGGCCGAGCTGCGGGAGGAGTTCGTCGACCGGGTCCTCGCGCTGCCGCTGTCGACCGTCGAGCGCGCGGGCACCGGCGACCTGGTCAGCCGCACCTCGCGGGACGTCGACACGCTGGGCACGTCCGTCCGGTACGCGGTGCCCGAGACGCTGGTCGCGCTGGTCGCGACGGTGTTCACGCTCGGCGCGCTGCTGCTGACCGGGCCGCTGGTCACGCTGCCGTGCCTGATCGCCGTCCCGTTCCTGTGGGGCGTGATGCGCTGGTACCTGCGCCGCGCCCACTCCGGGTACCTGCGGGAGAACGAGGCGTGGGCCGAGCTGGCCGACGGCCTGGCCGAGACCGTGCACGGCGCCCGGACGGTCGAGGCGTTCGGCCTCGCGGACCGCCGGCACCGGCGCGGCGACGCCGACATCGCGGGCAGCTACGCGGTCGAGCGCTACACGCTGGGGCTGCGCACCGTCCTGTATCCGGTGATCGGGATGAGCTTCGTGCTGCCGGTGGCGTCCACCCTGCTGATCGGCGGCTACTTCTACACGCGCGGGATGGCGTCGCTGGCGCAGGTGACGGCTGCGACGCTGTACGTGCAGCAGCTCATCGGACCGGTCGAGCAACTGCTGGACTGGCTGGACGAGCTCCAGCTCGGCGGCGCGTCGCTGGCCCGGCTGCTCGGCGTGGGCAACGTGCCGCCCGACCGCGTCCCGAACGGCCGCCGTCCGGTGGGGGAGCGGCTGACCGCCAGCGACGTGCGCTACTCCTACCGTCCGGGCCAGGACGTGCTGCACGGCGTCGACCTCGACCTGCGGCCGGGGGAACGGCTGGCGATGGTCGGGCCGAGCGGCGCGGGCAAGTCGACGCTCGGCCGTCTCCTGGCGGGCGTCGACGGCCCCCGCTCGGGTTCGGTCGCCGTCGGCTCCGATCCCGTCCCCCCGGGCGGGCCGGACGAGCGGGACGAGCGGGACGGGCAGGGCGGGCAGGGCGGGCCGGTTCCGCTGGTGGAGCTGCCGCTGGACGAGCTGCGCGGCCAGGTCGCTCTGGTCACCCAGGAGCACCACGTGTTCCGCGGCACGCTCCGCGAGAACCTGGTGATGGCCCGCCCGGACGCCGCCGACGCCGCGATCACACGGGTGCTGGAGGCCGTCGGCTTCGACGGGCCCGGCCTGGACGCGGTGGTGGGCTCGGGCGGCGAGACGCTGTCGCCGGCCCAGGCGCAGCAGCTCGCGCTGGCCCGCCTGGTGCTGGCCGACCCGCACACGCTGGTGCTGGACGAGGCGACCGCCCTCCTCGACCCGCGCGCCGCGCGCCGCCTGGAGCGCTCGCTGGCCGCCGTGCTGGACGGCCGCACGGTCGTGGCCATCGCGCACCGCCTGCACACCGCGCACGACGCCGACCGTGTCGCGGTGGTGGAGGACGGCCGCATCACCGAGCTCGGCACGCACGACGAGCTGATCGCGGCGGACGGCTCGTACGCCGCCCTCTGGTCGTCCTGGCACGGCGGCAAGGCACCCGCCACCGACGGCTGAGCGCCCCCCGGGACCCGCGTCTGCCGCTGTCCGCCGCTGCGTCGTGCCCGCCCAAGATCCCGGGCGGGCGGGCGGGCGGGCGGCACGGCGCGGCGACGCAGCGGCCCGGCCGCTCAGCGCGCGAGGGCGTTCTTGAGGAAGTCGACCTGGATGGTCAGCAGGTTCTCCGCGACGACCTCCTGCGGGGTCATGTGGGTGACGCCCGAGAGCGGGAGCACGGTGTGCGGGCGTCCCGCCGCCAGCAGGGCCGACGACAGCCGCAGGCTGTGCGCGGCCACCACGTTGTCGTCGGCGAGGCCGTGGATGAGCAGGAGCGGGCGCTCCAGCTTCCCGGCGAGGCCGATGAGCGAGTTGGCGTCGTAGCACTCCGGGTCCTCGTCCGGGTGGCCGAGGTAGCGCTCGGTGTAGTGGGTGTCGTACAGCCGCCAGTCGGTCACCGGCGCCCCCGCGACGCCCGCGTGGAACACGTCCGGGCGGCGCAGCACCGCGAGCGCCGCGAGCCAGCCGCCGAACGACCAGCCGCGGATGCCGACCCGGTCCAGGTCGAGCGCGGCCGGGTGCAGCCTGGCCGCCTCCATCAGCGCGGTGATCTGGTCCTGGAGCACCGGCTCGACGAAGTCGCCGCGGACGGCGCGGTCCCAGATCGGGCCCCGCCCGGGGGTGCCGCGGCCGTCCGCGATGACGACGGCGAAGCCCTGGTCGGCCAGCCACTGCGCCTCGTAGTAGGCGCGCTGCACGGCGACGACCCGCTGCGCGTGCGGGCCGCCGTACGGGTCGAGCAGCACGGGCAGGCGGCCCGCGCCGGGCTCCCACCCGGTCGGCAGCACCACGGCGGTGCGGATCTCGCGGTCGCCCGCGCGCAGCAGCTCCACCCGCGGCGTGATCACCGGGGTCTGGGCGAGCGAGGCAACCAGGTGGGTGCCGCCGGGAGCCCGGACCTCGGTGGTGGCGCCGGGACGGTCCAGCCGCGACCCGGTCACCACCGTGACCTCGCCGGAGCGGGCGCCGCCGAACACCCCCCGGCCCTCGCTCAGCCGGACCAGCTTCTCCGGCGCGTACCACCACAGGTGCGTCTCGGTGGGCTCCTCGGAGGCGGTGAACAGGACGGTGTCGCCCTCCACCCCGAGGACCGACCGGATCTGCAGTCCGGCCGGAGTGACCGGCTCGCCCGCGACGGTGAGCCGGCGGGTGCCGGTCTCGCGGTCCTCGGCGACCCAGACCAGCCCGCCCTTGCCGGTGCGGGCGGGCAGGCCCGGGACGATGTCGGTCCACACCGGGTCGTGCGCGTTGTGCAGCAGGGTGGTCGCGCCGTTGCTGGGGTCGACCTTGAGGATCCGCTGGGACCGCTGGTCCCGCGACTGGGTGACGATCAGCAGGCCGTGCCGGTCCCAGGCGGCGGTGACGACGTAGGGGAACTCGCCGCGGTCCCACGCCACCGCGAGCCGGCCGCCGTCGACCTTGAGCAGCACCAGGGAGACCATCGCGTTGGGCGTGCCCGCCGCCGGGTAGGCGATCTCCACCGGGGTCCGCTCGGGGTTGGCCGGGTCGGCGATGTGCCAGCGCAGTACCGGGGTCTCGTCGACCCGGGCGGCCAGCAGCGTGCCGCCGTCGGGGGACCACCAGTGCCCGCGCATCCGGCCCATCTCCTCGGCCGCGATGAACTCCGCGAGCCCGTAGGAGATCTGGTCGGTCTCCGGCTGGACCAGCGCCCGGTCGTCCGAGCCGTCCATCTCGATCACCCGCGAGGTCCGGCCCGACACGTACGCCACCCGGCGCCCCGCCGGGTCGGGACGCGGGTCGAACACCGGCGCCCGCGCGGGCAGGTCCCGCACCTTCCCGGACTCGAGGTCGGCGACGAACAGCAGGCCGCCGAGGGTGAAGACCGCGAGCCGCAGGTCCCGGTCGGCCGCGTAGCCGACGATGCCGCCGGCCTGCTCGCGGGCGCGCTCGCGGCGGGCCCGCTCCTCGGCGGGCAGGTTCTCCTCGCCCGGCACGTCCAGCGTGGTGGGGTCGGCGACCAGGCGCTCCTCGCCGGTCGCGGTGTCCAGCGTCCACAGGCAGGTGACCGGGTCGTCGCCGGCCTTGGTGCGCAGGAAGGCGACGCGGGTGCCGTCCGGCGCGATCTGGAAGGCGCGCGGGACGCCGAGGGTGAACCGACGGGTGCGGGCGCTCTGCCGCGGATAGCTGATGCTCATGACAGCCGAGTCTGTCAGCCGGACCCCCTATGATTCCGGCGCGTGCCGTGTGTTGCACGGCGCGGCGCCGCATGGCGCCGCGCGTGTCGTGCAGTGCGGTGCCGCGCGTGGAGGGGGTCCCGCGCGGCCGGGCACGCCGGGCGAGGTCTTGATCACGAATCGTGCCCCGGGGCGGGGAACGACCCGTGCTCAAGAGTTCGCTCGCGTAAGCTCAAAGCTTCCCCCGAAACAACTTGTCGCCGCGCTAAGGAGTGGGTCCATGCCGGAGCTGCAACCGGGAGATCCCCGGCGGCTGGGGTCCTACGAGATCCTCGAACGGCTGGGTGAGGGCGGCCAGGGCGTCGTCTACCTGGGAGCCGACGCCTCCGGGAACAAGGCCGCCATCAAGCTGCTGCGCGCCGACCTGGTCGAGGACACCTCCGCCCGCAACCGGTTCGTCCGCGAGGCGCAGGCGGCCAAGCAGGTCGCCCGGTTCTGCACCGCGCAGGTGCTGGAGGCCGACGCCGCGGGCAACCAGCCCTACATCGCCAGCGAGTACGTCCCCGGCCCCTCGCTCTACCAGCAGATCACCGAGAGCGGGCCGATCACCGGCGCCGCGCTCGACCGGCTCGCGATCGGCACCGCGACCGCGATGGTGGCCATCCACCAGGCCGGGATCGTGCACCGCGACTTCAAGCCGCACAACGTGATCATGGCGCCGGACGGGCCGCGGGTGATCGACTTCGGGATCGCGCGGGCCCTCGACACCGGGCAGACCGCCGCGACCAAGGCGATCGGCACCCCGTCCTACATGGCGCCCGAGCAGGTGGCGGGCGCGACGCTCACCGAGGCGGTGGACGTCTGGGCCTGGGCCACCACCATCGTGTACGCGGCGACCGCGCGCCCCCCGTTCGGCGACGACACCGTGGTCGCGGTGATCAACCGGGTGATGAACGAGCCGCCGTCGCTGGAGGGCGTGCCGGCCGACCTGCACCGGCTGATCGCGGCGTGCCTGGTCAAGGAGCCCGAGCGGCGGCCCACCGCGCAGCAGCTCATGATGGCCCTGATCGGCAGCGGCCCGGCCGCGCAGACCCGGATGGACGACCCGGCGCAGGCCACCGCGCTGCTGGCCGAGGGCTCGCACATGGCGGGCGGCGCCGCGGTCCCCGGCTCGACGCAGCCGGTCGCGCGCACCCAGCGGGTCTCGCCGGCCGAGTACGGCGGCTCGCTGCCCCCGGCGCCCGGCTACGGTCCCGGAGGCGGCGGCGGTGGCAGGCGTCCGGCCGGCGGCGGCCACCGTGCCCCGTACGAGCCCGAGCACCGGTCCAAGGCGCCGCTGGTGATCGGCGTCCTGGCGGTGCTCGCGCTGCTGATCATCGGCGGCGTGGTGCTGGCCAATCGCGGCGGGAAGACCCCCGAAACGCCGACCTCGCCCTCGGTGAGCGAATCCGAGTCCCCCTCGGAGACCCCCACCACCGACGAGGGCACCGAGCCCGAGCCCCAGCCCACCAGGATCCCCACCCGGACCCCGCGGACCACGACCCCGCGGACCAGCATGCCCGAGACGTCCGCGCCGACCACGGAGCCGCCGACCTCGCCGGAGCCCCCGTCGTCGGGCCCGGTCACCCCGCCGCCCACCGGCGGCACCAGCACCGGCGGCCCCGGCTCCGGCGGCGGCGGCAATGGCGGCGGTGGGCACGGCGGTCTTCCGGGGGACGGCGACTAGGCCGTGTTTCAAAGTCCCGGCCTTCGGCGCTCGCCTGGCGGCTCGTGCCTTACCGGGCCTTGGCGAGCGCGGCATCGCTTCGCGATCCGCCCGCTGAGGCCCGCCTCCGGCATCGCCCCACCGTGCGGGTAACGCGCTCGCGCGACGGCCGAGGCATTTTTGAAACAGACCCTAGGCCGGGCAGGGTGGTCATCCGTCCCGGTCCCAGCGCTGAGTAGGCTCGTCGACTATGAAGGAGCCGCGGATCCTGTTCGTCCACGCCCATCCGGACGACGAGTCCATCGGGACCGGGGCGACCATGGCCAAATACGCCGCCGAGGGCGCCCAGGTCTGTCTCGTCACGTGCACGCTCGGCGAGGAGGGCGAGATCATCCCCGATGAGCTGCGCCACTTGGCCTCCGGCAAGGAGGACCGGCTGGGCGAGTACCGCATCGGCGAGCTCGCCGAGGCGTGCGCGGCCCTCGGCGTGCGCGACCACCGGTTCCTCGGGGGGCCGGGCCACTGGCGCGACTCGGGGATGATGGGCGCCCCCACCAACGACGACCCGCGCTGCTTCTGGCGCGCCGACGTCGACGAGGCCGCCGGGGCGCTGGCCGCGGTCGTCCGGGAGGTCCGGCCGCAGGTGATCGTCACCTATGACGAGCGCGGCAACTACGGGCATCCCGACCACATCCAGGCGCACCGGGTCGCCACCCGTGCGTTCGAGCTGGCCGCCGACCCCGCGCACGAGGACGGCGCCGAGCCCTGGCAGGCCGCCAAGTTCTACGCCTACGCCACGCCCCGGACGGTGCTGGCCCGCGCGATCGCGGTGATGCGCGAGGCGCGGCTCCCGTTCGCCCGGGTCGCCGGGCTCGACGAGCTGGGCTCGGGGGTGGCCGACGGGCAGGTCACCACGGCGGTGGACGCCCGCGCGCACCTGCCCGCCAAGCTCGCGGCGCTGCGCGCGCACCGGACCCAGGTGGTGGTGGCGCCCGAGCGGGTCGGGCCGTACTTCGCCCTGTCCAACAACCTGGGCCAGCAGGCGTTCGGCACCGAGTACTTCATCCTCCAGGCGGGCGAGCGCGGCCCGGTGGGGGCGTCCAAGCGGGAGACCGACCTGTTCGCCGGGCTGGCGGGCCCGCAGGGCTGACCGGCTGGATACGCTGACGTCCGTGGACAAGGACGACGAACCCTCGACGGACCGGGCGCCCGAACCGGACCGGGCCGCGAACCCGGACCGGGGCGCGGCGCGGCCGGCCCAGGACGACCGTCCGGACGACTCCCGCGGCGACGCCGCGGACCCCGGGGCGCCCCCCGCCTCCGCTTCCGCCCCCGGCTCCGGGGGCGCCGCCGAGCCGGGGGCCTCGCCCGCCGACGCCCCCGAAGGGCCGCCGGGCGAGGTGGCGCTCGACGCGTTCGTGTCCGGCGCGGCCTACGCGGCGCTCGGCCTGCTGGGCGGCATCGCGGGCCTGATCGGGTCGTTCTCCCAGGACTGGTCGTCCGGATCGGTGCCGGTCGCGGCGATCGTGCTCGTCGGGCTGGTCTTCGTGATGGTGCGCGCGGCGGGCTGGGGCATGGGCACCCGGCTCGGCGCGCTGATCCCGGCGATCGTCTGGGCGGTGGTGACGTTCGTCATGTCCATGCAGCAGCCCGAGGGCGACCTGGTCGTCCCCGGGACCACGGCCGGATACGTCTACATCGTGGGCGGCCTGGTCGCGGCGGTGGTCGCGGTGTCGCTGGTCCCGGCCCGCAACCCGTCGGGGGCCTGGCTGACGGCAGGCGCCCCGCGCGACGCCCGCCGCCCGTGAGCGCCGTTCCCCCGATGCGTCCCGGACCGCCCGTGGTGGACGCGGAGCTGCTCCGGCAGGTGGCCGGGCGGTTCGCCACCGGGGTCACGGTCGTGACCACCGTCGCGGGCGGCGCCGACCACGCGCTGACGGTGACCGCCTTCACCTCGGTCTCGCTCGACCCGCCGCTGGTCATGGTCTCGGTGGCGAAGGCCGCGCCGTTCCACGGCGCGGTGCTGCGCGGCGGCCGGTGGGCGGTCTCGGTGCTGTCCGAGGACATGCGCGTCATCGCCGAGCGCTTCGCCGCCCCGGACACCGCCGCCCTGGACGCCAGTGCCCCGGAGGTCGGTCGTCCGGAGGTCGACGGTCCGGGGCAGGGGCGCGGGGCGGTCACCGGTGCGGTGATCTTCACCGGCGGGGTGGCCGCCCTGGAGTGCCGGACCCACGCCGTCCACGACTGCGGCGACCACAGCCTCGTGGTGGGCGAGGTCCTCGCCCTGGACGCTCCCGACGTCCAGGGCGGGCCATTGATCGTCTACCGGGACGGCTACCGCACCTTCGGCTGACCCCGCGGTCAGCCCGCGGCGGTCGCGCCGGCGGTGTCGGCGATGTCGGGCGTGTCGACGGGGGCGGACGGCGCCCGGTACGCCTTCATGCCCAGGCAGGCGGCGGCGCCGAGGAAGACGAGCAGGACCGGCAGGGCCATGGTCGGCTTCATCGCGGACACGAACCCGTGGCCGAACACCTGCGCCGCCGCCTCCTGCACATGGTGCGCCACCGACGGCGGGACGCCCGGAGGCAGGTGCTGCGCGGCGCCGTGCTGGCTCGCGCCGACCTCCAGCCCGCCCTTGGCGGCCCCGGCGAACCCGTCGACGAACTGGGGCCGCACGTCCGGCGGCAGCCCCGCCGCCCGCGCGGCGGCCTCGTCCTTGAGCGAGGACGCGAGCCGGTTCTGGAGGACGGCGCCGACCGCCGCGCTGCCGAGCACCGAGCCGATCTGCCGGACGGTGTTGTTGACCCCGGAGGCCGCCCCGGCCAGGTGCCGGGGGACATTGCGGGTGGCCTCGGTCGCCATCGGCGCGAACACCCCACCCATGCCGAGGCCGCCGACGGCCAGCGGCGCGATGAAGGCCGTCCACGACGTGCCGGCCTCGGCGATCGCGATGATCCACAGCATGCTCGCCGCGTACAGGGTGAGCCCGGTCATCAGGATGAACTTGCCGCCGATCCGGTCCGACAGCTTGCCCGCGACCGGCGCCAGGAACATCGACATCAGCGAGGACGGCGCCATCACCAGACCGGCCTTCAGCGCGCTGAAACCGAGCACCGACTGGAGGTAGATCGTCATCGGCAGGAACATCCCGATCATGCCGATCGACACGATCGCGCCGACGACGTTGAGGATGGCGAAGTTGCGGTCCTTGAACAGCGCGAACGGCACCAGCGGCTCACCCGCCTGCTTGGTCCGCTGGTGCAGCAGGAAGGCCGCCAGCAGTACCGCGCCGACGCCGATCAGGCCCCAGATCCAGCCGTTCCACTCGTACTTCTGGCCCTCGGTGAGCGCGAACACCAGGCAGAACAGCGAGGCCGAGGCGAGCAGCACGCCGACGAGGTCGAAGCGGTGCCGGACCGAGCGCGCGTTGCCGGGCAGGATCGGCACCGCCATGAACAGCACCAGGATGCCGATCGGCAGGTTCACGAAGAAGATCCAGCGCCAGTCCAGCGAGGTGACCAGCAGGCCGCCGATGGTCGGGCCGGCGATGGTGGACACCCCCGCCACCGCGCCCCAGATGCCGAGCGCCGCGCCGCGCCGCTCGGCCGGGAAGGTGTCGATGATCATCGACATCGTCTGCGGCATCAGCAGCGCCGCGCCGAGCCCCTGCACCGCGCGCGCGGCGATCAGCTGGGTCGGGTCCTGCGAGATCCCGCAGGCCAGGCTGGCCAGGGTGAACAGCACCACGCCGGCGATGAACAGGTTGCGCTTACCCCACAGGTCACCGAGCCGGCCGGCGGTGATCAGCAGGACGGCCAGCACCAGGATGTAGGAGTTGTTCACCCAGAGCACCTGGTCCAGCGAGGCGTCCAGCTTGTCGATCATGTTCGGGATCGCGATGTTCACGATCGTCAGATCGAGCAGGGTCATGAAGAACCCCAGGGACAGGGTGATCAAGATCGCCCAGGGGTTGCCGCGCCATCTGCTCACAGGTTCTTCTCCTCGGTGGACGCGCCCGCGTCGTGCGGTGACCGGTCCGCGGTCTGGTGGTGGGGGTCGCAGGTGTTCAAGGTCGCGTCGTCTTTCCAGGTGAGTCGCCCGGAGTCCAGGTCGTCGGCGAGGTCGCGGACCAGGTCGAGCTCGGCGCGGACGCGCGCGATGCTCAGCTCCTGGTCGATCAGCTTGTAGCGCTGGATCCCGCGTTTCATGAGCGAGTCGCGCGCGGTCTGCTGGCCGGCGAGGAACGCCTCCAGTGCGACCTGCCGGCCGCGGAGCTGCCGGGCCACCTCGGCCTCGGGCAGCAGGTTGATGAACGCGAGCGCGGTGCCGAACAGCGGGAACTCCTCGGCCGGCTTGCACAGCAGCTCGGCCAGCCGGATGCGCGCGGCGTCGCGGCCCGCCGAGGTGACCGCGTACACGGTGCGCTCGGGGCGGCGGCCCTCGCGGCTGGTCTCCAGCGGCTCGATCAGCCCGGCCGCGGCGAGCCGTTCCACCGAGTGGTAGAGCGAGCCGTGGGTGATCTTGACCGCCACGTCGTAGGCGTGGTTGCGGATGCGCTGCTGCATCTCGTACGGGTGCATCGGCCCGTCGCAGAGCATCCGCAGCACGGTCAGCCCGAGCGGGGTGAGGGGTTTGGACACGGGCAGCCTTATGGTCGGGACGGATTAATCCACTTAGACTAATCCATCCCGACGGAACCCATCACCTATTTTGCATTCCAGGACAGAGTGGGAGGTGGCCGGCCCCCCGGTCAGTCCTTGAGCGCGATCTCCAGCTGGTCCAGCGCCCAGTCCAGGTCCTGCCGGCTGATCACCAGCGGCGGCGCCAGCCGGATCGTGGTCTCGTGCGTCTCCTTGGCGAGGACGCCGAGCTCCATCAGCCGCTCGCTCACCGGCCGCGCCCTGCCGCGCAGCTCCACCCCGGCCCACAGGCCGCGCCCGCGCACCTCGCGGACGACGTCGGAGGGCAGCCGGCCGAGCCGATCGTGCATGTGCGCGCCGAGCTCCCTGGAGCGTTCCTGGTACTCGCCGGTCCGCAGCATCGCCACCACCTCGCGGCCGATCGCGCAGGCCAGCGGGTTGCCGCCGAAGGTGGAGCCGTGCTGGCCCGGCTTGAAGACGCCGAGCACGTCGGTGTCGGCGACCACCGCCGACACCGGCATGATGCCGCCGCCGAGGGCCTTGCCGAGGATGTAGACGTCCGGGACGACGTTCTCGTGCTCGACCGCGAACGTGGTGCCGGTCCGGCCGAGGCCCGACTGGATCTCGTCGGCGAGCATCAGCGACCCGTTCGCGGTGCACAGCTCGCGTACGGCGGTCAGGAACCCGCTCGGCGGCACGTTCACCCCGGCCTCGCCCTGGATCGGCTCGACCAGCACCCCGACCGTGGTCGCGTCCATCGCGGCCCGCAGCGCCTCGACGTCGCCGTACGGGACGGTGCGGAAGCCCGGCGTGTACGGGCCGTAGGAGTCCTTGGCCTCCGGGTCGGTGGAGAAGCTGACGATCGTGGTGGTGCGGCCGTGGAAGTTGCCCTCGAAGGTGATGATGTTGGCCTCGCCGGCCGGGACGCCCTTGACCTCGTACCCCCACTTGCGGGCGGTCTTCAGCGCCGTCTCCACCGCCTCGGCGCCGCTGTTCATCGGCAGCACCATGTCCTTGCCGCACAGCGCCGCGAGCTCGGCGACGAACGGGCCGAACTGGTCGTGCTCGAAGGCCCGGCTGACCAGGGTGACCCGGTCCAGCTGGCGGCGGGCGGCCTCGGTCAGCCGCGGATTGCGGTGCCCGAAGTTGACCGCCGAGTAGGCGGCCAGCAGATCGAGGTAGCGCCGGCCCTCGACGTCGGTCACCCAGGCCCCCTCGGCCTCGGCGATCACGATCGGGAGCGGGTGGTAGTTGTGCGCGCTGTGCTCCTCGGACAGGGCCCGCAGCTGGTCGGTTCGGGTCACGGTTCTCCTTCGCGGCTCGGCCCGGCCGGGGTGGGCCGGGGTCGCTGGAGGCACCGGGGCCCGGTGCCGTGCTGGAGTGGCGGACTCCGGGAACGGATGGCCCGAGGCCCTCCTTCAGCGTATGTTCGGGATCAATCAGCGACCAATGATGAAAACCGACTTTGGGGGAGTTATTTGTTGCGTCTTGACGACCTGGACCGTCGAATCGTTGCGCGCCTCCTCGAGGACGGCCGCGCCTCCTACGCGCAGATCGGCGAGCACGTGGGGCTGTCGGCCCCGGCGGTCAAGCGGCGGGTCGACCGGCTGCGCGCGGACCGCGTGATCACCGGCTTCGCGGCGGTCGTGGACCCGGCCGCGCTTGGCTGGACGACCGAGGCGTTCATCGAGCTGTTCTGCACCGGGGCGACGTCCCCCGAGGAGATCCACACCAGCGTCCGCGGCCATCCCGAGGTGGTCGGCGCCTACACCATCAGCGGCGACGCCAGCGCGATCGTGCACGTGCGGGCCCGCGACATCCAGCATCTCGAGCAGGTGCTGGAACGGCTGCGCCGCGAGGACAACATCACCGCCACCAAGACCGCGATCGTGCTGTCCCGGCTGATCGGCCGCCCCATCGACGCCCCGTCCGCCGGCTGAGGCCCGCTCAGCCGGCGGCGAAGAGCAGGACGGCCACGATGAGCAGGATCCCCACCACGCAGGCACCCGCGCCGAGCCCGAGCAGCAGCGCCGGGCTGATCCCGGTCGCGGGCGGGCCCACCGGCGGGTTCGGGCCGGCCGGCGCAGGTCCGGGCGGAGGAGGGTACGGGACGGGCCGGACCGCCGTGCGCGCGTGCGCCCCCGCGGGCAGGGTCGGCGGGCCGTCCTCGGGCGTGGGCGGGGCGAGGCGCGCGCGGGGCGCGGCGGGCGGAGCCGGCAGCGGGGGCGGGACCGGCCCCGGAGGCGCGGCGCTGTAGGCGGGAAGGCGGCGGATGACGTCGGGCGGCAGCCAGCCTTGGGCGGGGACGGCGTCGTCCGCGCCCAGTTCGTCGAGGATCTCGCGGGGCCGGGGCCGGTCGGCCGGGTCCTCGGCCAGGCACCGTCCGATCAGGTCGCGCAGATCCTCCGGGCAGCCCTCCAGATCGGGGTCCTCGCGGACGGTGCGGCCGGTCGCCGCGTAGAGCACCACGGCGCCGAGCGCGAACACGTCGACGGCCGGGTCGCCGTCGCCGTCAGCGTCGCCGTCGCGGGGGAGGCCGAATCCGGTGACGCGCGGGCCGTCCTCGGCGAGCAGCACGGTGGACGGTTTGAGGCCGTTATGGACCACGCCGCCGGTGTGGGCGGCGTGGAGCGCCCCGGCCGTCCCGGCGAGCAGGGCCCGGACGGTCGCGTCCGGCATCGGGCCGAGCCGCGCGACCGCCTCCGCGAGGGACGGGCCGGGGACGTGCGCGGTCGCCGCCCAGGGCCGCGGCCCGTCGGCGTGCGCGTCGACGACGGGCGCGATGCGGGGGCTCTGGATCCGCTGGGCCGCGGCGATCAGCTCCCCGAACCGGCGCCGGAACCCGGGGGCGCCCGCCGGTCCGGACGCGACGATCGTGATCGCCAGTCGCCGCCCGCTCTGCGTGGTGGCGAGGTAGGCGCGGCCCGGCGCGCCCGTGCCGAGCCGGGCCAGCACGCGGTAGCCGCCGATCAGCGGCGGGTCGCCCGGTTCGAGCGGGGCGAAGGCGGGGCCGGACCAGGCGTGCGACTGCATCGTGTCCTCCAGGGATTCGGTCTCGTTGTACCGAAGATCGCCGCTGCCCGTCACCGGGTTCCCCGGTCGGGAACGCGAGATCACCGGCCAGTAGGCTGCCGGGCATGGATTTCGCGACGGCCGATCTGATCGACGACTTCGGCGACGAGTTGCAGAGTTGCGACACGCAGTTCCGGCAGTTCGGCGGGAGGTCGGCGTTCAGCGGGCCGATCGCCACCGTCCGCTGCCTGCACGACAACGGTTTGGTGAAGCGGCTGCTCGACACGCCGGGCGAGGGGCGGGTGCTGGTGGTCGACGGCGGCGGCTCGGCGGCGTCCGCGCTGCTGGGCGACATGCTCGGCGGCGCCGCCGTGCTGAACGGCTGGGCCGGGGTGGTCATCAACGGCGTGGTGCGGGACGTGGTGGCGCTGCGCGGTCTCGACCTCGGGGTCAAGGCGCTCGGCTCCAACCCGCGCAAGAGCGTCAAGGACGGCGCGGGCGAGACCGGCGAGCCGGTGCGCTTCGGCGGCGTGCGGTTCAGCCCGGGGGACTGGCTCTACAGCGACGAGGACGGCATCGTCGTGTCCGGACGCGCCCTGCGCTGATCCGCCGCCCCTCCCTCTCTTCCTCCCTCTCGTCCCTGTCGCCGCTGGCGTGAGATGCCAGCGGCGACGCGGAGGGATCGGCGATCTCGGCCCTTGATCGCCCGTCACCGCCTGCTTAGCGTCACGGGCAACGACGGAGACAGGGGTGACATGCGCGCCAAGAGGACATGGCTGATACCCGTGGCGGCGATCGTGCTGACCGCAGGGCTCGCGGCGGTGCCGGCCGCGGCGGAGCCGAGACCGCGGATCCCGGACCCCACCGCCAACCCGTGGCAGATGCGGCACTGGCCGCAGACCCAGCCGTGGCAGCGCGGCCAGGGGGCGCGCACGTACGCGGCGGGCGCCCCGCGGCCCGTCGATCCGCAGAACTACGAGCTGCCCGACACGATGACGTGGGACGACTACACGCCGGTGCCAGGCGCCTCGTGGGCCGACCCGTCCCGCGCCGGGTCGATCAAGAACTTCAAGGGCGCGGTCGTACTGGTCGACTATCCCGACCAGCCGTTCGTGGTGACGCAGCCGAAGAACTCGACGCTGTTCGGCAACCCGACCGTGGTCGGGGACCTGCCGCGCGCGAAGGTCGCGCAGTTCTACCACGACTTCCTCAACAGGCCGCAGGACCTGAACCGGGGCCACACGCTGCACGAGTACTGGATGGAGGACTCGGGCGGGCGCTACGGCGTGGACCTCAGCGCGTTCGGCGCGTACAAGATGCCGGCCAAGGACCACGAGTACGGCGTGGACGACTTCCAGGAGGGCAGCGGCTGCCCGGCCGGCGACACCTGCGGGCGCGACCTGCGCAAGGACGCGCGGGCCGCGTGGATCGCCGACGTGGGGGAGGAGACGGCGAAGAAGTTCGACTTCGTCTTCTTCCTCTCCGCCGGTCAGGACGAATCGTCCACCTGGCAGGAGTTCGGGCAGATGAAGTTCCAGAAGAAGGAGGACGTGCCCGCGGAGTGGGGGCCGGGCGACGCCAAGCTGCCCAACTGGGTGAAGACCCGGTACGTGGACTGGTCGTCGTGGGCGGCGGGCTCCACCATCTGGCCGAACGCGGTCACCGGGAGCTCCACCCAGGCCGAGAGCTCGGGCATGGGCGTCTTCGCGCACGAGTTCAGCCACATCCTCGGCATCGGCGACAACTACAACAACCCGTACGGGAACCCGCCGCGCCGGGCCTACACCGGGCCGTGGGAGATGCTGAGCCGCGGCAGCTTCAACGGGCCGGGCGGTCCGCACAGCCGGTGGACGATCCCCGCGACCGGCGGCGCGTCGATGGGCGCCCAGCACATGCTCCGCAACAAGATCAAGCTGGGCCTGGTCGATCCGGCGAACGTGCTCCAGCTCGACCGGGACGGCCTCGCCGCGTCCGGGGCGGCGGTCGCGAAGGTGACCGCGCGGGCCGTCGAGCCGGGCAGCAAGGGCCTGGCGGGCATCAACCTCAAGCTCGGCACGGGCGGTGACAGGAGCCCGGCGTGCGACACCGCCCAGGACCCGCTCTGCGACGGCGGCAAGTACGACAACTACACCGTCGAGGTCGTGGACCGGATGGGCTTCGACTCGTTCACGCCCGACTCGGGGGTGCTGCTGGCCAAGACCAAGGAGCGCGACAGCGCCCCGTTCATCTGGATCAAGGACGCCAACCCGCAGGACATCGACAAGGTTGACTTCCTCCTGCCGGACGGCACCCCGCAGAAGATGACGATCGGCGACTACCGCCAGCTCTCCGACTCGCTGTTCCACGCCGGGACGGGCTCGGGCAGCCAGTACGAGTACGTGGACGAGGCCAACCGGCTGCACTTCTACGTCCTGGACCTCAAGCGCGACCAGAAGGGCGTGCTGTCGTACACGGTGGCGGTCCGCTCGCTGGACGGGGCGGGCGCGCAGCGGCGCGGCGTGAAGGTCGACTCGGCCGGCGCCAAGCCCGCGGGCTCGGGCTGGACCAAGTGCACGATGGCGGTGCGCAACACCGGCAAGGGCGGCACCGGGTACTACGGCTCCGACGTCTTCCGGCTCAAGGCCGATGTCGCCGGGAAGGGCTGGACGACCTGGGTGCCGAACGCGCTGGCCACCGCGAAGACGGGCGCCGGGGCCAAGGCGGAGGTCTGGGCCAAGGCCGCGCCGGGCGCCGACCGCAAGGCCGAGCTGCGGCTCACGGCGACCTCGGAGAGCGACCCGGGCAAGTCCGACAGCGGAACCTGCCGCCTGCCCTGACCGATTCCACCGGCGAGCGGCGGCGAGCTGCGGCGAGCGGTGCGCGGCACGTGGCGGGCCCTGGGGCCGGGCGGCTGTAGACGGCTTTCGGTTGACCGTGTTACGGCATCGTGACTGAAATCCTGATCACGGTCGTCCGGCCCGGATGCTACCTTCCGGGATTGCCTGGAGGTGATCGAGTGAAAGTCCGGCGCTCCCTCGCCATCGCCACCCCGTTGGTGGCCATGGCGGCCGGTGTCCCCGCCTACACGTACCTGGGGACTGACAACGTCCACAACGCCGCGCCCAGTGCCGCGGCGGCGCCGAGCCTCGGCGACTTCGCCCTGAAGAAGGGCTCCGACCGCGCCGCGCCGCTCAAGGCGATGAACAAGGCGCTCAAGAAGAGCAGCGTCACCGCCCTGCTCAACGCCTCGGGCCAGCGCAAGCTCGGCAGTGGCTGCGGGGGCAAGGCCGGCGTCCCCGCCAAGTCGCTGGTCTACTGCTTCAACAAGGAGGACTCCACCACCAAGAAGTGGGTGCCCCAGGGCGTCACGAGCTCGTCCGACGCGACGGCGGACGAGGCGTGGGGCGCCAACAAGCCGATGATGGTGGTCTGGTACGCCGATAAGGCGATCCGGCTCACCTTCGTCAACCCGGCGAAGAAGACCTACCGGCACGTCCTGCTCACCTACCCGAAGCTGAAGGGGAAGAGCGCGAACTACACCGACATCGACCTGCACGCGGGCGGCGTCGCGTGGTTCGGGAACTACGTGTACGTGGCCGACACCGTGCACGGCCTGCGGGTGTTCGACGTGACCAAGATCTTCGACCTGGGCAAGAGCAAGAACGGCACGACCAAGAAGAAGGGCCTGGTCGGCCTGCACGGCAAGACGTACTACGGCCACGGCTACCGGTACGTGATGCCGCAGGTCGGGAGCTGGCAGCACAAGAACGGCGACGCGCCGTTGACCAAGTGCAAGGGCTCCGGCCCGCCGCGCACCTCGTGGGTGTCGGTCGACCGTACGGCCCGCCAGCAGCCCAAGCTCATCACCGGCGAGTACTGCGCCACCGCGTCCCCCAAGGGCCGGGTCGCCACCTGGCCGATGAAGGTCGGCACCGGGCTGGTCAGCTCGGGCGGCGTCGCGAAGGCCGACTGGGCGGCACCGCTCCCGGACAAGAAGATCCAGGGCGGGGTCCGGTCGCACGACTTCTGGTGGTTCACCCACAACGTCGACACGGCGGGCGGCGCCAAGCGCGGCCAGCTTCTGGTGACGAGTTGGAACGCTCAGAAGAAGGGCTGGGGCGGCGTCCAGCGGCGCACCATCTCCTACGGGCCCGAGGACCTGTCCTGCTTCCGCGGGCAGCGCCGGGTCTGGACGGTCGCCGAGCACGCGGGCAAGCGGGCCCTGTGGGGAACGCTCGAAGAGCCGTGCAACACCAACTGACGCCGTAGTCCGTCGGTGCGGTGCTGAGGGCCGGTACGGGACGCCCCGTACCGGCCCTTATCGCGTCCGCCCCCGGCCTGTGGCTCAGGTGCCGCGGCTCAGGTGTCGTCGCTCAGACGATGTGGCTCAGGCGTCGGCGTGGGCGGCGACCCGCGCGGTCCGCGCCGCCGGGCTCGTGGCGGCGCGGCGGTCCAGGGCGGCGCCCAAGGCGACCGCGCCGAGCGCGGCGGTGCCGAGCCCGGCGCCGATCCAGGCGGTGGCGGGGTAGCCGGCGCCGGCGCTGATCGCGAGGCCGCCGAGCCACGGGCCCGCCGTGATGCCGACGTTGAACGCGGAGACGTTCGTCGCCGTCGCGAGCGTCCGGCCGCCACCCGCCAGCACGAAGACCCGGGTGTTGAGCGTGGGGTTGGTGGCGAACCCGAACGCGCCGAGCAGGAACGCCAGCGCGATGGCCGGCACCGGCGAGCCCGCGGTCAGAGCCAGCGCGGCCGAGACGGCGACGAGTCCGGCGAAGCCCCAGTACAGCGTGGCGAAGGGCCGGGTGTCGGCGGTGCGCCCGCCGGCGGTGACACCGATGAACGCGCCGACCCCGTACAGGGCGAGAACGGCCGGGACCCAGCGTTCCGGCAGGCCGGTGGTCTCGGTGAGCATCGCGCCGAGGTAGCTGAAGGTGACGATCAGCGCGCCGGTGGCCAGCGCGGTCGTCCCGTAGGAGACCCACAGCCTGGCGGAGGTCATCGCGCCCAGCTCGTGCCGCAGCCGGGGGACCTCGCCGCCGGGCCGGCCGCCGGGGATCGTCGCGGCCACTCCCGCCATCGCGATCGTCGACAGGGCAGCCACCGTCCAGAACGCCGCCCGCCAGCCGAGGTGCTGGCCGATGACGGTGCCCGCGGGCAGGCCGATGACGGTGGCGAGGGTGAGCCCGCCCGCGACGACGCTCATCGCCCGGCCGCGCGCGCCCGCCGGGACCAGGCCGACCGCGGTGATCGCGGCCACCGCCCAGAACCCGGCGTAGACGAACGCGCCGATCACGCGGGTGGCGAACAGCGTCGCGTATCCGGTGGCCAGCGCGCCCGCCACATGCGCGAGGACGAAGATCACCAGGAAGGCCAGCAGCGCTCGGCGGCGCGGCCAGCGCCGGGTGAGCAGGGCCAGTACGGGCGCGCCCGCCAGCATGCCGAGCGCGAACGCGGAGATCAGCAGCCCCGCGTCCGGGACCGAGACGCCGAGGTCGGCGGCCATCTCGGGGAGCAGCCCGGCGAGCATCAGCTCCGAGGTGCCCTGGGCGAAGATCGCCATGCCCAGGACGTAGACGGCGAGCGGCATCGCTCCGCCTCCTTGTTTTAGATGGATCGATACAAAATTAGGCCGTGAAAAAGGGACGGGCACCCGCTCGTCCCTGGTCAGAGTGCGGTCATCGCGGTGTCGGCGATCGCCTTCAGCACGTCCCGCCCGGCGCCGCCCCGGGACGCGACCCGCATCCCGGCGATCGTCGCGATCATGAAGTGCGCGAGCGCCCCGGCGTCCCTGCCCGGATCGATCTCGCCCGCGCGGACGCCGGCCCCGATCGCCGCGCGCAGCGCCTCGAAGCGGCGCAGCCGGTCGCGCTCCAGCCGTCCGGCGATCGCGGGGTCGCTCGGCGCCATCTCCACCATGCTGTTGACCACCAGGCACCCGATCGGGTCCCCCTCGGTGGGGTCGACGGCCCGGTCCAGCAGCGTCCGCACCTTGTCGCGGGCCGGCCGGTCGCCCTCGAGTACCTCCAGCACCGAGGCGGTCATGATGTCCATGTAGTGGGCCAGTGCCATCTCGTACAGGTCGTGCTTGCTCTTGAAGGTGTTGTAGATGCTGCTGCGCCCGAGGCCGGTGGCCTCGCACAGGTCCTGCGTCGAGGTCGCCTCGTAGCCGGACGCCCAGAACGCCCGCATCGCCGCGTCGACGGCCCGCTCCTCGTCGAACGTTCTCGGTCGCGCCATGCCGAGACCGTACCTGTTTTGGACTGGATGATACAAAACAGCTAGTGTCGCGGATCCTCCGGGAGCACGACCAGGTCGCGCTCATCGCCCCGGCCGAGCACTGCCCGGCCGGGGGGCAGCCCTCCCTCGTCCGACACCGTCGGGACGCCCAGTTCGGCCAGCCGTGCGAGCAGCGGGTCCGGTCCGCCGCGGGTGCGCGCGAGGACCAGGTGGAGGTTCCGGCCGGGGTCCAGGTAGGGGATGAGCGGGAGCAGGACCTCCGCGTCCAGCAGGTCCTGGTCGTGCACGACCAGGAAGATCTCGGCGGACGGGTCGGGCCCGTCCAGCTTGCCGACCAGCTCCCGCACCACGGTCCTGACCATGGACGAGGTGTTGCTGTACGCGTCCCGGTGGTCGAGGTCCCGGCCGGGGCCGGTGAACACCGCGGTGCGCAGCGTCCCGCTCGGATCGATGATGAACAGCTCGCGCCGGGCCCCGGCGGCCCTCAGCGTGGCGACCACGTTCCGCAGCAGCGCCGTCTTGCCCCAGCCCGGAGCGCCCTGGACGACCAGGTGCCGGGCCGTCCGCAGATCCACGACGGCCGGCTCGCCCGTCTCCGCCAGCGTCCCCACCTCCACCTCCCACCGCGGGACGCGCGGCACCCCCTGCTCCTCGAAGTCGACGACCCGGCCGAAGCGGTCGGCGAGTTCGGGGTTGCGGGCGAGGAGGGCGTCCATCCGGCCGGCCCGCCCGGCGAGGACGACCAGGGGGTCGTCGCCGTGCTCCTCCATCCGCGCGATCAACTGCGCGACGGCCTCGCCGGTCGCCGCGGTCCCGTCCGCGGTGGCGGTCCCGTCCGTCGTGCCGGTCCCGTCCGTCGTGCCGGCCTCCGGCGCCAGGTCGTCCGCGTCGCCGATGAGCAGCACCCCGCCCTGGGCCAGGGCGAACACCCGCGAGGCGTTCGACGGGGTCTCGCCCGGATACTGGTCGACCAGGTTTCGCCAGGACGCGAGGGCCAGGTCGCCGTGCGGCAGCTCGCCCAGCTCGGCGAGCATCTCCCCGTACAGCCGGGCCACCGGGGTCCGCCCGGTCCCGTGCGGCCCGCGGAAGACCAGATGCGGATGGCCCGCCGCCCCGCCCGCCCGCGTCGCCGAGACCTTCGCGGCGATGAGCTCGCGCAGCGCCCGCCGGGCCGTCTCCCGGCCCTCGCCCGGGATCAGGACGTCCACCTCGGTCAGCAGCCGGCCGAGGACCTCCAGGTCGTTCTCCCGCGTCCGCACGGGGGTGAGCGCGGGGACGGACGGGGGCCCGGGATGGGGCGCGGGCGATGGGCGCGGCAGCTCGAACCGCACCGGCTGCCGCCCCGGCCTCCGCAGGTACCCCTGCTCCATCCCGGCCGCGAACGCCAGCCCGGCCCGGCCCATCACCCGCTGGAGCACCTGCGGGGACGGCCCGCGGACCGCGATCCGCCAAGTGAGCAGCGGGAGCAGCCGCTCCCAGGCCGTGGTGCGCTCCCAGGTGGTCGTCGCGATCAGCAGATGGACGCCGAGCCCCTCGCCGCGCGCCGCCAGCCGGAGCAGCGTCTCGGCCACCTCCGGCTTGCTGGACGGGAGGCTCAGCGACACGTCCACCACCACCAGCAGCGGCGGGGCGGACGGCGTCCGCGCCCGGTGGTCCAGCTCGTCGGAGAGCACGCCGAGGAAGTGGCGGAGCCCGTCCGGGCTGCCGAGCAGCTCTTCGCCCGAGTCCGTCACGTGCGGGAGGTCGGCCGGGGTGCCGAGCGGATGCTCGCCCAGCCCGCCGAGCACGATGGCGAGGGCGTCCGGGGGGAAGGTCTCGGCCAGCGCCAGCACGATCGCGCGGACGACGGCGTGGCGGTCCGCCGTGTCGCCGATGACCAGCCCGTGCGGTCCGTCGCCGCTCAGCGGGTCGAGCGTCACCGGCTGCCCGGCGTCGTCGAGCCCGATGGGCGGCGGCGCGATGGCACGGAGGTGCGGGGGGCTCGATCCGGCCGCGGACTCGCTCGAGGGCGGCCGTCGACCGTCCACCCCTGCCCGAGACCGCTCGGTGGCGGGCGGCGGTTGTGTCACGGGAGTGCCGGAGGTGCGGTCCAGGAGGGAGCGGGCCTCGGGGCTGAGGAGGGCGAACGGGCGCTCGGCGCCCGCGCCGGCATGGGCGTCGTCCGGGTGGTCGCCGCCAGTGGCGCGCAGCAGGGCGCGGAAGGTCTCGGCGGACGTCACGGCGCGGAACTCGATCTCGGCGGAGACCGCCTCCAGCACGTGCCGGGTGTGCTGCGCCTCGGGCCGCGGCAGGGTGTCGAGGAGGGCCTCGCGGGCGCCGGGCACGAACTCGTACCGGGTACCGGACAGCGGCCTGAGGAGCCCGCTGAGCAGGACCTCGGCGAGCTGGCCCGGCCCGGACCCGGCCAGCACCCGGCGCTGGATCAGCCGCATCACCGGCAGCGACGGCACCGACACCGCGACGTGCGCGGCGAGCTCGGCGGCGCCGGGCGAGGCCGAGCCGAGGAACCGGCGCACCCGCTCCCCGACCGCCAGCTCGCGTTCGCGGCGCACCGGCGCGGTGCTCGGCGCCGAGACGGGCGGCGCCGCCATGGCGGCGGGCTGGGGGCCGCCGCCGGAGACCAGCCGGGCCCAGGCGGCGAGCCAGCGCGGCGCGACCTCCAGCACGGGCACCGGCAGGCCGGGCGCCGGGGTGCCGTCGTAGGGGGTGAAGCGCAGCTCGGTGTTGGGGCCGCCGGGGCGGGGGAGGACGGCGAGCCCGGGGACGGCGGGCGCGGCGGTGCGGCGCCAGAGGCGTTCGGGCAGCGGCTGGAGGATGGCGGTCGGCCCGGCCGCCGCCCAGCGGCGCACGGCCCGTCCGGCCCGCCCGTCCCACCAGTGCGGGCCGGAGCAGTCGCTGAGCACGAGCGTCGCGTGCCGCCCGGACGGGTCCAGCAGCGTCGAGGGGTCCCGGGACGGGCCGTCCGGCGCGGACGAGACCCGTCCCGAGGTGTGCAGGTACGTCACCCGGATGTCGCGGAACGCGCCCTGGCGCAGGAGCGTCTCGGCCAGCTCGCGCGCGAGGGGACGCCAGAGCCGCATGGCGGCCCCGGTGTCGACGACCAGGCTGAGGCTCAGCCAGCGTTCGGGCGCGGCGACCAGGACGGGCGCCCACGACCCCGTGTCGGCGACGCGCGCGGCGGTCGCCTCCTCGTCCAGTTCGAGGCGCCGCCGCGACGGGACGCTGCGCTTCAGCGGACGCAGCGCCCGCTGCACGCCGAGCGGATCGTCGAGCATCGGCGCGGTCGGCACCAGGATCTCGTCGCCGCCGCCCACCGCCGCCTCGCCGGGCCCCGGAGGGGCCACGGGATGCAGCGCCGCCGACGGAGCGGAGGCCGGATCGCCGGCGGCCGGGAGCGCCGGCGGCGGAGCGTCGAGGACGTCCGGCGCGGCCTCGCGCGGCGTGTCCGATGCGGACCGCCGCGGTTCGCCCGACGCGCCGCCGAGGTGGCAGGCCAGCCAGATGATCTCGCTCAGCTCGACGGCGTCGGGCGGCGGTCCGGCGCCCGCCAGAGCCGCCCGGAACCGGTCAATCGTCATCGGCGGCCCCGGCCAGGTACGGCATGATCCGGTCGGCCAGCTCCCGGCGGTCGGTCGCGTCGGCGTGCCGGCACAGGTAGACCGCGTTGAGAAGCTGGTCGGTCGCGAGCGTCCCGCCGCCGGCGCGCCGCAGGAACAGCCGGACCAGGTCCTCGCCCTCGCCCGCGAGCGGCCCGAGGTGCTCGCGGACGATCGCGGCCAGCTCCGCCTCGCCCGCCGGCTGCCGCAGCTCCACCGTGACGCAGCGGCGCAGGAACGCCGGCGGGAACTCGCGCTCCCCGTTGCTGGTCATCACCACCAGCGGGAACGCGCTGCACCGCACCGTCCCGCCCCGCACCGTGACCCGTCCGCCGGGGCCGCCGTCGCGGCGCGTCGGGGCCCCGCCCGACCCGTCGGCGGTCAGCACCTCCGCGTCCGGCTCGGCGCGGCGGGTCAGCTCGGGGATCTCGTACTCGCCCTTCTCGAAGATCGTCAGCAGGTCGTTGGGCAGGTCGATGTCGCTCTTGTCGATCTCGTCGACGAGCAGCACGCGGGGCCGCCCGTACGGGAGGAGCGCGGTGCCGAGGGGGCCGAGCCGGATGTAGCGGCCGATGTCCTCGTCCTCGGCGGGCCCGCCCCCGACCTCGCGTCCGGCCGCGTACAGGCGGGTCAGCGGGTCGTACTGGTAGAGGCCGTCGCGCAGCGTCGCCCGGCTGGTGATCGGCCAGTGCAGGACGGGCCCGAGGCCGAGCTCGTGCGCGACCGCGTACGCGAGGGTCGACTTGCCGGTCCCGGGCGGGCCAGTCACCAGCAGCGGACGGCGCAGGTACAGGGCCGCGTTGACCTGCTGCACGGCGTCGTCCGACGGACGGTAGGTCGTCGCCTGATGGGTGTTCCCGGACCCGCCGGACGGTGCCGGCAGCACCGGGCCGCCGTCGAACGCGCGCCACGGCGGGGGCGGCGGCAGCCGGTCGACGCCGTCGTGCGTGCGCCGGCTCCCGGTGTAGAGCAGCCAGTCGGGCATCTCATACCTCCATGGCGAGAGGGGGATCGGGCAGGCGGGACGGGTCGTCCCACATGAGGGTGAGGTCACGGCCGACGTGCGGCTCGTCCTTGGGCGCGGTCAGCGCCTTCTTCCGCAGCGCCATCGCCAGCCACGGCAGATCGCCCGGACGCTCCCCGGCGACCGCGCCCGCCAGCGCGCCGAGCGTGCGGTGGCCGTCGCAGTCGTCATGGGACGCGGCGGCGCAGCGGGTCCGCGTCCACAGCATCACCGGGACGCCGTTGTTCAGCGCCGCGAACAGCCAGCGCCTGGCCGGCCGCGTCCCGTAGACGAGCACGCAGAGGCCGGTGTCGGCCTCCAGCCAGTCGCTGAACCCGCTGCCGTTGCTCGGGGTCTCGCACCGGACCCCCTGCGGGTCGATCCGGCCGCGCTCGTTCAGCAGCCGCCAGCGCCGGTGCGCCTGGTCACGCCGGATCGAGCCGGGCCACAGCCGCTCGACATCGCGGACCACCACCGGGTACAGCCGCATCCGCATCCCGTGCGCCCGGTCGATGTACCACTCCTCGAACGGCTTGCTCAGCCAGCTCTCCGGCACCGCGAACTCGATCATCCAGTCGCGTCCGACGACCGCCGCTCGGGCCCGCGCCACGCCCGCCTCGACCGCGGCCCGCACCCGGTTCTCCGGCACCCGGACGGTGTCCTGCGCCGGGCCCTCGGCGCCGTCGATCCAGGTGTGCACGGTGACGTCGAAGGCGCGGTCGAGCGTCGCCCGCTCCAGCCGCACGATGATGGACGCGGGCCCGGACCGCTCGAGCCCGGCCGCCTCGTGCCCGGCCCGCGCCGGGGCGGGTGCGGCGGCGGCCAGGTGCCGTCCGGACCATTCGGCCAGGTCGCGCCGGCCCGCCTCGGGGAGGTGCCGCGCCATCGCCCGCAGGTAGCGGGCCAGCCGGTCCTCGGGCCAGCCCTCCGCGACGTGCCGCACCGAGTCCCAGGCCGAGCGGAACGGCCGGTGCGCGCGCCGGCCGGTGATCTCCTCCAGCCCGGCCGCCATCGGCGCGGTGAAGCCGGCGTCCGCCAGCAGTGCCCGCAGCTCGCGCCGCGCCGGGACGGTCAGCCAGGCCAGCGGGAGATGGTCGTCGAGCTCCTCCCAGTACCGCCGGATCACCGTGACCGGCAGCATCCGGCCCAGCCCGCCCTCGCCGCCGGGCCCGTCGTCCCCGCCGAACTCGGCGTCGGTCACCATGCCGATCACCTCGCCGGTCGCCGGGTCGTACACCGCCGACCCGCTGTAGCCCTCTTCGAGCTGCTCACCCGGCCCGGTCCGGAGCTGCCACCACTCGTGCCGCAGCACCATGTCGGGGCCGGTCGTCACCGTGGCGTACCGCTCGTCGCCGTCCGCGCGGCGCGGGAACCCGCAGACGCGCAGCGCGCGGCGCCCGAACGAGGCGGGGCCCGCGCTCGCGTGCAGCGCCTCGGGTCCGGCGGGCCGCGCGCACCGCAGCCCGACGGGCGCGGCGAGCCGCAGCACCGCGACGTCGCCGGGGTCGCCGGGCCGCTCCCACCCGCCGGGACGGACCACGGCGGCGGGCAGGTTCTCGATCAGCCCGGGGAACCCGACCCGCGCCGCGTCCAGGCCCGCCACGGTGTGCGCGCAGGTCAGCAGCAGGTCGGGTGCGATCAGGAACGCGGCGCCGAGCCGGCCGCCGTCCGGGGGGCCGACCCAGGCGCGCCACTGCCAGTCGTCCACGGGCGGCTACTCCTGTTCCTGCTCCGGTTCTCCGGCCGGGGCCGCGCCCCAGGTCAGCTTGACCTTGAGCTGGCCCTCCACGGAGGTCTTGGCGATGACCGCGCCGGCCGCCACGTTGAGCTTGACGCCGAACTCCAGCTCCACCGCGTCCGGCTTGAGGGCGCCGTCGCGCAGGGTCGCCAGCGCGGACTCGGCGGCGGACCGCACGTTCCGCATCGCGTCCTCGAACCGGACCTGCGCCTCGTACACGACCCCGTCGGCCCGGGACACCGAGCGGAACCCCGGATCGCGGTCGCCCACCTCGACGACCACCGGTCCGTGCTCGGTCTGCCAGCGCACCAGCTCGCTCACGATCGTCCCCTCGTCCGCCCGAAGGCTCCGTGTGCCCGGTCCGCCAGCAATCTAACAAGATCGCCAAAATGCGGGGAAGGGATCGGGATACTGGCGGGATGCGGCCGGGAGGGAGACCACGATGATCACAGTCGGGCAGGTGCGGCGGCTGGCGCTGTCGCTGCCCCGGACCACCGAGCACCTGATCAGGGACCGGGTGAAGTTCCGCGTCGGCGCGATCGTCTACGCCGCGTTCTCCCGGGACGAGACCGAGTTCGGGTTCGCCTTCCCCAAGGAGGAGCGGCCCGGCCTCGTCGCGTCCGCCCCCGGCACCTTCCACCTGCCGGGCGAGTCCGAGCTGCGGTTCAACTGGGTGGAGGCGTGGACCGGCGCGCTGGACGAGGACGAGATGCGCGAGCTGGTCGTCGACGCGTGGCGGATGGTCGTCCCCAAGTTCCTCGCCGCCGAGCACCTCGACGGCCGCTGACCGCCCGTCCGGTCAGGACCGGGGCGCGAGGGTGACCGCGATCGGCCGGTGGTCGGAGTGGGGCACGTCCGGGATGGCCGGATCGCTCGGGACCAGGTCGGGCGTGACGAGCACGTGGTCGAGCTGCTTCGTCGACTTCGGCAGGGCCGGAAAGGTCAGGGCGGGCCGGACGGACGCCATCGCGTCCGTGAGACCGGCCCCGAGCAGCACCTCCCAGGCACGGTCGCCGGGCTGAAGGTTCAGGTCGCCGGTCAGCACGACCGGGCGGCCCCCCTGCGCGGCGGCGCGCGCGATGCCCGCGAGCTGCTCCGCCTGCGCGAGGCTCTTCCAGTCCTCCGGGGGCTGCGTGTGCGTGGCGATGACCGTGATGTCGCGGCCGTCCTTGCGGAGGCCGACTTCCAGGGCCTGCGCCCCGGTGGGCCCGCCCTTCACCAGGGGCCGGTTGCGGACGGACGTGACGGGCAGGTCGGTGAGAAGCGCGTCGCCCCAGACCTCGTCGCCGGCGGGCGCCCACACCGCGCGCATCCCGAGCCGGTCGGCGATCAGCCGGAGCTGGTCCCGGCCGCCGTTCAGCAGCCAGGCGCGGTCGACCTCGCCGAGCACCACCACGTGGGGACGCAGCGCGCGCAGCGCCGCCGCCTGCCGGGTGACGGTCATGGTCCCGTTCATCCCGTAGCCCATCCGCACGTTGTAGGCGGCGATCCGCAGCCCGTCGTCGACGGGCCGCCAGCGCGGACCGCTGTCGCGCCACAGCGGGACGGCCGCGACCAGCAGCGCGGCGACGACCGCGGCGGCGGGCACGCGCAGGTCCAGCCCGCCGCCCGCCGCCTCGTCCCGCGCATCGGCCCCGGTTCCGGCCCAGCCCAGCACGGCCACGCAGGCCGCCGCGGTGATCGGCACCCAGCGGTTCGGGACGCCCAGGTCGTACGCGGAGTAGTAGGCGAACAGGAGCAGGACGAACACCAGCATCCCGCCCGCCATCGCCAGACCGCGCCGCGCCGCGCGGTCGGGACCGGCGGTGCCGCTCGCCCAGCCGGCGCAGCCCGCCAGCGCGAGCTGCCCCAGCACCTGCGCCAAGACCGTCCACCACGCCGAGACGCCGTGCACCCCGTCCACGGTGGCGCGGCCGAACGTGAACACGGCCGCGGAGGCCACCAGCGCCAGCGCGGGAACCGCCGGATGCCGCGTCCAGAACCGGGGCCGCGCCGCGACCGCGACCGACAGAACCCCGACCGCCGCGATCAGCACGGCCACCTCGGCGGGCCACCCGGCGCTCGCCTGCGCGTGGGCGGCGTTGCCGGTGGAGATGCCCCACACCAGCAGCGCCGGGCCGGCGAGCAGCCAGATCCGGGGCGCGCCGGCGGACTCGCCGTCCTCGGCCGGACGCCGCACCAGCGCGACGGCGAAGAACGCGAGGCAGGCGGCCAGGACGACCCACGCCACCGGGCCGTCCCGCCACACCAGGTCGATGCCCTCCAGTGTCGCGTGCAGCGTGGTCGCCGCCGCCAGGCCCGCGACCAGCCCGGTCGTCACCGGCCCCGCGGTCCGCGCGTCCATCGCCGTCGCGACGAGCCAGACCAGCCCGGCGAGCAGCCCGAGGCTGGCGGTGTAGAGCTGCCCGTCGCCGCCGTCGGTGAACTGGAGCACCGCCCGCGCCGCCACCAGCAGCACCCCCGCGCCCACGGCCAGCCGGCGCGCCGGGACGAGCCGGACGAGCGGCACCGCGAGGAACGCCGCCACGAACCACGACAGGGCGTAGGCCCCCATCACCTCGGCCGGCGTCTCGCCCGCGCTGCCGACCAGCGTGATCAGCGACGGCAGGAACACGCGCAGCACGTCCACCAGGACGACGACGCCCGCCAGCACGTCCAGGCGCACCCGGATCGAGGTCCTCATGGCCGTCCTCCACATCCCGAAGAATGTGAATGATCCTCACGTAAACCGGTGGCGCGCGCAATGGGTCAGCGGTGGCGGTCGACGACGACCGCGACGGCGTCGAGGTGCGGAGCCGTCACCGTGCGGAACTCCCCGGGTCAGACCCGCACGGGTTCGGGCTTGCGCTCGGTGGAGCGCGGGGCCTCCGAGCCGTCCGCCGTGCCGCCGCGGTCGCGGTTCCACGCGGTGGCCGCAGACAGGAAGAGGAACGGCATCGCCGGCAGCACGTACCGGTAGTCGAAGTCGGTCGTCACCGGCGGAACCGTCAGCAGCGCGACCCCGACCAGCCAGAACACCGCGCTCTCCGGCCGCGCCCGCCGGAGCACGATGCCCGCGGACGCGAACAGCAGCACGATCCCGAGGAGCGTCCCGCGCACGTTCACATACGTCTGGTAGCCGCGCATGAACCCCGCGAACGGCTCGACGATCCGCGTTGCCGCGGACCCGTGCTCGTACTCGCGGACGACCGAGCTCCGGTCGCCGCCGCCGATCACCGGCAGGTCCTTCTGCCGGTCCGGCCGCTTCGGAAAACGGTACTTCGCCGCCGTGGCGGGCGTCGGATGGCCGGTCCGGTCCCAGGAGAACGTCCGGATGAAGAAGTCGTAGGCGACGGCCTGCACATAGTCGCCCGGCTGCTGCGCGATCGCCCACAACGCGAACCGCTGCGCCCGGTCGTTCATCTCCGGCGAGAACGCGTACCCGTCCCGCCACCCGGTCGGCGACCCCTCCACCCAGATCTGGTGCGACGCCGCGCCCCGCGTCCCCGGCCGTCCCGCCGGGCACATGTACATCAGGTCACCGGGCGGCAGCTTCTTGGAGCAGTCGACGAACGTCGTCGTGCGCCCCCACAGGAAGATCCCGTCGGCCCCCGTCAGCGCGAGCCTCCCGTGCTCCTGCTGGAACCACACCGCGTACCCGCCCACGGGCACCGCGAACGCCACCGCGAGCACCGCGACCGCCGTCCACTTCGTCCGCCTGAGCAGCAGGAACAGCACCGCGATGACGATGATGGGCACCCCCACCGTCCGGGTCACCGCCGCCACCCCGAGCAGCCCCCCGACCATGCCGGCCCGCCGCAGCGACGACGACCCGGGCCGCACCATCAGGAGCACCGCGACGAGCAGCAGCGCCGTGAACAGCGCGTCCGACAGCAGCATGTGCTCGAGTTCGATCTGGAACCCGTCCAGCAGCAGCGGCGCCACGGCCAGTGCCGCCCACCCCCGCCGCACCGCGAAGTCGCGCACCAGCACCCGGTACCCGAGCACCGCCACGGCCACGATCATCAGGTGCTGCAACGTCACCACGAACGCCAGGCTGTGGAACGGCCTCAGCAGCCACAGCATGATCCCGTACCCCTCCGACCGCAGCGGATTCGGGAAGGGCGAATTGCCGAGCCGGACATAGTCGTAACTGTCGTTGAACCACAACGCCGGCGGGTATCCGAGCACCGTGACGACCCTCAGCAGCACGCCGGCGAAAAGCACGATCGAGAACAGCACATTGTTCTTGACCGCCCGGCCCACCGGGATGCGTTTCAGTCGTCGGTTCTGAAGGGACAGTGGCACCGGAAACCCTAACTCTGGACGGGCGGTGGCGAGGGGTGACGCCACCCCGCACGGCGGGACCGCCTGGAGTGACCGGGGTCATAACGGTCATAGCGGATGAGAGTCGCCGATCATAGCAGCGAGGACCATATGCCCCCGGCGAGCGGTCGGGTCAGCCGTCCAGGACGGTGAGCGTGGGCAGGGTGCCCACGGTAACGGCTCCCACCGCCTCCGGCGCCACCTCCGCCCCGTCCCGCCTGATGCTGGAGAGCCGGGGCGGAATCGCGGGAGTGACCAAGTATGCGCCCGGCCTCAGCAGCTCGCGTCCCGGCAGCGGAAACGTCCGCGTATCGGTCCACCGGCTCATGTGCGCGCATTCCGAGGCGACATAGGGCTGGGCCGCGCCGGTGATCTCCGAATCGGCGACGATGTGCTCGGTGGGACCGGCGGGAAGTGCTCGGGAATTCGCGCGCGAAGCCCGATAGAAACCGATGATGCCCTTGCCTTTCGGCAGCGTGGATTCGGTGTCGCCGCCGACGGTGTAGCCGTAGGAGTACCTGACGTCCGGCCGCTTCGACTTCTCGCCGAAGCACCGCCGCGCGCCGCCGGGCAGCCAGGTGGCGCCCAGCGGATTCCGCGCCCGGAACCGCGTGGTCACCGTGACCGCCGTCCCCGGGGTGGCCCGCGCCGGTCGGACCGTGATGTCGAGGCTCATGTAGGGGGTCTCGGACGGGGGCATGTGGGGCTGGCCGAGCAGCACCCCGGGCCGGCTGAAGGACGCCCGCAGCACCCCGTGGTTCACCCCGCCGACATCGGGGTCGGACGGCCACACCAGCACACCTGCCGCGACGGCGGCGGCTGCGCCCGTGCCGGCGATCGCGGCCACGCCCTTGGCGCCCCCGGCCTTGGCGAGGAATCCCTTCGAGGCAGCGGTGCCCGCATGACCTGCCGCGTCCGCCGCCGCCTGGCCGAGTGCCAGGGAGCTGTTCCCGGCAGCCGCCCCGCCCGTCGCCGCGCCGGTCAGCGCGCCCGCTCCCGCTCCCGCCCCGGCGGACGTCGCGGCCGGCGCCAGGATCGCGCCGCCCAGCGAGACGATCGGCACCGCGGTCGCGAGGACGGCCGCCACCCCGGCGAGCGCGATCACCCCGCGCCGCTCCCAGTCCGGCCCGTACGCGCTGGTGGCCGCCGCCTCCAGCTCGGCCACGAACGCGCGCGCGTCGGCGAACCGCTCGGTCTGCGTCTTGGCGAGCCCGCGGGCCACCAGCGGACGCAGCGGCTCGGGGACCAGGTGCACGGGGACCGGCGCGGTGGCGTGCTGGTCCCGCAACGACTCGACGGTGTCGCCGCGGTACGGCTGGGCGCCCGTGGCGCACTCGAAGAAGACACAGGTCGCGGCGTAGATGTCGGTCGCGGACGAGGCGGGGCGCCCGGACCACTGCTCCGGGGCCATGTAGGGCGGGGTGCCGCCCACCCCGCCCTGCCCGGCGAGGACCGCGATCCCGAAGTCGATCAGCTTGCTCCGCCCGTCCCCCTGGACGAGCACGTTCGCCGGCTTGTAGTCGCGGTGCACCACTCCGGCGGCGTGCGCGGCGGCGAGACCCAGCAGCGACCCCTTGAGCGTCGCCAGCGCGGCCTCGACGGGCATCGGCCCGTCGCCTTCGTCGAGCAGCTCGCGCAGCGAGCCGCCGGGCACGGCCTCCAGCACGATCGCCGCGCCCCGCGGTGTCTCCACGTACTCGTACAGCCGGGCCACGTTCGGGTCGACGACGCGTGTCAGCAGCGCGGCCTCGCTGCGGAAGGTGTCCCGGGCGAAGGTGTCACCGAGCAGGTCGGGCGCGAGGTACTTGATCGCCACCTGTCCGCCGCCGGCCTCGTGCCTGGCCAGCACCACCCGCCCCTGAGAACCGGTGCCCAGCTCGCCGAGCTCGGTGAAGCCCGGCAGGTGCCAAGGAGCCGCGCTCATCCCGAACCGCGGATCACTGCCGGCTGTTCGTCTGGATCTCGCCGACCGTCAGGGCGGTGGGTGCGGAGGACATCCGAAGGTCGTCCAGGTCGCCGCCCGGGCTGTCGCAGTCGGCGCCGGTGCACGTCCACGCGACCGTCCAGACGACGGTCGCGGTGATCTTGTAGGCGCCGCCGGGCTGCCCGGCGGACGAGCGCTTGTAGGTGTAATGGCACGTCCCGCCGTCCTTGCTGCCCGCGTCACCGCAGGTCAGCTGAGTCTCGCCGAGCTGCCAGACGACCGATTTCGGGGTGGCGGTCGCCTGGAGGGTCTGCGCGCCGACGGTGATGGGGTCGGTCTGGACAGGGACGAAGCCGTCGACCCAGAGCGAGGTCTGGACCCGCACGTAGGTCTTGTCCTTGGGGGCGGTGTGGACCGTGGGGACCGGGAGCTGGGCCGAGTCGCGGGCCTGCTGGGCGAGCACGATCGTCGGGACGGCCGGGGGCGGTGGGGGCTGCTGGGCCGGCGCGGGACCCGCCACGGTCCCCATGCCCTGGTCGGGCGTCAGGCCCAACGGCGGGAGCGTCTCGTCGGGCCCTCCTCCGCCCCCGCCTCCGGTCTGCGGGCCGCGGGCCCCTCCTCCACCCCCGCCCCCGCCGGTGGTCCCGCCGGGCTTGCTGCCCGAGCAGTTGATCCCGCCGGGGGAGCCGACGCCCTGGCAGGGGGCGGCCTCGGCGGCGCCGGCGGCCAGTGCCGTGGCCGTCAGCGCGGTGGCCAGCACGGCACCGACCCGTACCGGCCGGGCGAGATTTCGTTGATCGCGGCTGTCGCGGGTGCGGAGGGGACGCATCTCATGTCCTTCGGGGATCAGCATTGCTTGTCCCGGTTGGTCTCGGAGACCTTCCAAGTGCCGGCGCCGTAACGGACGGCCGCGCGGTGCAGATACGCCTTGCCGGCGCCGCCGCTGAGGCGTTTGCCGGTCTTGGCGGAGAAGCGGTAGCCGCCGACGGTGCGGAGGCAGTCGACGACGTAGACGATCAGGCCGTCCTTGGAGCGGGCGTAGACCTTGGCGTTGGAGACGTTGGTGAAGCGCCACAGCTCGCCCCTGGCCTTGGTGCGCTCGATGTCGCCGGTGACCCGGCTCAGGAGGGGGTCGACGGCGACGGTGCCCAGTTCGGCCGGGTCGTTGGCCTCGTAGGCGCGCTGGTAGACGGTCTGGTACTCGTGGTAGCGCTCCAGGACCGTCTTGTCGATCTGCTCGGTCGGGATGGCCGAGGGCGGCGGGGCGGCGGTGGGGACGGCGCTGCTCAGGCTGCCGTTGGGCTTGAAGTCGCCGCCGGACGGGGCGGACTCGCCGCAGGCGGTGAGGGGGAGCGCCGCGAGCAGCAGGGCCGGGACGGCGTGGCGGGGCCCGCGGGGGGAGGAACCTACCAACCGGGTGCGCATCGCCATCCCTGATCGTGCAGCCGACAACGGGGCGAGTACGCGCGAAAGCTTACAGAGGTGGATGGGGCGAGAAAAGAGATTCGTTGCGGAAAGGTGCCGGTCTTGCGGACGGCCCGCCACGGGGGTGTGGCGGCTCAGCCACGGGGTGCGTACATGATGACCGCGACGCCGGCGAGGCAGAGTGCGGCGCCGGTGAGGTCGTAGCGGTCGGGGCGGTAGCCGTCCAGGACGACGCCCCAGGCCAGCGAGCCGGCGACGAAGACGCCGCCGTAGGCGGCGAGGATGCGGCCGAACTGGGCGTCGGGCTGGAGGGTGGCGACGAACCCGTACAGGCCGAGCGCGACGACGCCCGCGCCGATCCAGGCGGCGCCGCGGTGCTCGCGGACGCCCTGCCAGATCAGCCAGGCCCCGCCGATCTCGGCGAGGGCGGCCAGGACGAACAGCAGCAGGGAGCGGGCGATGGTCATGGAAGGTGACGTTAGCGGTGGGGGACGGCGGCCGGGGCGCCGCACGCGGCTTGACCTCGACTTTGGTCGAGGTCGCAAGGTGGGGGGAGACCACTGAACGGAGGACGTTATGCGCGCGGTGTGGTTGAAGGAGTTCGGTGGCCCGGAGGTGCTCGTGCCGGGGGACGCCCCGGATCCGGTGCCGGGTCCGGGGCAGGTTCTGGTCGCGGTCGGGTTCGCCAACGTGACGTTCGTGGAGACCCAGTTCCGGTCGGGCAACGGCCCGTCGCCGTTCCGCCCGGAGCTCCCGGTGATCCCCGGGAACGGGGTGGGCGGTGCCGTCACGGCGGTCGGCGCGGGCGTCGATCCGGCGCTCGCGGGACGGCGGGTGGTGACCTCCACCGGGGGCTCGGGCGGCTATGCCGAGCGGGTCGCGGTGGACGCGGCGGGCCTGTTCGAGGTGCCGGACGGTCTGGCGCTGAGCGATGCGGTGGCGCTGCTGGCCGATGGGCGGACGGCGACGATGATGCTGCGCGCGGCGGCGCCGCGTCCGGGCGAGCGGGTGCTGGTGGAGGCGGCGGCCGGTGGTGTCGGCACGCTGCTGGTCCAGCTTGCGAAGGCGGCGGGCGCGACGGTCGTCGCGGCGGCGGGAGGCGACCGGAAGGCCGAGGTGGCGCGCGGGCTCGGCGCCGACGAGACGGTCGACTACCGGGAGCCGGGCTGGGCGGACGCGGTGGCGGGCGTGGACGTGGTGTTCGACGGGGTCGGCGGCGACGTGGCCCGCGCGGCGTTCACGCTGCTCCGCCCCGGCGGGCGGATGGTCAGCTTCGGACTCGCCAGCGGCGAGTGGGCGGAGATCCCCGAGGAGGCCGCGGCCGGACGGGGCGTGACGCTCGTCAAGGCGGCGGCGTCACCGGACGAGATGCGCGGTTTCACGCTGAGCGCGCTGGAGGAGGCCGCGGCCGGACGGCTGCGTCCGGTGGTCGGCCAGCGGTTCCCACTCGAACGCGCCTCGGACGCGCACGCGGCGATCCAGGCGCGGGCGACGGTCGGCAAGACGCTGCTGGAGGTCCGGTGACCTCCGCGAAGGTCGGGCCGAGCTTGCCGCCGTCGCCGCCCCGTCCTAGCGGACCTTGGTCAGGAAGGCGGTGAGGGCGCGCTCGTAGGCGGCGGGGTCGACGTTCCACGACTCGGTGTGGCCGCCCGCGGTGGGGGCGTGGGTGACCATGCCGGGCGGGGCGGCCTTGGCGAACTCCAGCGACGGCCCGTTGTCGACAGTGTCGTCGTCGGCGGTGGTGAACAGCAGCGTCGGTGTCTTCAGCCGCGGCGCGAAGCGGCGCTGGTCGTAGTCGCCGAGGTCGATGCCGATGCGCCACTGCACGATCCGCCTGGCGACGCCGGTCACGAATCCGGGCAGGCCGCGGTCGGCGCCCTGCATGTCGAGGGTGGCGGCCCAGTCCATGACGGGCGAGTCCAGGACGACGCCGCGGATGAGCGCCGGGTCCTTGCGGAGCGCCGTCATGACCATCTCGCCGCCCATCGACCAGCCGTGCAGGACGATGCCGGTCGCCCCGTGTGCGCGCGCGTAGGCGATGGCGGACGCGACCTCGTTCCATTCGGTGTCGCCCAGATGGTTCTTCCCATCGGGGGACGCGGGCGCCCCGACGTCGTTGCGGTAGGCGATGGACAGCATCGGCAGCCCCAGCCCGTGGACGGCCCGCATCACGCGGAACGTCTCGGCCTTGTCGGCGTTGTGCCCATGGACGCCGATCACCCACGTGCCCTTCATCGTCGCCCCCGGCACCAGCCACGCGGGCATCGGGCCGAGCCGCGACGGATAGGCGACGTTCTGGAAGTCGAGGCCGAGCGCTGTCCGGGGGTCGCCGCCGTACACCCAGTGGTCGACCGCGACCGGCGTGCCCTTGGCGGGGGCGCCGCGCGGCGCGGCGGTGACCGTCCGGACGACCTTGCCGGTGTCGCCGCCGGTCACCGGCCCGAGGACCGCGCGCCCGCCGTCTTTCCAGACCAGTCCCCAGGTGCCCGGCCGCTCGGTGTAGGGGGTGCGGGGCAGCGTGACGGTGCCGTTCCCGGCGTCCAGGACGCTGATCGGGTACTCGGGGGAGTGGTCGACCTCGGTGGCCACGCCGGAGAAGTACCAGCCGATGCCGCCGACCGCCGCGCAGCACAGCACGGCGAGCGCCACGACCACGATCAGCAGTGCCCGGACCGGCCGCCGTCTCGGCGGGCGCGGCGTCGGACCGGAGGGTGCGGGGGCGGCCGGTGCCGCGGTTTCACTGGACACGGCACAGGACGTTATCGAGGTCGCCCCGCACCGCATAGGCGGCCAAGGGCGCGAGGTGCGATGGCAGGGCGGTCCGCGCACGCTCGCCGGGTCCTGACCGGGTGCCGACCGGGTGCCGCTAGGCGAGCGCGCGGCGCGCGTCCATCAGGGCGAAGCCGAGCAGGTTGAGCCCGCGCCACTGGGAAGGCCGTTTCGCCTCGGGCTGGTGCTCGTCCAGGCCGATGCCCCAGACGGTGTCCTCGGGGCTGGCCTCGACCAGGATCTTCCCGGTGGTGGACGCCAGGTACTCGCGCAGGTCGGCGTGCGCGGCGAACTTGGCCTTGCTGCCCCGCACCACGATGTCGTAGCGGTGCGCCGCCCAGGTCTTCTCGTCGTAGCGCCGCACGTCGCGGCCGAGGCTCTTGGCGATGGCGGGGGACGGGTTGCCGAGGATGCGGGACTCGGCCCGCTTGTCGCCGAACAGCCGCGCCTTCTCGGCCATCATGTAGTGCTCGGCCGTGGCGTACTCGACGCCTTCGAGCGTGAACGGTGAGCCGTACCACTGGCTGAGGCAGCCCTTTGGCTCGGGTCCGCCCCAGAACAGTACGAACTCCGGCAGCTCGGCACGGTTCTCCAACTCGACCAGTTCGTCAGTGCGCATGCCCCGAGCCTGACGACCCGCCCGCTCCGAAGGCAACAGGATTTCGCCGCCGGACGCGCGGGACACAGCACGTAGAGCAGGCCGCGCCGCACGGTGTCCCGTCCGCTCAGCGGCGGCCGATGTCGGCGACGAGGTTGAGGGCGAGGATCAGGTCGAGGTTGATGAACGTCTCCAGCTTGGCGCCGGGCTGCACACCGGGGTCGTCGGCGAGCCGGTCGAGGACGGTGAGCGCGGCGGGGCTGTCGAGGTCGTCGGCGAACGCGGCCTCGGCCTCCGCCGCGTACGCGCGCGCGATGGGCCGTCCCGGGCCCTCGGCCCACTGCGCGATCAGTCCGCGCCACCGCGCCAGGTCGTCCCGCGCGGCGGGCAGGAGGGCCGCGACGTCGACGGGGTCGCGGTAGCGGGCGCGGAGCATCGCCAGCCGCACGCACAGGACGTCGTCCTCATCGGCGGACGGGACGGGCCAGGCGCCGTCCTCCGGCGGGACGACGAGCGAGCGGGCGTCCGGCTCGTCCGGGCCGACCAGTAGCGCGCCGTCCGGTGCCGCGTCCCTGACCTCGAACTCCGGGACGCTCAGCTCACCGGCCGCGCCGTGCCGGGGCCGCGCGTCGGCCGACCGGGTCACGGTCGGGTGGAGCCGGCCGCGGTCGGCCACGCGGCGCAGCAGGTCGGCGGTGACCAGCGCCCGTTCGGCTCCGCCTTGCACGTGCACGCGGACGGGACCGGGCGGGAGTTCCTCGGCCCGGCCGGTGCGGTGGTCGTACAGGTGCAGCATGGTCCCACCCTAGACGCGGGCCCTTTCAGGACACCGGATCCGTGAGCGGGCCGCCGGGCATGGGCGCGGCGCTGTCGGGCTTGCGGATGGCGGCGAACCGCAGCCGCACGTAGTCGGCCACCCAGCCCGACTCGCGCCGCAGCGCGGGGGCGGCCAGGTCGTTGACCCTGCCGAGCAGCGGCTCGACCAGCTCGGGCGGGACGTCGGCCAGCGCGCTCGCCGCGTAGGCGCGGACCCAGTCGGCGGCGCCGTTCGGGCCCTCGGTCATACGGCTGGGACGGTCGGCGTGCTCGAGCAGCCGCAGCGTGAAGCCGCCGGCCTCGAGCCGCGTCGCGTACTCGGCGGGGCTCGGGAAGTACCACGGCAGCTCGGGTTCGCCGAGCCCGAACACCCGCCAGGCGGTCTGCATCGCGGCGATCAGCTCCGCGCAGTTGCCGGCGCCGCCGAGCTCGGCGACGAACCGCCCGCCGGGCCGGAGCGCCGCGTGCACCTGGCCGATCACCGCGTCCGGGTCGCGGGTCATCCAGTGCAGGGCCGCGTTGGAGGCGACCGCGTCGAACGACTCGCTGACGGTGAAGTCGTGCGCGTCGCCGACGATGAACGACAGCCCGTGGTGCTCGGTGGCCGCCCGCGCGATCATCTCGGGGGCGCCGTCGATGCCGAGCACCTGCGCGCCGCGCTCGGCGATCTCCGCGGAGAACGTGCCCGTGCCGCAGCCGAGGTCGATGACCCGTTCGCCGGGCTGGGGATCGAGCAGGTCGATCAGGGGCGCGCCGTGCGCGGAGACGTACCCGAAGGCGGAGTCGTACGTCGTCACGGCCCAGTTCACCGTCGTAATTTATCTGACAAGTGGGACAGTCGAGGCTGGGTTGCCGATGCCGGCCGCGTACCGTCGGAGCATGGACGAGGGGAACGGCGCGAGCGCCGAGCTCCGGATCGTCGGCGCCGAACGGCCCGGCGGCCTGGAACTGCGCACCAGCGGGCTCGCCGCCCGTGGCCTGCCCGAACTGCGCGTCACCGCGCTGCCGCCCTACCTCGGTCAGGGCTGGGCGCGCGTCCTCGCGGACGTGGCGCGACGCCTGGCGGGCGCCCCGTTCGGTCCGGGGACGGCGCCGCCGGACGAGGTCGTCCTCGACCACGGCGTCGCGCTCGGGCTGGTGGCCGACGCGGACGAGCCGGGCGTGCTGGCGGTGCGTCCGCCGGACGGCCACGAGGGCTCGCCGGAAGCCTGGCGCCGCGACGTCCTGGTCCGGCTGTTCCCCGCCGCCTCGGTGTGAGCGGGCCGCCCTCGCGGCGCCCCGGGCGGCTTCCTAGAATCGGGTTCTAAAGGCTGGCCGACGCGAGAGGGGCCGCAGGTGTCGTACACCGAGATCGAGTACGGGGTTCAGGACGGGATCGCCACGATCACGCTGAACCGCCCGGACCGGATGAACGCCTACACGCCCGTGATGCGCGCGGAGACGCTCGACGTCTTCGACCGCATCGACGCCGACGACGCCGTGCGCGCGGTCGTGGTCACCGGCGCGGGCCGGGCGTTCTGCGCGGGCGCCGATCTCGGCGGGGGCGGCGGCACGTTCGACAAGGACCGGTCCCAGGACATGTTCGCCGGGGAGGACGACGTCCTGGAGGACGGCACCCCGCGCGACGGCGGCGGCACGGTCGCGCTGCGCATCGCGCGCTGCCTGAAGCCGGTCATCGGCGCGTTCAACGGCGCGGCGGTCGGCGTCGGGGTCACCATGACGCTGCCGATGGACGTGCGGCTGGCCAGCGAGAAGGCCAAGTTCGGATTCGTGTTCGCGCGCCGCGGCATCGTCACCGAGGCGGCGTCGAGCTGGTTCCTGCCGCGCCTGGTCGGCATCGCGCAGGCAATGGAGTGGGCCGCGACGGGCCGTGTGTTCGACGCGCAGGAGGCGCTCGCCGGACGGCTCGTCTCCCGCGTGTACGCGCCCGACGAGCTGCTCCCCGCCGCCTACGCGCTGGCCCGCGAGATCGCCGACAACACCTCGGCGGTGTCGGTCGCCGCGATCCGCCGCCTCATGTGGTCGGGCCTGTCGGCCCCGTCCCCGTGGGACGCGCACGCCGCCGACTCGCGCCTCATGGCCGCCCTCGGCGGCGCCCCGGACGCCGCGGAGGGCGTGACCTCGTTCCTGGAGAAGCGCCCCGCGGAGTTCCCGATGAGCGTCACCAAGGACCTCCCGCCGCAGGTCCCCGACTGGCCCACCCGCTGACCACCCCTCCGGCCGCCGTCATACCAGCCCGGCGGCCCGCCCGAGGGGGACGACGGGCCGCCGGGACGCGATCTTTACGTGATTGTTCTGTGTCGCCGCGGAGGACGTCGGGTAGGAAGCGCCCGAGGCAACACGTTTCGGGGGTTCGTGGTGCGAAGCAGGTTCTGGGCGGTCGTGGTGGGGACGGGGGTCCTGCTCGCCGCCGGATGCGGGCAGGCGGGGAGCAAGCAGGCGGAGACGGCGCGGCAGCGGCTCGCGGTCCGCGGGCAGCAGCCCGCGCGGACCGCGCCGCCCACACCGCCGCCGCCCCGGCGGATCGACTGCGACAAGGTCAAGTGCGTCGCGGTCACCTTCGACGACGGGCCGGGCGAGTACACCGAGCGGCTGCTCGGCATGCTGCGCACGGCCGGGGCCCGCGCCACCTTCTTCATGCTCGGCCAGAACGTCGGCGGCTTCCCGCAGGCCGTCCGGCAGATGGCCCTGGACGGGAACGAGCTGGCCAACCACAGCTGGTCGCATCCGCAGCTCACCGCGATGTCGACGGCGGCGGTCCGGTCGCAGACGCAGCGCACCCAGCACGCCATCGAGAAGGCGTCGGGCGGCATCACGCCGACGCTGTTCCGGCCCCCGTACGGCGCGACCGACGCCAGGGTCGGGCACGCCATCGGGCTGCCCGAGATCCTGTGGAGCGTCGACACCGAGGACTGGCGCTTCCGCAACGTGAAGCGCAACGTGAAGGTCGGCGTGAACGAGCCCAAGCGCGGCGGCATCGTGCTGTTCCACGACATCCACAAGCCGTCGGTGATGGCCGTCCCGGACGTGCTCGCGGGACTGAAGCGGCGCGGGTTCACGCTCGTCACGGTGTCGGAGCTGTTCCAGAACCGGCAGCTCAAGCCGGGCCACGTCTACGCCGAGAACCTCGTGCCCACGCCCCCGACCCCGCCGCCCGCCCCGGGATCGCCGTCCGGGCCGTCGTCGGGGGGCCCGTCCGCTCCGCCCGGCCCGTCGGGCGGGTCGTCGAGCGAGGTCCCGTCCGGTTCGCCTGGCTCACCCGGCTCGCCCGGCTCACCCGGGACGCCCGGAAGTCCGGGAACCCCCGGCACGCCGGGACCCCCCGGCACGCCCGGTGGGCCTGGTACGCCCGGTGAGCCGGGCAGGCCGGGTTCGCCGTCGGGTCCCGCGCCCAACCCCTTGCCCGGGTCGCCTTAGCGCGGAGCCCGGTCGTGAGCGTCGCCGTGCCGTCCTCGGCGTCCCCGAGGCCGCCCACGAGTGCAGCCGAACCCTGTTCGGCCTGCCCGAGGCCGTTCACGAGCGCGTGGGTGCCCTGCTCGGCCCGCCCGAGCCTTTCTTCGCCTCCGCCTCCCCGTCGCGCCGAGGCTCTCCGCGCCTTTCCCGCATCGCGGCCGGACGGGACGCGCCGAGTGAGTCATTGGTCTCACTCGCCGGACGGGACCGGACGGTGCCGGACGGAGGCTGGGCCGGGGGAAGGCCGGGCTGAGTCAGTCCCCACCAGGGGCGTCGCGCCTGCGGCGGATCGGCGGGGCGGGCGGGACGACCTTGCCCGCTACCACGATCTCCTCGGGGACCTCGACCAGCTCGCCGGTGCGGCGGCGCACCTGGAGCGTCTGGCCGGACCACGATTCGAGTACGCCGATCACGTCGCTGTACTCTCCCGTTGGCAGACGCCGGCGCAGCGAGACCCGCTGCCCCACGTCCGCAGGACCGACCTTGACCACCAGCCGGCCGACGAGACGTCCGGACATGTGAGGACCCCCATGTCGAATCGACTGAGCCGTGGTGGCAATACTATTCACAGCGAGCTTGCGGTGAGCCGTGACGTGCGGCGGGGCCGGAAACCCGAGAGGAGTCACTGACGTGACCTACGTCATTGCGCAGCCCTGCGTGGACCTGCTCGACAAGGCATGCATCGAGGAGTGCCCGGTCGACTGCATCTACGAAGGGAAGCGTCAGCTCTACATCCACCCGGACGAGTGCGTCGACTGCGGTGCGTGCGAGCCGGTCTGCCCCGTTGAGGCCATCTACTACGAGGACGACGTCCCCGAGCAGTGGAAGGACTTCTACAAGGTGAACGTGGAGTTCTTCGACGACCTCGGCTCCCCGGGCGGCGCCTCCAAGGTCGGGAAGATCGACAAGGACCACCCGATCGTGGCCGCGCTGCCTCCGCAGAGCCAGGACTAGACGGCGCCGCCGCTCCGCGGGGGCACCGCCGAGGTGCGCTCGCGGGGCGCCGGCCGCCGTTCTCCATGACCGCAGGGCCGTGGCCTCCGATGCCGGAGACCGCGGCCTCGCGCGTTCTTTCGAGAAGCCTCGCGTAATTTCCGAGAAGGAGTGGGCGTGTTCACGCTGCCGGATTTCCCGTGGGATCGGCTCCAGCCGTGCAAGGAACGGGCCGCCGCCCATCCCGGCGGGATCGTCGACCTGTCGGTCGGTACCCCGGTGGACCCCACCCCCGAACGGGTGCGCGCCGCGCTCGCCGCCGCGTCCGACGCGCCCGGCTACCCCCAGACCTACGGGACGCCGGCGCTGCGCGAGGCGGTGGCGGGCTGGCTGCGCCGCCGCCTCGGCGTGACCGGCGCCGACCCGGACGCGGTGCTCCCGGTGATCGGCACCAAGGAGCTGGTCGCCTGGCTGCCCACGCTGCTCGGCG
Source organism: Spirillospora sp. NBC_01491 (assembly GCF_036227065.1). Classification (GTDB taxonomy): domain Bacteria; phylum Actinomycetota; class Actinomycetes; order Streptosporangiales; family Streptosporangiaceae; genus Spirillospora; species Spirillospora xylanilytica. The sequence continues at coordinate 6,561,539 of NZ_CP109432.1, forward strand.
CTGGTCCCGGCGACCAGGTGGTCTTCCCCGAGCTGGCCTACCCCACCTACGACGTGGGCGCCCGGCTGGCCGGGGCGAGCCCGGTGGCGACCGACGGGCTGCTGTCCCTCGGTCCGGCCGCCCCCAAGATCGTCTGGGTGAACTCGCCGTCCAACCCGACCGGCAAGGTGCTGCCCGCCGAGCACCTGCGCAAGGTCGTCGCGTGGGCCCGCGACCGCGGCGCGGTCGTGGTCAGCGACGAGTGCTACCTGGAGTTCGGCTGGGACCCGGACGCCCCGCCGGTCTCGGTCCTGCACCCGGACGTGTGCGGCGGCTCCCACGAGGGGCTGCTCGCGCTGAACTCGCTGTCCAAGCGCTCCAACATGGCGGGCTACCGCGCCGGGGTCGTCACCGGCGACCTCGCGCTGGTCCGGCGGCTGCTGGAGGTCCGCAAGCACGCCGGCATGATCGTCCCGGCGCCGGTGCAGGCGGCGATGGCGGCGGCCTTCGACGACGACGCGCACGTCGACGAGCAGCGGGAGCGGTACGCGCGCCGCCGCGCGACCCTGCGCGCCGCCTTCGAGGGGCACGGGTTCCGCATCGACCACTCCGAGGCGTCCCTGTACCTGTGGGCGACCCGCGACGAGCCCTGCTGGGACACCGTCGAGCACCTGGCCGGGCTCGGCGTCCTGGTCGGCCCGGGGGAGTTCTACGGCCCGTCAGGGGCGCGGCACATCCGCGTCGCCTTCACCGCCACCGACGAGCGCGTGGCCGAGGCCGCCGCCCGCCTCTGACCGCCCCGCCCCGCGCATCCGCCGCGCCCGGCCGTCCCGCACCTGCCGCGCCCGGCCATGGCGTCACCACCCCTGACGCAGGCCGAGGCCGTAGCACGTGAAGCTGTAGCGGAGGGCATCCCGACCGTCCCCATCCTGGTGGTCGGTCCCATCCGCGATGACGAGCTCGTTGGGAGCCGTCAGGCCAGTCGCCCGAGCGGTTTCGACGAGCGCGGTGGCGAGGTCTTTGGCGTTCACCCCGGAAAGCCGCCACTGATGAGGCGCGCCGATCCACGGGTCATCCGGAATGGATTCACTGCTCCATCCCAGCGGAGCCGCGTCGAAGTCCTCGGGCAGGTCGGCCGCCAGCACGACACCGTCGTCCAGTGGATAGACATCGAATCCGACGCGATCGCCGCCATGGATGACGGGGCCGAACCACACGCCGAGCGCACGCAACTCCGCCGAGAACGTCGTCAGCCATTCGGTCAGCGCGATGGAGAAGGTGTCCCAGTCCTCGGCCTGCCAGAGGCCGGGCAGCTCAAGGCCGGCAAGAGCCTGGTCGTAGACGCGTCGAGCTCCGTTCTCATCGAAGCGCACCACGTGTCTCTCTCCGAGGAAACCCTTGAGTGCGAATTGCTCACCGTGCCCCTGCCGGGAGAGCCAGTTCTCCACCGGGCCGTTCGGCATCAGCACCAGCTCCGGGCCGTGCACTCCGGCGCGCAGCTCAAGGGAATCGACACCGCCACGCCATCGCAGGTACGGGTCGCCCCAGGCCGGGCCGCTCTCGAAGAAGGGGCGGAGATCTCCATGGCTGCCGACGATCGGAGCCGGACCGAGCGCCTGTGTGAGCATCCGGGCCACGCGTCGAAAGCACTCTGTCTGCGCTTTGGCGGATCGATCGGTGACCGCCACGGGAACGGCCAGCCCCACATATTCCTCCCCCATGGAGACGTAGCGGGACTCGATGTCACCTACAGGAAGCAAGCGCGCGTCGCCCGTCGCCGACCCGGTGGGCACGACCGCCTGATCACCGGGATGGGAGAGCTTCCACTCCCGTTCTTTCAGGAGCTCCGCCATGGCCGGGTCCCGCCAACCATCGGTCACGGCACCGCTCATCCACCGCCCGAGGTCGACGATCTCCTCGTCCGAAAGCGTCGCCGTTCCTGCGCCGGACATCGACATCACCGGTCCTCGCATCGCTCGCCGTGTCTTCATGATCATTTGATCGCGGGTCAGTGTAGTGATGCTCTCCACCCGGGGCGGTGCCGTCAGGTGACACGGTCCCCCGACACGCCACGCAGAGTGACCGGCGACGTCCGCGCACCTCGCCCGTCCCGCGTCCCGCCCGGGGCCACGGGGGCGGGGGCGGCCAGGGTCGATGGGGAAGTGGAACTTTTCCGGCATAGGCGCCGTCATAGCGCGGATGGTCATCTGTGCTGCATGTCGGTAGGATCCGCGTCGATTCCACCGGCTCGCGGTCGAATCTGTGGAGGTGCGCATGGGCAAAGCGGCGATTGCGGTCCTGCTGGTGCTGATCCTGGTCGCTTTGATCGTGCTGGTCGTGGTCCTCCTGCGCCGCCGGTCGGGCAGCGGAGGTCCGGGGTCCGGACCGGCGCCGGCGCCGCCGCGCGACCCGTTCGCGGCCGAGGACCAGGCGGGCGGCGACCCGCGGACGCTCAAGGCCGGCGACATGGTCGAGTACCTCGGCGTGCGCTACTTCGTCCGCGGCTCACTGCGGCTCCGCGAGGGCGGCTTCACCTGGAGCGAGCACCTGCTGGACGCCGACACCATCGAGGGCACCAAGGTCTGGCTCTCCGTCGAGGAGGACCCCGACCTGGAGGTCGTGTGGTGGACCGAGCACGACATCGGCGACCTGACCCCCGACCGGCGCACCCTCACCGTGGACGGGGTGGAGTACCGGCGCGACGAGCACGGCACCGCCGACTACGCGAGCGAGGGCACCACCGGGGTGGGCGTCCGGGGCCGGGTCGAGTACGTCGACTACGAGGGCCCGCGCGGACGCTACCTGTCGTTCGAGCAGTACGGCGGCAGCACCTGGGAGGCCGGGCTCGGCGAGCTCGTCCCGAACGGCAGCCTGACGATCTACCCGGGAAGCTGAGCGTTGCTGGCGACCCTCGACACCCCCTATGCCGACTCGCGGCCGGACGCGCTGTCGTTCGCGCTCGGCCTGGCACCGCTGGACGCGCTGGCCGTGCTGCCGGTCGCGCGCGGCGGCCTGACCGTGGAACTGCGCCTGCTCGGCGCGTCCCACCAGGTCATCGCCGGGCCGCTCAGCGAGACCGTGGCCTGCCTGCCGGAGCGCCCCGGCCCGCTCCCGGGCCGGGTGAGCACCGAGCTGCCCGGCTGGGCCTACGACTTCACCGCGACCACGGAGACCCATGACGGCGCCGCCGCGTTCGGCCGCGCCGTCGACGCGCTGCGCGCCCGGCTGGGCGACCGCGGCGACGCGCTGACCGGAACGTTCCCCGGCTCCCCGCACGCCGTCACGGCGCTGGCGGTCGAGCCGTCCGGGACGGGCTGGCGCACCTGGCACGCCTACCCCCAGACGATGGAGATCGTGATGACCCGCAGCCGGCTGGTGAGTCAGCCGTGACCAGGAAGCCCGTGCTGATCGCGATCGCGGCGGCCGTGGTGATCGCGCTGATCGCCCTGGTCGCGGTGCTGGTCACCCGCGGCTCGGTGGACCGGTGGATCGCCAAGCGGTACCACCGGGTCACGTCCGGCGTGTACACCTCGCCCAAGCCCCCGCAGCGGGTGAGCGCCGAGATCACCAAGAAGTTCAAGGCCATCAACCGGGTGGACGACCTGGCGACGCTCGGCCCGGGGGCCGGCGGCATCTTCCTCCAGTACCCGAAGACGATGGTCGGCGTGCTGGCCCAGGGCACCGGCAGCCGGATCACCGTCGACGTGCCGAGCTCCGGTTACAACCGCTACCACTCGCACGTCGGCGGCCACTGGAGCAGCCCCGGCAGCAACGGCTGGAACAGCAACGGCATGGCATCATTCCGCGGCGGCGGCCCCGGCTCGGGCAAGTGAGGAGCATCCGATGAACGACATCCTGCACGAGGGCGGCGCCACGCTGGCGTACGGAGCGCTCGGCATCGCGCTGATGGCGCTCGGCTACCTGGTCGTCGAGGTGACCACGCCGGGCCGGCTCGGACACCAGATCTGGGAGGAGGGCAACCGCGGCGCCGCGCTGCTGCTGTCGGCCAAGCTGATCGGCGTCGGCGCGATCGTCACGACCGCGATCGTGACCAGCGACTCCGACCTGAGCCAGGGGCTGACCGACACCGCGGTCTACGGCCTGATGGGGATGGTGCTGATGGTCGTGGCCTTCTACCTCCTCGACCTGATCACCCCCGGGAAGCTCGGCGCGACCCTCGTCGACGGCGACTCGGTGCACGCCGCCGGCTGGGTGGTCGCCGCGGCCGACCTCGCCGTCGCGGCCATCGTGGCCGGCGCCGTCTCCTGAACGCCGACGATCGGGGGATCGGTTGACCAAGGAGACCACCATCGCGGACCCCGCCGAGGACGCCGAGGACGCCAAGGACGCCTCAGCCGAGGCGAGCGAGACGGTCGAGACGGGGGAGGCGGGCGGGGCCGGGTTGCGGGTGTCCGCGCGGGCGGCGCGGGCGCTGGTGCTGGCGGCGGTGTTCACCTGCGCCGCCTGCGGGCTGGTGTACGAGCTGGCGCTGGTCGCGCTGGGCAGCTACCTGGTCGGCAACTCGGTCACGCAGGCGTCCATCGTGCTGTCGGTGATGGTCTTCGCGATGGGCGTCGGGTCACTGCTCGCCAAGCCGCTCCAGAGCCGTCCGGTCGCGGCGTTCGCCGTCATCGAGGGGGTGCTGGCGCTGGTCGGCGGGCTGTCGGTGCTGGTGCTCTACGCGGCGTTCGCCTGGCTCGACCTCTACGTCCCCGCGCTGGTGGTAGTCGCGTTCACCGTGGGCGCGCTGATCGGCGCGGAGATCCCGCTGCTGATGACGCTGCTCCAGCGGATCCGGCGGCAGGACGCGGGCAGCGCGGTCGCGGACCTGTTCGCCGCCGACTACGTGGGCGCGCTGATCGGCGGGCTGGCCTTCCCGTTCGTGCTGCTGCCGGTGTTCGGGCACATCAAGGGCGCGCTGCTGGTCGGCGCGGTGAACGCCGTCGCCGGGATCGCGGTGGTGCTCTGGCTGTTCCGCCGGCAGGTCGGACGCGCCGCGCAGGCCGCCCTCTGGACGGGCATGGCCGCCGTCCTCGCCGTCCTCGGCGGGACGTACGCGCTCGCCGACGGGTTCGAGGTGTCGGCGCGGCAGGCGCTGTACGACGCGCCCATCGCGCTGGCCGAGCGCACCCCCTACCAGGAGATCGTGATCACCCGGAAGGTCGCGCTGTCGGGCCGTCCGGACCTGCGGCTGTTCCTCAACGGCGACCTCCAGTTCTCCTCGGTCGACGAGTACCGCTACCACGAGTCCCTGGTGCACCCGGCGCTGGCGGGGGCGCGCGGCAGGGTGCTGATCCTGGGCGGCGGCGACGGGCTGGCGCTGCGCGAGGTGCTGCGCTACCGGGACGTCTCCAGCGTGACGCTGGTCGAGCTCGACCCCGAGATGCTCCACCTCGCCCGCACCTACGGCGAGCTCGCGCGGCTCAACGGGCACTCGCTGGACGACCGGCGCGTCACGGCCCTCAACGCGGACGCGTTCTCGTGGCTGCGCGCGCCGTCCCAGCGGTTCGACTCGGTGATCGTCGACATGCCCGACCCCGACGACGTGTCCACGGCCAAGCTCTACTCGGTGGAGTTCTACGGCCTGGTGAAGCGGGTCCTCGCGCCGGGCGGCCGGATGGTCGTGCAGTCGGGCTCGCCGTACTTCGCGCCCAAGTCGTTCTGGAGTATCCAGAAGAGCATCGCGGCGGCGGGGCTGGCGACCACCCCCTACCACGTGGACGTGCCGAGCTTCGGCGACTGGGGCTACGTGCTGGCGTCCGCCGGCGACGACCCCCCGGAGCCGGGGCTCGCCCGGGACGTCCCGCCGCTGCGGTTCCTCGACACCGACGTGCTGCGCGCCGCGACCGTGTTCGGCAAGGACCTGCGGCGCCGCGACGTGGAGGTCAACACGCTCGTCCACCCGCGCCTGGTCGACTACGAGAACGAGGAGTGGCGCGACGCCTGACCGGGTCAGTCGCGCGGGACGGTGCGGCGGATCGCCTTGTCGACCGAGCGCTGGAACGAGGTCACCAGCGACTGGATCATCAGCGGCTTGAGCTTGGCGGCCAGCTCCAGCAGCCGCTCGCGCTCGCCCGGTGGGCGGCCCCGCTCGCGGTAGGGCCGGACGACGGTGTCCTGGAAGACCCGCTGGAGCTCGCCCGCCAGCGCGGTGGTGTGCCGCTCGACGGCCTCGTGCGCGGCGACCAGCGTTTCGAGCGGCATCGGCAGCTCGGCCAGCTCGGCGCTGATCCCGAGCAGCGCCGGGCTGAGCACCCGGACCGTCCCGTCGCCACCGGACTCGATCACGCCGAGCGCCTCCAGCCGCCGCAGCGCGTCCTCGTCGAGGTGCCGTCCGGCCCGGCGGTCGAGCTCGTGCCGGTCCAGCACCTCGGACCGTTCCGGCGCCCAGGGCGACAGCAGCGCGCGCTGGAGGGCGAGGTCTTCGGGCGAGGCGTCCAGTGGGATCTTCCGCAGGTGCTGCTCGACGGCCGCCAGGGTGAGCCCGAGCGCTTGCAGCTCGCGGACGAGTTCCAGCCGGGCCAGGTGGTCCTCCCCGTACAGGCCCTTCCGCCCGCGCAGGCGGGGTGGGGGGAGGAGGCCCCGTCCGGCGTAGAAGCGCACCGTCCGGACCGTGACGCCGGCGCGGGCCGCCAGGGCGTCGACCGTCATCTCCTCCATGGCTCCCCTGTCCGGCGGTATGTGACAGTGCCAGTGTTACATTAACTCTGTATCAGTACACACTTACCGCGAGGAGGCACCCCGGATGGCGCGCGAGATCTTCACCGAGGAGCACGAGGCGTTCCGCGACATGGTGCGGTCCTTCATCGAGAAGGAGATCGCCCCGCACCACGCGCAGTGGGAGAAGGACGGGATCGTCTCCCGCGAGGTGTGGCTCGCCGCCGGCCGCCAGGGCCTGCTCGGCATCGACATGCCCGAGGAGTACGGCGGCGGCGGCAACCCCGACTACCGCTACTACATCGTCCTCAACGAGGAGTTCGCCAAGGCCGGCGTGCACGGCCCCGGCTTCTCGGTGCACAACGACATCAACGGCGGCTACCTGCGCCAGCTCTGCACCGACGAGCAGAAGGCGCGCTGGTTCCCCGGCTACTGCTCCGGCGAGATCATCACCGGCATCGCGATGACCGAGCCCGCCGCCGGCTCCGACCTCCAGGGCATCAGGTCCACCGCGGTCAAGGACGGCGACCACTACGTCCTGAACGGCTCCAAGACCTTCATCTCCAACGGCATCCTCGCCGACCTGGTCATCGTCGTCGCCAAGACCGACCCCGCGGCCGGCTCCAAGGGCGTCAGCCTGCTCGCCGTCGAGCGCGGCATGGACGGCTTCGGCCGTGGCCGCAACCTCGACAAGGTCGGCATGCACGCCCAGGACACCGCCGAGCTGTTCTTCGACAACGTCCGCGTCCCCGCCGCGAACCTCCTCGGCGAAGAGGGCATGGGCTTCATCTACCTGATGCAGAACCTCGCCCGCGAGCGCCTGTCCATCGGCATCACCGCCCAGGCCGCCGCCGAGACGGCCTTCGAGCAGACGCTGGAGTACTGCAAGACCCGCGAGGCGTTCGGCCGCCCGATCGGCACGTTCCAGCACAACCGCTTCACGCTCGCCGAGATGAAGACCGAGCTCACCGTCACCCGCGCGTTCACCGACGAGTGCGCGGTCAAGGAGGGCCGGGGCGAGCTGTCGGCCGACCAGGCCGCCATGCTCAAGTACTGGAACACCGAACTGCTCAAGCGCGTCGTGGACCGCTGCCTCCAGCTCCACGGCGGCTACGGCTACATGATGGAGTACCCGATCGCCAAGGCGTACCAGGACGTCCGCATCCAGACCATCTTCGGCGGCACCACCGAGATCATGAAAGAGATCATCGGCCGCGGCCTCGGCGTCTGACCCGTCAGGCGGCCGGTGCCTTCGCCTCGTTGAACACGAAGCGCCGGTAGGCCCAGTAGCGGAACAGCATCGCCAGGGCCGTGCCGAGGATCATCCCGCTGACGAAGTCGGAGACCTCCTGGACCCCGCGCCCCACCACCGGGTACTTGAGGTCGAAGAAGTAGCGCGCCACATACAGCGGCACCGCGTTGATGCCGGTCGAGATCCCGTTGATCAGCACGAACAGCGGGAACTCGGCCGGGCTGCGGCGCTTGGCCTTGACCCGGAACGCCCACCCGCGCTGGAGCGCGTACGACAGCAGCGTGGCCACCGCCGTCGCGACGAGCAGCGCCGTCACCGGCTTGTGCTCCATCACGGTCAGCTTGAGCGCGAAGTTGATCGCCACCGTCACGACGTAGCACAGGCCGCCCGTCAGCCCGAACTTGACCAGCACCCTGTTCTTGATCAGGATCGGCCGGACCTGTTCGGGCACCCGGTCGAGGGCGGCACTGGTGATCGTCATGCGCCCGAGCCTATCGATGATCGTTCACACCCGGCCCCGTCCCGCCGCATTCGCGGCGGCCGGCCGCCTTCCGTGGCGTGAACCACACACCCCCCCCCGCCGCCCCGCGGTGAGTATCCGGTGGTGGCCCGCCCGCAGGTGGCGAGGATCGCGGCACGCATGCCCACCTGGAGACCGCACATCCCCGCCCGGGCTCCTCCACGACCACCCGTGCACCGGGACCCGCGGCTACTGGGCCGCGCAGGAGAACAAGGCCGCCTGGGGCGGGGGCCCCGGCCCCAGTGGAAACGACACCCGCGGCCGTCGACCATTCCTAGGTCGCCATGAGAGCCCAGACGATCTTGCCCTTGCCGGTGGCCGAGCGGCGGACGCCCGCCTCCTTGGCGTAGGCCGCGACGATGGTGAGCCCGCGGCCGTTCTCCGCCGTTTCGGGAGCGGCGCGAGGGGCCGGGAGCGCGGGCGACGGATCCCAGCACTCCAGTAGAGGCGCTTGATCTTGCATGGTGCAGCGGAGGCGGATGTGGTGGCCTCGCGCGGCGGCCACGGCGTTGGTGACGATCTCGCTCATCACGAGCATGGAGTCGTTGACGAGATCGCGGCCACAGCCCCAGTCGCCGAGCGCGTAGCGGACCAGTTCACGCGCCAGGACCACGGACGACGGCTCGGCCAGCAGAGTCAGGCGGACTTCGGGGATGCCGAGGGGCGACGAGGTCAGATCTTGATCGTTCATGAGGGCCGTCCTGGAGTTGGTGGAACGTGCCCTCACTGTCAGTGTTCGCGCTTTAACGTGAAGTGGATTGCAAGTAGCTCAATACACCTGTGGGTGAGTGATGAGTGTCAGAGAGACCATCGACCCGAAGTCCTCGCTGTGGGCCTGGCTGGCCTTTGACCTGTGGTTTCACCGTACCCAGCGAGGTCTCTCGCTGGCCCAGACCGCCATGATTGTCAAGACGACCCGGGGCACTGTATCCAACTGGGAAGCGGGTCGATTTCGGCCAAGTGACACCTGTCTAAAACGCCTAGACAAGGCATGGGGCACTGGTGGCCACTTCGAGCGACTTCACCTGTTCGCCTGTACTGGTCATGATCCGGACTGGTTTAAGCAGTACGTCCAGTACGAGATGGTCGCGGAGATCATCAAGGTGTTTCACGGGAAGAGCATTCCGCTTCTGCTTCAGACCGAGGCGTATGCACAGGGTGTGCTCCGAGCTGCTGGCCACGTCGACGAGGCGGAGGCGACGACCCGGGCCCGGATGAAGCGGCAGGAGATCCTTGTGCGGAAGAATCCTCCGTTCGTGTGGGTCGTCATCGATCAGGAAGTCCTCGAATGCATCGTCGGAGGGCGACAGGTGATGCGTGAGCAGATCGCACACCTGATCAGGCTCGCGGAGATGCCGCGTGTTTGCGTGCGGATCGTCCCCCGGGAGGCTGGTTGGCACCCCGGTCACGATGGCCCATTCCAGGTTTTGAAGGTCCTGGGAAGAGAGGTGGCTTATGCCGGGGCCCAGGTCGGTGGCCGTCTGATCGAGGCCGGTGACGAGGCCGACATTCTGGCTGTACGGTTCGATGAGATCGGGGCACTGGCCCTCTCCCGAGCGGCTTCGCTGGACCTGATGAGGCGGACGATTGGAGTGTACGAATGATCAACTGGCGCAAAAGTTCCTACACCGGCGGTGGGAACGACGAAGCGTGTGTGGAGTTGGCGGAGTCGGCAGGCCGGGTGTGGGTGCGGGACTCCAAGGATCCCAACGGCGCGCGGTTGGAGTTCGAGCGTGCGTCGTTCGCCGGGCTGTTGGTACGGGTGAAGCGTGGAGAGGCGGGGTTGTAGTGATCGAGTGGCGTAAGAGTTCCCACAGTGGCGGCGACAGCGATCCGGCCTGTGTGGAGTGGGCGGAGTCGGTTGGCGGGGTGTGGGTGAGGGATTCCAAAGACCCCAACGGTGCGCGGTTGGAGTTCGAGCGTGCGTCGTTCGCCGGGCTGTTGGTACGGGTGAAGCGTGGAGAGGCGGGGTTGTAGTGACCGAGTGGCGTAAGAGCTCCTACACCGGCGGCGGGAACGATGATGCTTGTGTGGAACTGGCGAAGTTGGCTGGTGGGGTCTGGGTGCGGGACTCGAAGGATCCCGAGGGTGAGCGGCTGGAGTTCGGGCGGGCGTCGTTCGCCGGGCTGCTGGTGCGCGTGAAGCGAGGAGAGTTCGGCCTGTAGCGGCGGAGCCGCGTAGCTTAGAGGGCGTGGCGTGGTCCGGGCCGATCTGCCTCACTCGGCCTGGCTACCCGCCGCGTGACCGTGAAGCGGCACGGCCGGGCCACCTCGTGGTGAAAGCCTGATTTGTGCATACTTTCGATGGCATTGTGCGGCGTTCTTGACGTCGGCGCACCGTGGAGGGGCCGTCCTCGATCGGATCATCAAAGTCGAATGCTGGCAGTCCTACCAGGAGGCGGACGGCGTCCGATCGCAGAGGGCGTTTCAAGCGGGCGATCACTCTTTGGTCCGTCGTCTCTTGGAGGAAGAGGCAAAAGGCGATCAGCCGCTGTACGACGAGGTGAGGGCGCGGTCTCTGGAGTTCTCCCGGATTCGGCTGATCGCTCATCTCGGACTCGTACGGCCCGCGTCTCTGTCACCGACAGTGATGTGGCCGAGGACGGCTTCACCGCCGAAGTCGACGCCGCCTATACCACCACTCTTCCCCGCCGGTCTTGCGGCGCTGGGCGTGGCGGATGGTCCACTCGATCAGCGTGCCCGATTTGAACGGGTGACGATCACGGTGACGTCGTAGCGGCCCATCGGGTCGTCCTTGAGTGCCTCCCGGTCGATGCGGACGACGAAGCCGTCGCCCGCCTTCCGGACGGAGGGCCTGGCGTGTCGGACAGGCCCGTACCGCGGCCCCCGGTCAGCGGCGACCGGTCAGTCGATGATGACGCGGTCGGTGGGGGCGTTCTTGTCCTCGGTCCAGCCGTCGTGGCCGGCGTCGGCCTCCCAGTGCTTGCCGCCGTAGCGGATGTGGGTGAGGCCGTACGCCTGGGCGTGGGAGACCGCCCAGGAGGCGACCGCCCAGCCTGAGCGGGGGGACGCGACGCGGACGGACTGGTTGGGCGGCTGCTGGGACGGGGCGCCCTTCGCGGTGGTGCGCGGGGCGTCCACCTGGAGGCGGCTGCCGAAGGCGCGGCGCAGTTCGCGGATCGCCTCGGCGCGGCGCGGCGCGGTCTTCTTGTCGGGCGGGAACCAGCAGCGCGCGGTGGCGGGCTCACGGCCGGTGTAGGCGCGCGCCAGCAGCTTGCCGTCGGGTTCGTGCTGGGCGTAGGCGGTGCCGTCGGCGCTGCGCTGCACCTCCTGCGCGGCCTTGTGCAGGTCGTTGTCGAGGTAGTCCTTCACCTTGACCAGGGCGTCGAAGAACTTGCTGGTGGACTGGACGGGGTCGCGCAGCTTCTCGACGCTGCCCCAGCCCTGGGACGGGCGCTGCTGGAACATGCCCACCGAGTCGCGGTCGCCGCCGGGCAGGTTGTGGATGCGCGACTCCTGCATCGCGGTCGCGTAGGCGATCACCACGGCCCGTTCGGGGAGCTGCTTGCGGAACGCGACGGCGGCGATGGTGGAGGCGTTGGCGGCCTGTTCGAGGTCGAGCGGCATCTTGCCCAGCGTCGTGCGCACCTCGCAGCCGGATCCGTGCAGGTAGGGGCGGGCGCGGGAGAAGGCGACGTAGCCGCCCACGCCGATGGCGACCACGACGGCCATGACGATCGCGGCCCACCGCCAACGGCGGCGGTGCCCGCCGCCCGGCCCCTTTTCGGGACGTCCCTTCGACCTCGCCCAAGCAACCACGCGACGACCGTACCGGCAGATGGCCACCAGTAAGCTCAAGGGCCATGACCGAAACGTTCACCAGCCCGATCTCCAGCGTCATCGACGAGCTGTGGGAGCGGCGAGCAGATCTGACCCCGGACGACGCCGAGGCGCGCAGTGCCATCGTGGCCGCCGTCGACCAGCTCGACTCCGGTGAGGCCCGTGTCGCCCGGATCGAGGCGGCGACCGACACGGTCGCCGTCGACGAGCGCGCCAAGCGCGCGATTCTGCTGAGCTTCAAGGTGCTCGGCATGGTCCGCTCGCAGGTCGGCGACTTCCAGTACCACGACCGCATCCCGCTCAAGACCCGGCTGGACGGTGTCCGCGTGGTGCCGGGCGCCATCGCCCGCTGGGGCGCGCACCTGGCGCCGGGCGTGGTGCTGATGCCCTCGTTCACCAACATCGGCGCCTACGTCGACTCCGGCACCATGGTCGACACCTGGGCCACCGTGGGGTCGTGCGCGCAGATCGGCAAGAACGTGCACCTGTCCGGCGGCGTCGGGATCGGCGGGGTGCTGGAGCCGCCGAACGCGGTCCCGGTGGTGATCGAGGACGAGGCCATGATCGGCAGCCGGTCGATGATCGTCGAGGGTGCCCGGGTCGGGCGCGGCGCGGTGGTCGGCTCGGGCACCAACCTGTCGGCGTCCATGCCGGTCATCGACGTGGAGACGGGCGAGGAGATCAGCCGCGGCCGGATCCCCGACTGGTGCGTGGCGGTCGGCGGCACCCGCCAGAAGGAGTTCAAGGGCGGCACGTTCGGGCTGCCCGCGGTGCTGATCCTCAAGCGCCTGGAAGAGGGCAGGCGGCACGACAAGGCCGTGCTGAACGACATCCTGCGCGATCACGGCATCAACACCTGACGGTGCCGGGCCCGCTCCCTCAGTCCGGCGGGGGCGGGCCGGCCACCGTGACGGCGAGGGGGCGGGTGGTCAGGGCCGCCACGGACGCGGCGTAGCCGGGGCCGGGGGACAGGTCGGCCAGCCGGGCGGTGGGCACGGCGGCCTCACCCTCCCAGGCCAGCACCTCCGCGGGGGCGGCGGGCGCCGACACGTGGATGGCCGACATCGGCGCGGCCAGGCCGTGCCCGGTGGCCTTCAGGAGCGCCTCCTTGCGGCTCCAGTACGCGTGGAAGGCCCGCCGCCGCTCCCCGGGGGGCAGGGCGGCCAGCACCTCCCGTTCGGGCGCGGCCAGCACCATGTCCGCGATGCTGTCGATGTCGCGGTCGCTCTCGCGCTCGACGTCCACCCCGACCTCGGCGGCCCCCGCGCCCCGCGACAGTGCGAGGACGACCAGGCCGCCCGAGTGCGAGAGCGAGAAGTGCACGCCCCGGCCGGGGAGGCGGGGCTTGCCGTGGGTGCCGCCGCAGTGCTCGCAGTCGGTGCTGAAGCGGATCTCTTCCGGGGGCAGACCGGTGGCCTCCGCGAGCGCGGTGCGCGCCAGCGTGCGGCCGGTGACGAACCGGGCCTTGTCCTCCGCGCGGAGGAATCGGTCGTAGCGGATCTGTTCGGCATCGTCGAGATGGACGCGCATCGACGGCTCGTCGACGGGCCGGGCCCAGTGGACGGCGATCTCCAGCACAGGGGTCTCCACGTCCGCGATGATAGGCCGCCCTCGCCGCGGCCCGGCGCCACTACCCTTGGTGACCATGCTGCTGGACCTGAACTCGCACGTGGGGGACCTGACCGCCGCTCTGGTCGACATCGAGTCGGTGAGCGGCGCCGAGCGCGGCCTCGCGGACGCCGTCGAGGCGGCGCTCCGCGCGCTGCCGCACCTGACCGTGGTCCGCGACGGCGACTCGGTCGTCGCCCGGACCGGGCTCGGCCGCGCCGAGCGGGTGGTGATCGCCGGGCATCTCGACACCGTCCCGCTGAACGGCAACCTGCCGTCCCGGGTGGAGGGCGACCGGCTGTACGGCTGCGGCACCACCGATATGAAGAGCGGCGTCGCGGTGGCGCTGCGGCTCGCCGCGACCGTGCCCGAGCCGTCCCGCGACCTCACCTACGTGTTCTACGAGTGCGAGGAGATCGAGGCCGAGCGCAACGGCCTCAAGCGCCTGGCCGCGACCCGGCCCGAGCTGCTCGCGGGCGACTTCGCGGTGCTGATGGAGCCGACCGGCGCGCTCATCGAGGGCGGCTGCCAGGGCACCATGCGCGCCGAGGTCACCGCGACGGGCGAGCGGGCGCACAGCGCGCGCGCCTGGATGGGGTCCAACGCGATCCACGCCGCCGGCGCCGTCCTCGACGTGCTCCGCGCGTACGAGCCGACCCGTCCGGTCGTCGACGGGCTGGAGTACCACGAGGGCCTCAACGCGGTGTTCGTCCGCGGCGGCGTCGCCGGCAACGTGATCCCCGACGAGTGCGTCGTCACCGTCAACTACCGGTTCGCGCCCGACAAGTCCGAGGCCGAGGCCGAGAAGTACCTGCGCGAGGTGTTCGGCGGCTTCGCGGTGCGCGTGGTCGACTCCGCCCCGGCCGCCCGTCCGGGCCTCACCCACCCGGCCGCCGCCGCGTTCGTCGCGGCGAGCGGCGCGGAGGTGCGCGCCAAGCTGGGCTGGACGGACGTGGCGCTGTTCGCCGGGCTGGGCGTCCCCGCGGTCAACTACGGCCCCGGCGAGCCGACCCTCGCCCACACCAAGGACGAGTACGTCGAACTCCCCCTGATCGCCGACTGCGAGCGGCGCATGCGCGCCTGGCTCGGCACCTCCTGACCGGCGGCCCGCGGCGCGCGTTCTGACCGGATCCGGCGGGTTCGGGGGCCGATCGGAATTCCAGGGGGTGATCACTCCGGGGCTTGGCTACGGTGAGGCCATGACATCCGAATCCGACCCTCGTTCGCGACGGCAGGGGCCCGCGACGCTGCGCGGCAGCGCCATCCCCCAGACCACCACCGACCAGCGGCTTCTCGACAGCCAGGGGTCCGTCGAGTGGCTCCACGCCGACCCGTGGCGGGTCATGCGCATCCAGGCCGAGTTCGTCGAGGGCTTCGGCCTGCTGGCCGAGCTGCCCAAGGCCGTCAGCGTCTTCGGCAGCGCCCGCACCAAGCCCGGGTCGGACGAGTACGAGCTCGCCGTCGACATCGGCGCCCGGCTCGACGACGCCGGCTACGCGGTGATCACCGGCGGCGGCCCGGGGATCATGGAGGCGGCGAACAAGGGCTGCAACGACAACGGCGGGCTGTCGGTCGGCCTCGGCATCGAGCTGCCCTTCGAGCAGAAGCTGAACGACCACATCGACATCGGGCTGGTGTTCCGCTACTTCTTCGTCCGCAAGACGATGTTCGTCAAGTACTCCCAGGCGTTCGTGGTGCTGCCGGGCGGCTTCGGCACCCTGGACGAGCTGTTCGAGGCGATCACCCTGGTCCAGACCACCAAGATCACCCGGTTCCCGATCGTGCTGGTCGGCACCGAGTTCTGGGGCGGGCTGCTCGACTGGATCCGCACCACGATGCTCAGCTCCGGCAAGATCGGCCCGAACGACCTCGACCTGGTGCACCTCACCGACGACCCCGACGAGGTCGTCCGGATCGTGACCGACGCCCACCACCAGGCCGCGCAGCGGGCCAAGGAGGAGGCCGCGGCGCGAAGCATCGCGGCCGAGGCCGGGGACGCGAGCTGATGGGGCTCGCGGTCTGCGTCTTCTGCGCGTCCAGCAGCAAGATCGACCGGCGCCATGTGGAGCTGGCGGCCGAGGCCGGCGCCGAGCTGGCCCGCCGCGGCCACAGCCTGGTCAGCGGCGGCGCCCAGGTGTCGTGCATGGGCGCGGTCGCCCGCGCCGCGCGGGCCGGCGGAGCCCGCACGGTCGGGGTGATCCCCGAGGGGCTGGTCCAGGTGGAGATCTCCGACGAGGACAACGACGAGCTGGTCGTCACGCCGGACATGCGCTCCCGCAAAGGCGAGATGGACCGCCGCAGCGACGCCTTCCTCGTCCTGCCCGGCGGCATCGGCACGCTGGAGGAGCTGTTCGAGATCTGGACGGCCCGGGTGCTCGGCATGCACGACAAGCCCGTGGTGATCCTCGATCCCACCGGCGTGTACGACCCGCTGCGCGAGCTGATGAAGGGCCTGGCCGATCAGGGCTTCGCCCGGCCCAAGATCTTCGACGCGATCGGCTGGACCGACTCCGTCCCGGTGGCCTTCGACCTGCTGGAACGCTCCCGGCCGCGGATCCAGGCGACCCCGGAGGACTACGCCGAAGCCGAGCTGTGACCCGGCCCCCGGACGCCGCCCGGCCCGGTCCCGCTCAGGCGAGCCCGCGCCGGGCCAGCGCGGGCCGGCGTTCGCCCCGGATCGAGGCCACCATGTCGAGCGCCTGCCGTACCGCGGGCGCGCACGGCTCCGGCGCCCGGAACACCCGGACCCCCAGCCACGCGTAGACCGAGGCCGTCGCGAGCAGCCCGGGATCCTCCGCCTCCACCGGGCCCGGGCCCGCCGCGACGAGCGTCACCAGGACCGGCCGCCCGCCCGCCACCAGCTCGGCCACCCGCGCCGCGGCGGGCCCGACCCCGGCGTCCACCACGCCCTCGGGCACCGGCGCGTCGAGGGCCAGGACGCTCCGCTCGTGCAATTCCATTCCCTGATCGTGGCACGATCGACTAGGTGTAGACAGATCGGAGCTTGATCGTGTTTGTGGTGCTCGCCCTGGCCGGCCTGGCGGTGCTGGGTGGCGTCGTCGTCCTGGCCAAGGGCAGGGGCGGCGAGCTGAGCGCGGCGAGTCCCGACCGGCCGCCGCTTCCGAGGGGCGACGAGCAGCTGGTCGCCGCGCTGGAGTCCGCGCGGCTGCGGCTCCCGCGGGGGCTCTGGGGCTACCAGTCCGAGGTGGCCGACGAGGTCGTGTACCGGCTGGTCGGCCTGCTGGCCGAGCGGGAGGCCCGGGTGGCCGAGCTGGAATGGCGGCTCGCCGAGCGGCGGCTGCCGACGCCGCCCGAGGCCGTCCGGCCGGACGGCGACGGGCAGGTGCCGTTCGAGGACGAGCTGTTCGCCGAGCACGAGGCGGCGGAGGCGCCGGCGGAGGCCGAGCACGAGGCGGAGACGTCGACCGAGCCCGAGCGGCGCGGGGCGCAGCCGGTCGGGCTGGTGAAGGCCCGCGAGGCCGCCGAGGAACCCGAGGAGTACCGATGAGCCAGGTCGCCGTGCAGGTCGAGGTGCCCGCGCGGGCGTCCGCCGAGCGGGTCTTCGCGGTGCTGACCGACTGGCCCCGGCACGCCGAGTGGATGCCGTTCACCCGGGCCGAGGGCGGGCACGAGGTCGGCGCCGGCCTGGAGGGCTGGACGGGCATCGGCCCGATCGGCTTCCTCGACACCATGGTGATCACCGACTGGCGGCCGGGGCGGCGGGTCGCGGTGCGGCACACCGGCCGGGTGGTGCGCGGGGAGGCGTGGTTCCGGGTCGAGCCGCGGCCGGACGGCGGCAGCCGGATCGCGTGGGCCGAGCGGGTCGATCTGCCGCTCGGCGTGCTCGGCCGGGCGGGCTGGCTGGTGGCGGGCCCGGTGGTCCGCGCGTTCATGGCGTTCGGCCTGCGCCGGCTGGCGCGGCTGGCCGAGGCGGGCGGACCTGTCGGCGGCATGCGGTAGACAGGGCCGGTGAGTACCGCGATCCGAGGTGAAGACGGGCTGGCCCGCTGCCCCTGGGGGCTGTCGGCCCCCGACTACGTCGCCTATCACGACGATGAATGGGGCCGTCCGGTCCGAGACGACCAGGGGCTGTACGAGCGGCTGTGCCTGGAGGCGTTCCAGTCGGGGCTGTCGTGGCTGACGATCCTGCGCAAGCGCGAGGGATTCCGGGCCGCGTTCGCGGGGTTCGACCTGGAGAAGGTCGCCGCGTTCGGGCCGGACGACGTCGAGCGGCTGCTCGGCGACGCCGGGATCGTCCGCAACCGGGCCAAGATCGAGGCGGCGGTCGCGAACGCGCGGGCGGCGCTCGACCTGCCCGGCGGGCTGGCCGCGGCCCTGTGGCGGCACGCCGATCCCGGCGCGCCCGCGTACGCCGACATGGCCGACGTGCCGGCGTACACGAGCGGGTCCAAGGCGATGGCCAAGGAGCTGAAGAAGAGCGGGTTCCGGTTCGTCGGGCCCACCACCGCCTACGCGCTGATGCAGGCGTGCGGCCTGGTCGACGACCATCTGACGGGCTGCCACCGGCACGGCGCCTACCGCTGACCACGCGCCTGCCTCTGACCACGCGCCTGCCGCCGACCCGGATGTCACCCGGTCTCACTCGGCCTTGGCGGCCTCCAGCACCGGGACGGTCGAGGCGCGGCGGGCGGGCAGGGCCGAGGTGGCCAGCGTCACGGCCGCGGCACCCGCCGCGACCAGGGCGAACAACCACCACGGTGCGTTCGGCCGCAGGAAGGAGCTGCCCGATGCCACGTGGATCCCCACGACGGTGCCGACCGCCGCGCCGAGGCCGAGCAGCGTCCCGAGCAGCACCACGGTCGCGGCCTCCCAGCGGACGATCGAGCGGATCTGGGCGGCGGTCGCGCCGACCGCGCCGAGCAGCCCGAACTCCCGGGTCCGCTCGGCGACGCTCATCGACACGGTGGTGGCCATGCCGAACAGGGCGAGCACCAGCGCCATCGCGATGAAGCCGTAGACGACCCGCAGGCCCTTGGTCATCGACCCGGCGGCCGTCTTCACGTAGGCGGCCCGGTCGACGACCTCCGCGCCCGGCACCCCGGCGATCGCCGCGTTCAGCGCGGCCTCGCCGCCGCCGCGGACCAGCACCGTCCGGACCGGCGCGGCGGGGTCGAGCCGGTCCATCGTGGCGGGCGCGACCAGCCCCTGGTCGGCGAACAGGTGGGACGGGTCGTGGTAGCCCCCGGCGACGGTGAGCGCGACCCGTCCGCGCGCGCCGCGCACGACGACCCGCTGCCCCCGCTTGATCTTGTTGGCCCGCATCACGGTGCCGCTCAGCCCGATCTGCCCGGGGCCGAGGACGAGGGGCCGCCCGCCCAGCTTCAGCACCGAGGGCAGCGCGGCCGGGTCGGCGCCGGTCAGGGTCAGGTGGACGGGCGCGGGCGCCTCGTCGGGGATGAGGCGGGGCGGCTCCGGGGACACGAGCTTCACCGAGGCGGTGGTGAGCGCGGTCGCGTGCGCGACGCCGGGCGCGGCCTTGACCTTGGCCTCGGCGTCCGGGGAGAGCGGCGCGGCGCCGTCGGCCGTCTTGCCGGTGGCGGCGATCGCGTGGTCGGCGGCCATCACCCGGGTCCCGGTCTCCTCGAAGCGCGCGTCGGCCGACATCACGATCAGCGCGGGCGCGAGGACCAGGGCCACACCGAGCATCAGCGAGGACGCGGCGGAGGAGACCCGGCGGGGGCTGCGGGTGATGGTGGCGCGGGCGAGCCGCCCGGCCTCCCCGCTGACCGCCGTCCCGGCCCGTCCGACTAGGCCGCCGAGCGGACCGACGAAGAACGGGGCGAGGACCGCCAGGCCGGACACCGCGACCATCGAGCCGAGCAGGATCATCATCGCGACCGCCACGGTGCGGTCGGGGCCGGGCGGCTCCTCGGACCTGATCGCGAACACCGCGCCGTAGAACATCAGCGCGAGCGCGAACACGCCCGCCGCGCCGAGCAGCCGGGGCCAGGCGCGGCCCGTCCCGCCGTCGGACGTCGCCCGGAGCGCCTGCATGGGGGAGATCCCGGCGGCGCGGCGGGCCGCGCGCCAGGCGGCGAGCTGGGTGACCAGGATGCCGGCGGCGGCCGGGACCGCCAGCGCGACCCAGCCGAACTGGGCGTCGGCGGCGGAGATGTCGAAGCCGTCCTGCGCGAACAGGGTGGTGAGCAGTCCCGACACGGGGTAGCCGAGGAGCACCCCGCCGATCGAGGCGACCACGCCGAGGCCGAGCGCCTCCAGCCGGATCAGCCGTTTGATCTGCCGCGGGGTGGCGCCGATCGCGCTGAGCAGCGCCAGCCTTCGGGTGCGCTGCCGGACCAGGGTGCCGAAGGTGTTGGCCACGACGAACAGGCCGACGAACACCGCGACGGAGGACAGCATCGCGATGACGCCGCCGAGCGAGGCGCTGTCGCTGCTCAGGTTGTCGGACTGCGTGCTCCGCACCTTCGCCGCGCTCCGCACGGTCGCGGCGCCGCCCAGGTGGCGGTGGAGGCCGGCGCGGAGCCGGGCCTCCGGGACGCCCGGCGCGGCCTTCACCCAGACGGCCTGCCAGGTGCCGGCGGGCAGCCCGGCGGCCCGCCGGACGGTCTCGGGCGGCGCGAGCAGCAGGTCGCCGGCCGCCACGGCACCGTGCCCCTGCACGGTGACGATCCCGACGACCTTCATCGCGCCGGTCCGGCGGGGCATCAGCACCTGGGTGGTCGACCCGACGTCCAGGTGCCCGGCGCGGGCCAGGTGCCGCACGACGGCGACCTCGCCGTCGGCGGACGGGGCGCGGCCCGACTCCAGTTCGTACGGGTTCAGCCGGGGGTCCTGCACCCACGGCCGCAGGGTCGTGCCGGCCCCGGCCGGCGGCATGATCGTCTTGCCGTCGGTCCCGGTGGCGGTGACCTGGACCATCGCGTCCCCGGCCACGGCGGCGACCCCGGGCCGTCCGGCCACCCGGTCGAGCCGGATCCGGCCGTCCGGCGGGCCGTCCACGTCGTCGGGGTCGACGGTGCCGCCCTGGACCAGCACGTCCGCGCGGGAGTACTCGCTGGCGTCGCTGCCCGCGACGGCCTGCTGGGCGCGCAGCGTGAACTGGAGCGATCCCGCGATCAGCGCGATCGAGAACACGGCCGCCAGCAGTGTGGCGACGAGCCGCATCCACCCTTCGGCGAACGAGCGCCGTGCGATGAGCCACATGCCGCTCAGCCCTCCATCCGGCGCATGAGCGCGTGGACGCCGTCGATGGTGGGGTCCCCGAGCTCGGTGACGATCCGGCCGTCCGCCAGGAACAGCACCCGGTCGGCGTAGGCGGCGGCCACCGGGTCGTGCGTCACCATGACCACGGTCTGCCGGTAGGTGTCGACGGCGGTGCGCAGGAAGCCGAGCACCTCCGCGCCCGCGCGCGAGTCGAGGTTGCCGGTCGGCTCGTCCGCGAAGAGGACCTCGGGACGGGTCAGCAGCGCCCGCGCCACCGCGACGCGCTGCTGCTGCCCGCCCGACATCTCGGCCGGACGGTGCGAGAGGCGTCCGCGCAGGCCGAGGGCGTCCACGATGGTGTCGAACCACTCGCGGTCGGCGCGGCGCCCGCCGAGCCGGCCGGTGAGCCGGATGTTCTCCTCGGCGGTCAGCATCGGCAGCAGGTTGAACGACTGGAAGACGAACCCGAGCCGGTCCCGGCGCAGCCTGGTGAGCCGGGTGCGGCTCAGCGTGGTGATGTCCACGCCGCCGATCACCACCGAGCCGGACGTCACGGTGTCCAGCCCGGCCATGCAGTGCAGGAAGGTGGACTTGCCGGACCCGGACGGCCCCATGATCGCGGTGAACTGCCCGCGGGCGAAGGCCGCCGAGACGCCCCGCAGCGCGGCGACCGTCCCGTCACCGTGCCCGTAGGACCTGGTCAGGTCGGACGCCGTGGCGACGTGCTCCAGTACCTGCCCGGACGGCGGTGCGGCGGTTGTCTGTGTCATGCCTCAAGCCAACCGCCGCGCCGCCCCCCGGGGCATTGGCGCGACCCGGAGGACCCGGGGTAGGGCCAGCCCCACCCCGGAACGGGAGGGCCTGTCTCAAAGTCCTCGGCTGTCGCGCGAGCGCGCTACCTGGCCGGTGAGGCGAAGCCGAAGGCGAGCCGAACCGGCCAGATCGCGAAGCGATGCAGCGCTCGCCCAAGCACGGTCGGCGTCCGAGCCGCCAGGCGAGGACGCCGGGCCGGGCTTTGAAACACGGCCTAGGAGGCGGGCGGCTTGCGGGCCATGAGGTAGCCCTGCGGGACCTGCGAGGACAGCTCGGATTCCGGAGTCTCCCGCAGCGTCCGGCTGGTCATGGCGAAGCCGGCCCGGCCCAGCAGGTCGGCGACGTGGTCGAGGGACAGCCGGCGGAAGTCGAGCGACACCGGGTGGCCGAAGGGCTTCTCCAGGCGCAGCGGCTCGTCGCCGACCTGGAAGGCGACCAGCAGGTGGCCGCCGGGGGCCAGCACCCGGTGGAACCCGGCGAACACGTCCGGCAGCAGCTCGGCCGGGGTGTGGATGATCGAGTACCAGGCGACGACGCCGGCGAGGGTGCCGTCCGGGATGTCCAGATCGGTCATCGAGCCCTCGTCGAACCGAAGCCCCGGGTGATCGCGGCGGGCCAGCTCGACCATCGCCGGGGACAGGTCGAGGCCGGAGACGTCCAGCCCGAGGGAGTGCAGGAACGCCGTGACGAGGCCGGGGCCGGAGCCGAGATCGGCGACCGGACCGGCGCCGGCGGCGCGCACGGTCTCGGCGAAGGCGGTGAGCATCGCGCGGGCGAGCGGGTCGTAGTCGAGCACGGTCTTGAAGCGTGCGGCGTAGTCGTCGACCACGGCGTCGTAGAACGCGCGGGTCGTGTTCAGGTGGGAGGGGTCGGTCATGATCGGCGATGCTAACGCGGCGCGGGGTAGGGCTGGGTCTACCTCCAAGTCGGCGGTCCGGTCTACTGATCCGCGCGCCCTGCGGCGGTTGCCTTGACCCATGACCATGCAGACCCTCTCGGCGCTCCGCGGCGCTCCGGTTTCGCGGCGCGTGCTCCGATTCCTGGGCGGGCGCGCCCCAGCCGTCCGCGTCGTGCCCGCCGTCTATGGGGCGTCCGCCGTCTTCGCGGCCGTGACCGCCGTCGTGACCGACCTCGGCCCGCACCGGGAGTGGGGACGGATCGCGGCGGTGGTCTACGGAGCGGGCGCGGTCGTGGCGCTGCTGCCCTGGGGACGCCGGTACCGGGGCGCGCTGGCCGCGCTGGTCCTGGGCGGAGCGGTGCTGCTGCCGCTGGGGGTGCTGGTCGCAGCCGGGCAGGCACAGCCCGAGGTGTGGGTCGTCGAGCGTGCGGGGGCGCGTCTGCTGGAGCACGGAACGCCCTACCTGGGTCCGGCCGGGCTGGGCGGTGGCGGCTACGAGGCGTACAACCCGTACCTCCCCGGCATGGCGTTGCTCGGGCTGCCGGGTGTTGATCCGCGGCTGCTGTTCGGCGCGGTGCTGGTGGTGTCTCTGGGGCTGAGCGGGTGGCTGCTGCGAGGCCGTCCCGTGCTGGGGCCGCTGACGGTGCTGGCCGCGTCGCCGCTGGTGGCGTTGCCGCTGGTGGTCGGCGGGGACGACCTGCCAGTGATCGGGCTGGTCTGCCTGGGGCTCGCGCTCGCGGCCCGGGACCGTCCCGGGGCGGCGGGCGTGGCGCTCGGCGTCGCGGCGACGCTGAAGGCCACCGCGTGGCCCGCATTGATCGTCTGCCTCGTCCTGATCGCGGTGCGGGGGACGGGGGCCCGGCGGTACGGGACGGCCGCGGCGGGCCTGGTCGCGCTGGGGGTGGGGCTTCCGGCGCTGGTCGATCCGGCGGGGTTCATGGAGAACGCCGTGCGGTTCCCGCTGGGGCTGGCCGGGGTCGCGTCACCGGCCGCCAGCCCGCTGCCCGGACGGCTGCTCGCCGACCTCGGGCCGTCCGGGCACGCCGTCGCGGTGGTCGCGCTCGGGCTGGCCGCGGTCGCCATGGGCGCCTGGCTGCTGGCGCGTCCGCCCCTCGACGTGCGCGCCGCCGCGTTCCGGATCGCGGCGGGGCTGCTGGTGGCCGCCGCGCTGATGCCCGCGACGCGATGGGGCTACCTCGTGTACCCGGCCGTCCTGGCGGCCTGGGCCGTCCTCGCGACGCGCGCACGTGCGTACGGCGGGCGTCGGGAGGAGACGCGCCTGTGCCTCGTTGCCTGATCACCACCTGGAGCTGGGACCGCTCCTACCAGCGCCTTCGTGACTTGCTGCGCGACGCGTCCAGTACGGTCGGGGCATGAGCGCGGCGACCGGATCCGCTCGTCCCACGGTGTGGCGGGCGATGGCGGGCAACCCGCTGCGGTTCCTTTTCTCCGCCTGGCCCTGGCGCGCGCTCGTGTACGTGGTCACCGGACCCGTCGTCGGGACGGTGTGGCTGCTGACGGCCATCCTGCTGGTCGTCGTCGGGACGCTGCTGATCCCGGTCGGGATCGGTATAGCGTTGCTGCTCTGCGTCCCGCTGTCGGCGATCGCGTTCGCCGCCGTCGAACGCCGCCGCCTGGGCCTGATGGACCGCCGCCCGGCGCCGTCCCCGCACCTCGGCGTGGACCGCGCGGACCGCGCGGACCGTCCGGGGCTGCGCTCCTGGTTGCGGTTGCGGCTGCGGGAGACCGCCACCTGGCGGGAGCTCGGGTACGCGCTGCTGGCGGCGCTGCTCTCCGTGGTGGATCTGGTCGTCCCGTTCACCTTCTTCGTCGGCGCGTTCGTCCAGGTGTCGGCGCCGGCGCTCGTCGGGAACGGCGACCAGATCATGTACGGGCCGGGCGTCACGGTCGATACCCCGGGGGAGGCGTGGCCCGTCGCCGTGGCGGGCGCGCTCATGGCCGTGGTCGCGTTCTACGCCGTCACCGCGCTGGCCGGGGCGCGCGCCGCGCTCGCCCGCGCCCTGCTCGTCCGGCCGGTGGCCGAGGAGCTCGGCGAGCGGCTCGTCGAGGTGCGCGCGTCCCGCGCCCGGCTGGCCGACGCCTTCGAGATCGAGCGGCGCCGCATCGAGCGCGACCTGCACGACGGCGCCCAGCAGCGGCTGACCGGGCTGATCATGACGCTCGGGCTGGCCCGGCTGGACGGCTCGGCGGGCGAACTGGTCGAACGCGCGCAGGACGAGGCGCGGGCCGCGCTGGCGGAGCTGCGCGACCTGGTCCGCGGCATCCACCCGTCGGTGCTGACCGACCGGGGCCTGCACGCCGCGGTGGAGTCCCTGGCCGAACGGTCGCCGGTCCGGGTCGAGGTGGACGCCCGGCTGCCCGCCCGGCCCCCCGAGGGCGTCGAGTCGGCGGCGTACTTCGTCATCGCCGAGGCCCTCGCCAACGTGGCCAAGCACAGCGGCGCGTCGGCCGCCCGGGTGACGGCCCGGACGGACGGGCGGACGCTCGTACTGGAGATCCGCGACGACGGCTCCGGCGGCGCGCGGGTGTCGGCGGGCAGCGGCCTCCAGGGCCTCGCCGACCGCGTCGCCGTCTACGACGGAACCGTGCGGCTGTCGAGCCCGCCCGGTGGCCCTACGATCCTGCGGGTGGAGATCCCATGCGAGTCGTGATCGCCGAGGACTCGGTGCTGCTGCGGGAGGGGCTCGGCCAGATCCTGGCCCGCTTCGACCACGAGGTCGTCGCCGCGGTGGAGGACGCGCCCGGCCTGGCCGCCGCCGTCGCCGAGCACCGGCCCGACATCGTCGTCACCGACGTGCGGATGCCGCCGGGGTTCCGCGATGAGGGGCTGTGCGCCGCGCTCGCGCTGCGCGCCGCCCGCCCGGAGCTGCCGATCCTGGTGCTGTCGCAGTACGTCGAGCAGTCGTACGCCTCCGACCTGCTCCAGACCGGCGGCGGCGTCGGGTACCTGCTGAAGGACCGGGTCGGCGAGGTCGCCGAGTTCGTCGACGCGCTCGAGCGGGTCGCCGCGGGCGGCACGGTGATCGACCCGGAGGTGGTGCGGCGGCTGCTGGCCCGGCGCCGCGAGGACTCCCCGCTGGAGCGGCTGACCGCGCGCGAGCGCGAGGTGATCGCGCTGATGGCCGAGGGCCGGTCGAACGGGGCGATCGCCCGCGCGCTGGTCGTGTCCGAGGCCGCGGTGATCAAGCACGTCGGGTCGATCTTCACCAAGCTGGACCTCTACCAGACCGCCGACGACCACCGCCGGGTGCTGGCCGTGATCACGCAGCTCCGCGACGCCCCCCGCTGAGGACGCCCGCGGGCGCCCGTCCGCTCAGGTCGGGCGGCCCGCCGTCAGAGCGGGGCTCCACGATCGGCGCCGGATACCCCAGGCGGAGGCGGAGGTCGTCCGGGAGCCTCCAGGGGGTGTGCACGTAGGGGGCGGCCACCTCCGCCAGCTCCGGGACGTGCTCGCGCACGTAGCGGCCGTCCGGGTCGAAGCGGGCGGCCTGCCGCAGCGGGTTCAGGACGCGGTTGGGCCGGGTGTCGTTGCCGGTGCCCGCGACCCACTGCCAGTTGCCCGCGTCGTTCGCCACGTCCCCGTCGGCGAGCCACGCGCCGAAGTGGGCCAGCCCGTGCCGCCAGTCGACGCGCAGGTCGCGGGTGAGGAACGAGGCGCAGATCATCCTGGCCCGGTTGTGCATCCAGCCCTCGCGCAGGAGCTGCCGCATCCCCGCGTCCACGATCGGGAAGCCCGTGCGGCCCTCGCGCCAGGCGTCCAGCGCGTCCCGGTCCTGGTTCCACTCCGTGCCGCGGGGCCGGTAGTCCACGCGGTCGATATCGGGGAACGCGGCGGTGACCTGGTGGTGGAAGTCGCGCCAGGCGAGCTGCCGGACGAACGCCTCACCGCCCGTCCGCTCCCTGGCGGCCACCGCGGGCTCCAGCGGGGACAGGCAGCCGAACCGCAGGTACGGGCTGAGCCGGGACGTCCGGTTCCCGGGCAGGTCGTCGTGGCCGTCCTCGTAGCCGGTGAGGCCGTCGCGCAGCCAGGTCCGCATCCGCTCGCGTCCGGCGGACTCGCCCCCCGGCTGGAGGCCCGGCGACGGGTCCCGGGCGAACTTCTCCGCGATGACGTCCAGCTCGACGTGATTAGGGGAGAGGTACAAACGGGACGGCAGGGCGACGCGGTCCGGGGCGTCCGCCATCGGACGCCAGCGGGCCGCGCTCCACACACGCCAGTAGGGCGTGAAGACGCGGTAGTGGTCTCCGCCCGCAGGAGTGAGGTCCCCGGGCGGTACGACCGTCAGCCCCGGATGGACCGAGACGCGAATCCGCCGCCGCGCGCCCTCCCGCTCCAGCCGCGTGCGCCGCCGCGTCGCGTACCGGCTGACGTCGTCGCTCAGGAAGATTCCTTGCGCACCGGCCTCTTCGGCCAGCCGAAGCGCCTCCACCACGGGATCGCCGCGCCGGAGGAGGAGGTCGCCGCCTCGCGCGCGCAGGGACGCGCGCAGATCAGCGAGCGAGTCCAGCAGGAAGCGGGCCCGGTTGGGCGCCCCGGCCAGCAGCACGTCGTCGAACACGAACACGGGCACGACGTGCCGGGCGGCCTCGCAGGCGGCGGCCAGGGCGGGATGGTCGTGCACCCGGAGATCGCGGGTGAAGAGCATGATCGCGGTATCCATCGTCCCTTCTTCGCACCGCGATCGGCGATCGGTTGCAACCCGTCGCCGATCGCCGTCGAATTCCCTGATGGAGCCCTAGGAGTACTCGGTCGTCGCGCGAGTGCGTTGCCGGGCCGGGCTCTGGCACGAGCCCTAGTCTGTGCACTCGATCGGAGGTGGGCGGTGGCCGGTGTCGGGCTGAGCGTGGGCGCGGTCGCGCGCCGCCTCGGCGTGCCGCCGTCCACCCTGCGCACCTGGGGCCGCCGGTACGGGATCGGGCCCAGCCGGCACAGCGCGGGCGGCCACCGCCGCTACGACGACGCCGACGTGGCCCGGCTGGAGCTGATGAACCGGCTCATCCTGGACGGCGTCCCTCCCGAGGAGGCGGCCCGCTCGGCCCTCGCCACCGAAACCGGCACCCTGCCGCCCGCGATCCCGTCTTTGGCGGGTTCGGCGAAGGGCAGGGGCGGGCACCGGCTGACCGTGCCGGACGCGACCCCCGCCACGCGCGCGCTCGCGCGTGCGGCGCTGGCCATGGACACGCCGACGATGCGCGACCTGATAGGCGGGGCGCTGCGCCGCGACGGCGCCGAACGTGCCTGGCAGGAGCTGCTGGCCCCGGTCCTCATCGGCATCGGGGACAGGCACGCGGCCACCGGCGCCATCATCGAGGTCGAGCACGTGTTGTCCGGCTGCATCCAGGACGCCCTCGCCGCCGAGGCCGCCGCACAGGCCGCGGAGACACCGCCCCTCACCGCGCGTCCCGTCCTGCTCGCCTGCGCCCCCGAGGAACAGCACAGCCTTCCGCTGTACGCGCTCGGCGCCGCCCTGGCGGGGGAGCGGATCTCCGTGCGCGTCCTCGGGGCCCGTGTCCCCGCACGCGCGCTGGGCGAGTCGATGCGGCGCCTCGGGCCCGCCGCGGTGTTCGTCTGGTCGCAGACGTCCTGGACCGGTGATCCCGCGCCGCTGGCGGAGCTGCCCGGGAGCCGTCCGCCCGCGCGCCTGATCATCGGCGGCCCCGGCTGGGAGGACGGCCGCCTCCCCGCGTCCGCGCACCGCGTCGGGTCCCTGCCCGCCGCCCTCGCCGAGGTCCGCGCCGCCCTCGGCCGCGCCTGACCTCGCCCTTCCCGCGCGTCCTCGCCCTTCCCGCGCGTCCCCGCGCTCCCGCTCGCTTCCTTGTCCGCTTTTTTGCCCTGCCTCGGTTGTGGATGCCGAGCATTCCGACTATGAACAGATTTTGAAGAGGTTTCGTCTCGGGGGAGCGTCATGAATCTGAGACCGACCGCACCAGCCGTACCGGCCGCGGCTATTGCGGCGCGCCTAGCTCAGGACGACGAGAGCGCGCTGGCCGACTGCCACACCTCGCTCGGCCCCGCCCTGCGCCGCTACCTGCGCCGCCTCGTGCCCGACGACCTGGTCGACGATGTCGTCCAGGCCGTCCTGGTCGAGCTGTGGCGCTGCCGCCACCGGTTCGACCAGGCCCGGAGCTTCGAGGCGTGGACGTTCACCATCGCCCGCCGCCGGGCCATCGACCAGCTCCGCACCCGCCCCCCGGCGGCCCTGCCGCTCACGCAGGCGGCCGAACGCCCCGGACCCGACACCGCGGACCGGGTCGCCGCCCAGCAGGACGTGAGACGCGCTCTGGGCGCCTTGCCCGCCCTCCAGCGTGAAGCGATCGAGCTGGCCTACTTCGGCGACCTGACCCAGCGGGAGATCTCCGCCCGGACCGGCGCCCCGCTCGGCACCGTCAAGGCCCGCACGGCCCGCGGCCTGCACCGGCTCGAAGCCCTGCTGAGCCCGTGAGCCCAGCCCTGAACACCAGCCCCGGAAACCGGCCCAGCCCGCGCTCCTGACAGCGAGGAGGAGAGCCCAGAGCATGAACACGACGACCAAGCCCGGACCCAAGCCGACGGCGATCCCCAGGCAGCAGAACGTCCGGCCGCGCGTGGCGGTATCGAGCTGCCTGCTGGGAGAGCCCGTCCGCTACAACGGCGGGCACAGCCGCAGCAGGTTCCTCACCGACACCCTCGCCTCCCACGTCGACTGGGTGCCCGTATGCCCGGAGATGGAGATCGGCCTCGGCGCGCCCCGTCCCACCCTCCGCCTGGTGACCGACGGCGGCGTCGAGCGCCTCACCACCAAGGACGGCGGCGACGACCACACCGCCGCCATGCTCGCGTTCGCCGAACAGCGCGTCGCCGAGCTGCCCGACCTGGACGGCTGGGTGCTGAAGTCCCGCTCACCGAGCTGCGGACCGCGCGGCGTGTCCCGCTTCAGGAAGGGCCAGCCGACCGACAGGCGCGGCACAGGGATGTTCGCCGGGCGGCTGATGGACGTCCGGCCCGAGCTTCCGGTCGAGGAGGAGGGGCGGCTCAACGACGCTCTCCTCCGCGACCACTTCGTCGAGCGGATCTTCGCGTACGCGCGTCTGCGGGCCCTGTTCGCGGGAGCCTGGACGCCCCGTGACCTGGTGGCGTTCCATTCGGCGCACAAGCTCCAGTTCCTGGCGCACGACCCGGCCCGCTACCGGACGGCCGGACGCGTCGTCGCCGAAGCGGGAAACCGCCCCGCAGCCGAGCTTCAGGACGAGTACACCGAGCTGTTCGCCGCCGCGTTCGCCATACGGCCCAGCCGGGGCCGCCACGTCAACGCCATGCTGCACGTCTTCAGTCCGATGACCGATGACCGACCGCCTCGACACCGCCCGGCGCCGCGACATCGCCGGGGTCATCGACGCCTACGGGCGCGGCGACGCGCCGCTCGCGGTCCCCATGGCGCTGCTGCGGCACCACGCCAAGGGCGAGGACATCGGCTATCTCCAGGCTCAGACCTACTTCGAGCCGTTCCCCCCAGAACTGTCCCGCTGACAGCCGGCCCCCGCCCTATGAGCGGTTAGCGGCCCTCGAAGGCGGGCTGCCGCTTCTTCAGGAACGACTCGGTCGCGTTGTGGTGGTCGGCCGTCTTCTCGCACAGGTCCTGGAGCTCGGCCTCCTTCTCCAGGGACGAGGCCAGATCGTGCGAGGCGGCGTGGTCGAGCGACGCCTTGACCGCCCCGTACGAGACGGTCGGGCCCGCTGCCAGCCGCCGCGCCAGCTCCACCGCGACGGGCGCCAGCTCGTCAACGGGGACGACCCGGTTCACCAGGCGCAGCTCCAGCGCCTCGGGCGCCCTCACCGGCTCGCCGAGGAGCAGCAGCTCGGTGGCCTTGGCGCGGCCGACCAGCCGCTGCAACGTCCACGACATGCCGCTGTCGGGGGCGAGGCCGATCCCCGTGAACGCGGTGGCGAAGACCGCCTTCTCCGAGGCGACGATCAGGTCGCAGGCGAACGCCAGGGACGCCCCGGCGCCCGCCGCCACGCCGTTGACCGCCGCCACCACCGGCTTGGCCATCTCGGTGATGGCCAGCACGATCGGGTTGTAATGCCGGCGGACGGTGTCGTCCAGGCCCTTGCCCGAGGCGAGGTTGTCGGCGTGCTCGCGCAGGTCCTGCCCGGCGCAGAAGGCCCGCCCGGCGCCGGTGAGGATCACCGCCCGCGCCGTCGCGTCCCCGGCCGCCCGGTCGATCGCCGCCCGCAACCCGTCCTTCATCTCGCCCGTCAGGGAGTTCATCCCCTCGGGGCGATTGAGAGTGATCGTCGCCACACCCTGGGTCACGTCGTACCGCACGGTCTCAGTCATCATCGTCCTCACGATCAGCAGGTGGATCTCCCAGGCAACCATCGACGAACCGGGAGGCCGCGGGCAAGAGCCGCGCCGTCCCGGCGTCGAAGAACCGGGCCGCTCGCGTGACCGCGCGCGTACCGCCCGAGCCGCCGCGCCGAGGGCGGCGAGCAGCCGCACCAGCGCCGCCACCACCGCCCTGCCGCCCCGTTCCCGGCGGTGGTCGCCGCACAGATCGAACAGCGCCGGACGAGCGTTTATGAGTGCGGTCTCCCGATCTGGAGGCTGATCGTTACCACTTCGCGCCCGGAAGACGAGATAATGAACCACTACCGATGACGCGGATGCGACAGGCGGCCACGCGGCCACAGGTGCCCGGAGGCCCCACGCGGCCCTAGGCAGGAAGGGGATGCACGCATGGCGGCGATGAAGCCGCGGACGGGAGACGGTCCGCTCGAAGTGACCAAGGAGGGACGCGGAATTGTCATGCGCGTCCCGCTTGAAGGCGGCGGTCGCCTCGTGGTCGAGCTCTCCGCCGACGAGGCCAAGGAGCTCGGCGAGGCCCTGAAGGAAGTCGTGGGCTGACGGCCAGGCCGCCCCCGAGACGCGGCGACGGTCCCGGCGCTGCCGCCGGGACCCTTGTCGTTTCCGCTCCCAGCACTTCCCGCACACCAGACAGGGGAACCAGCACCATGCCCATCCAGACCCGGGTCCGCAGTGCCGGCGGCAGCGTGTCGCAGGTGGCGACCGACCTCGGCGCCGAGGTCGTGGCGGTGCCCGTGCGGTCCGGCCCGGTGGCGCCCGCGGCGGAGATCGCCGGGGCCCTGCCGTTCACCCTGGACGAGCTGCTGACGCTCAACCGGGCCAAGGGCGAGCCGGGCGAGATCGTCTCCAGCCCGGTGCGGGTGGGCGACCGCGTGCGCGAACTCCTGCTCTACGGTGTCGGCGAGGCGACCCCGGCCGACCTGCGCAAGGCCGGGGCCGCGCTGGCCCGGCGGGGCAAGGGCCGGTCCGGGCTGGTCGCGGGCGTCCCCGCGGGCGACCTGGCCGCGTTCGTCGAGGGCGCGCTCCTCGCGTCCTACCAGTTCAAGATCGGCGCGGCCCCGGCCAAGCCCGCCCTGGACGTCCTCACGGTGCTCACCGAGGCGGGCCCCGAGTCCGACGCCGGGGCCGTCCGGCGCGGGACGGTCCGCGCGCAGGCCACCGCCCTCGCCCGCGACCTGGCCAACACCCCGGCCGGCGAGAAGGGCCCGTCCTGGCTCGCCGACCGGGCCGCGGGCCTCGCGGACGGGGCGGGCCTCACCGTCCGCGTCCGCGGCGAGGAGGAGCTGGCCGACGGCGGCTTCGGCGGCCTGCTGGCCGTCGGCGCGGGCTCGTCCCGCCCGCCCCGCCTGATCGAGCTGTCCTACGAGCCGTCCGGCGGCGGCTCCGGCCGGCACGTGGTGCTGGTGGGCAAGGGCATCACCTTCGACAGCGGCGGCCTGTCGCTGAAGCCCAACGAGGGCATGAAGACGATGAAGACCGACATGGCCGGCGGGGGCGTGGTCATCGCGGTCATGAGCGCGCTGCGCGAGCTCGGCGTGCGCGACCGGGTCACCGGGCTGGTCGCCGCCGCCGAGAACATGCCGTCCGGTTCGTCGATGCGGCCCGGCGACGTGATCACCCACTTCGGCGGCACCACCTCCGAGGTGCTCAACACCGACGCCGAGGGCCGGCTGGTCCTGGCCGACGCGCTCGCCTACGCCGACGCCGAGCTCGACCCCGACGTGGTCGTCGACGTGGCCACCCTCACCGGCGCCGCCAAGGTCGCGCTCGGCCTGCGGTACGGCGCGCTGTTCGCCAACGACGACGCCCTGTCGGGCGCGCTGTCCGGCGCCGGCGCCGAGGCCGGCGAGCCGCTGTGGCGGCTGCCGCTGGTCGAGGAGTACCGCGCCGCGATCGACTCCGACGTCGCCGACGTCAACAACATCGGCCGGGGCGGCTACGGCGGCGGGTCCATCACGGCGGCGCTGTTCCTGCGCGAGTTCGTCGGCGACCGCGCCTGGGCCCACCTCGACATCGCCGGGCCGGGCCGGTCCACCTCCGACGACGCCGAGATCACCCGCGGCGCCACCGGCTTCGGCGCCCGGCTGCTGCTGAGCTGGCTCGCCGACGCCGACGCCGACGCCGACTCCGCAGACGGCGGCACCGCCTAGATCGTCCGGCCGGTTCGTCCGGCCGTCCGTCCGAGCAGGTCACCGCACCCCGTCCGCCCCCCGGTCGATCTTCGCCACGACGCTGCCGGCCTGAGGTGCGGTGATCACCTGGTGCGGCGGTCGACGACCGGCACGGCGTTGCGCCGCCGCACCTGCTTGACGATCTGCGGGAGCGTGGCGTCCCAGCCCGGCTCCACCGCGAAGCACCAGCCGGTCGCCGCGGCGGTCGCCGGGACGTCCCGCAGGGTCAGCGCGACGAGCTGGGGCCGCTCGGCGGTGCGCGCCATCGCGGCCAGCTCGGCTGTCGGCAGGAACACCAGGAAGTCCTGCTCGCCGCCGCGGGCGCCGGCCACCCCGCGGCGCAGCGCGGTCAGCGCCGTCAGCCGCTCCCAGGGCAGCGTGCGGTCGGTTCGCCGGGGCAGCGGCCAGCGCGCCGGACGGCGCACCCCGCCGTCGGTCAGCTCCAGTACCGGGCGGCGGGCGAGCATCGCCCCGATGGAGACCATCATCCCCGCCCCGAACAGGGCGATGCCCGCCATGCCGAGCACCACGAACACCACGCTGCCCGCGCCCTCGCGCCGCATCAGCCCGCTCGCGACGAAGCCCGCCGACGCCAGGAAGAGGATCACGAACGCGGTCAGCTGCCAGAACCCCCGCCACGTGGGCCGCGTCCGCACCGCGAACACCCCTGCGGGGGCCTCGCCGCCCGCATCCGCGACGCCGTCGCCGTCCGCGTCCGCGTCGGCCACGCCGTCGCCGTCTGCGGCGGCTTCGCCATTGCCGTCTGCGGCGGAGGTGGCGGCGACGCTGTCCGTGCCGGGGGCGTCCTCAGAGGCGGCGGCGTCCGGGTCAGGGGTGGAGGTGGCGTCGTCGGCGTCGGGGGCTGTGGGGGGCTGCGGGCCGGTATCGGTCATCGGCGCGTCAGTCGCGCTTGACCGCGCACAGGAGCCCGTCGCCGACGGGGATCAGCAGGGGGACCAGCCGCTCGTCCTCGCGGATCATGCGGCCCACCTCACGGACCGCCTCGGTGTCGGGGTCGCGGCGGTCGGGGTCGGCGACGCGGTGGTGCCAGAGCGCGTTGTCGAAGGCGACCACCCCGCCGGGGCGCAGCAGCCGCAGCGCCGCGGTCAGGTACTCGGGGTACTCCTGCTCGACCGCGTCGCAGAAGACCATGTCGTAGGCGCCGTCGGTGAGCCGCGGCAGCACCTCCAGCGCCCGGCCGATGATCATCCGGGTCCGGGACGCGCCGAGGCCGGCCTCGGCGTAGGCGTGCTTGGCCAGCCGCTGGTGCTCGGGCTCGACGTCGACACTGGTGAGCACCGCGTCCTTGGCCATGCCGCGGAGCAGGCAGATGCCGGACACGCCGCAGCCGGACCCGACCTCCACGACCGTCCGGGCCCCGATCAGGGTGGCCAGGAAGCGCAGTGCCGCACCGCCCGCGGGGCCGATCGGGGTCGCGCCGACCTCTTCCCCGTGGCGCCGCGCGTTCAGTAGTGGCTCGTCTTCGGGGAGGAAATCCTCCACGTAGGCCAGGGTGGCCTGAATGGCGTCGATGGCTGCCTCCTCGCGGGACCCCCGCCTGGCTCATGCTGGAAAGACCATATCGCTGGTCGGGAACCAACCGGCGTTTCAGCGCGTTCTAACCGACGATGGCGCCCACCTTTACCGGTGGGCGTGATCTTAACGAAGTGACCTCGGTCCAGAACCGCCCCAGCCCAGGCGAGACCGTGCCGTTCCAAGGCGACAGCCTTTGGCGACCAGAGAGGAACAACCCGGCACCATGGGAGTCGCAGCACTGAGTTTCAAGGGCGCTGTGGGGGTCGGCCCCAGGCAGGGGTTCGGTAACGCAGCGGCGTCGCGCACGCGCGAGAACGTCCCGGAGGCCGAGTGGGCGCCTCCGTCCTGGGACGAGGTCGTGCGCGAGCATTCGGCCCGCGTCTACCGGCTGGCCTACCGGCTGACCGGCAACCAGCACGACGCCGAGGACCTCACCCAGGAGGTCTTCGTCCGCGTGTTCCGCTCGCTGTCGAACTACACGCCGGGCACGTTCGAGGGCTGGCTGCACCGGATCACCACGAACCTGTTCCTCGACATGGCGCGGCGCCGCCAGCGCATCCGCTTCGAGGGACTGGCCGACGACGCCGCCGAGCGCCTCCAGGGCCGCGAGCCCACCCCGGCGCAGGCGTTCGACGACCGCAACTTCGACGCCGACGTCCAGAACGCGCTCGACGCCCTGGCCCCCGAGTACCGGGCGGCCGTGGTGCTGTGCGATATCGAGGGGCTCTCCTACGAGGAGATCTCCGCGACGCTGGGCGTCAAGCTCGGAACCGTGCGCAGCCGCATCCACCGGGGAAGGGCCCAGCTGCGCGCCGCATTGGAGCACCGGGCGCCGCAGCGGAGGCGTCCGGGAACCCGGAACGAGTACCAGGCCGCCGCTGCCGCCGCCGCGCAGTCGGCCGCCGAGACCGGCGAGGGGGAGCGCGGCGCGCATGCCGCCGCGTTCGCCGTGCCCGGTCCGCCGCGGCGGCATCCGCAGCCCGAGGGTGCGTAAACGACCCGGGCGCCGACGCGCCCGCGCGTGACCGAACGATCGACAAGGGAGCCGCGTGAGTTGTCTGGGGGAGCGTCTGACCGCTCTGGTCGACGGTGAGCTGGGGCATGAGGAGCGCGATCGCGCGCTCGCCCACCTCGCGGCCTGCGCGCGATGCCGGACGGAGGCCGACGAGCTGCGCCGGCTCAAGAGCCGGCTGCGGAGCCTCTCCGACCTGCCGCCGTCCGACGGCGCCGACGCTCTCCCGTCCGCCGACTTCCTGACCCGGCTGCGGTCGCTGGGGGAGGCCGCCGAGCCCGAGGAGACCACCCAGCCGACCAGGCCCCTGCGCTCGGCGAACCGTCCGGCGCGGCCCGCCGCGGCGCGACCGACTGCGGCGCGGCCCGCTGCGGCGCGACCGGCGGCCACGCGGCCGACGCCCGCGGCCCGTCCGCGCGACAACCGCCCGGCGGCCAGGCCCGCCGCGGCCGTGGGCCAGGCCAGGCGGCAGCCGCGGCGCCGCTACCTCGCCGTGGGCGCCGCCACCCTGTTCCTCGGCCTGGGCACCGTCTCGTACGTCGCGGGCGGCGGCCAGGAGGCGCCCACCGTCACCCCGGCCTTCGACCGGTTCGCGGTCGAGCACGCCCTCACCTCGGGCGACTCCCCGCTCACCGATCCCCTCACCGACCCCGGAGAGCAGATCCCCGTCCAGGCCCCGCCGGAGCCGTGACCGGGACGAACGCGACCGTCCGGGGAGGCCGCCCGCCGCGCGGCCGGAGCCGGTGGTCCGGTGTCCTGGTCGGCGGTCTCACCGCGGCGCTCGCGATCGCCGCGGCGCTGGCCGGCGACACCGGAACGGTCCGGCGCGTGCGCAGCGACCCCGAGGCGGTGCGGCTGCTGAGGGCCGCGACCGGCGCGGCGCAGCGCGTCCCGTACGAGGGACGGCGCTTCCTCACCACCTGGAGCAGCCGCCGCACGTCCACCTCGACGGTGCGGGTCACCCACACTCCCGGCGACGGCACGTACTACCAGAGCGACTCCGACGGCCGCGCCTACCAGCCGGACGCCGCGGCGTTCTGGGGCGGGTCGTACGGGTTCACGTCCGAGACCCTCACGCTGCTGACGCGCAACTACACGGTCGTCCGGGCGCCCGACGCGGCCGTCTGCGGCAGGCCCGCCCAGGTGGTCGAGGCGCGCCGTCCGGACGGCAGCCCGGCGGGCCGGTTCTGGCTCGACACCGAGACGGGCCTGATGCTGCACCGCGAGCTGATCGACGCCGCCGGGCACCGGGTCGCCGCCACCGGCTTCACCGAGGTGAACCTGGCCGCTGAGCGGGGCGGACGGGGCACGCTGCGCGCCGGCCGCTCCCCCACCAAGGCGCCCGCCCGCACCCCCGTGGACGCGCCCGCCAAGGGGATCGCCGACGGCGCGGTCCCGGCGACCCTCTGGGCGGACCGGCTGGACGGCGCCGAGCTGGCTGAGCTGCGCGACAACGGCTGGCCGGTACCGCGCAGCCTTCCGGGACGGCTCAAGCTCTACGATGCGCGGCGCCCGCAGTCGGGCGGCGATGTCGTCCACCTCAGCTATTCGGACGGGCTGGCGGCGGTGTCGGTCTTCGTCCAGCACGGCAATCTCGACGACCGGCGCTTCGGGGACTGGCAGAAGACCGGTAAGCGGGACCGTACGGTGTTCCGCCGAGAGGCGCTTCAGCGATGGGCGGTTTCTGCGGGAAACGGGTATGTCTATACGGTGCTGACCGACGCGCCGCAAAGTACCGCCGACGCGGTGGCCCGCACCTTGCCGCGCGACGGGACGCCCTTCTGGCGGCGGTTGGGCAGAGGCTTTCGGCGCGTGGGATCCTGGATTAATCCCTTC
The DNA here is from genome assembly GCF_036227065.1 of Spirillospora sp. NBC_01491. GTDB lineage: Bacteria > Actinomycetota > Actinomycetes > Streptosporangiales > Streptosporangiaceae > Spirillospora > Spirillospora xylanilytica. The sequence continues at coordinate 6,599,172 of NZ_CP109432.1, forward strand.
GGCTGAGGGGTCTTATGCTCGCCACATGCCCGGCTAGGCACGATGAGCGCGGATGATAGAGAACCATGCTCGGTAGGAGATGGGGATGACGGAAGAGAACCGCGGGCCGGCCAAGGCGTCGTCGGAGGACGACGACATCGTCCCCGGTTTCGGGGCCGAGCGGCAGGGCACGGCCGGCTCGCCGGAGACCACCGCTCCCCCGGAGACGGTGGCCGACCGGGAGATGCCCGAGCCGGAGGAGGCGACTCCTCTCGGCCAGGAACCCCCCAGCCGGGAAGGCGGGGGACAGCAGTACGCACAAGAGGGCGAGGACCGGGGGCAGCACCGTCAGGAGCCCTACGGTGCGGAGCCCGGTAGCGGGGAGCCCTACGGCGCGAAGCCCTACGCCGCGGAGCCGTACGGTGCGGAGCCCCGCGGCGCGGAGTCCTATGGCGCGGAGCCGTACGGGGCGAAGCCCTATGGCGCCGAGGGTCCCGGGAGCAGCGACCGGCTGGTGGCCGGCGGGTTCGCCCCGCCGGACGGCCCGACCCGGGACGAGATCCCGCAGGACACGCCCGCCGCGGGCGGCCCCGGCATGGGGCGGCCCGGTGAGGGCCCGCTCGGCATGACCGCCCAGGAGATGCCCCAGCAGCCGGTGGCGCTGGACAAGTACGGCCCCGAGGGACCCGAGCAGCGGCAGCGGCCCGGTTTCGTCCCTCACCACCAGGACCCGAGGGCGCAGCAGGGCTCCCCGTACGGGTGGCCCCCGCAGCAGTCCCAGCAGCCGCCCCCGCCGGGCGGCAGGCCGATGGGGCCCCCGCCGATGGGCGGCGGGCCGATGGGGCCGCCCCCGCCGGGCGGGCCCCGGCCGATGGGCCCTCCCGCCGGGTACGGCCCGCCTCCGGGCGGGGGGCCCAACTGGGCTCCCGTGCCCGCGCTGCCGTCCGCCTCGCGCGGCGGTCCGGGGCTGGGCGTGCTGGCCGTGGTGGCGCTGATCGTCGCGCTGGTCGCCGGCGGTGTCGGCGCCGGCGTCGGGGTGATGGCCACCGGTGACGACGACGGCGGCGGCGTGAGCCTCGGCGGCAGCGACTCCGGCACGGGGCCGGCGGTCAAGAACCGCCCGCCGGACTCGGTCGCGGGCGTGGCGCAGAAGGTGCTGCCCAGCGTGGTGATGATCCAGGTGGAGTCCTCGAACGGGCAGGGCACCGGGGGCACCGGCTTCATCGTCAACGGCGGCTACGTGGTCACCAACAACCACGTGGCGGCGGGCGCGGCGGCGGGCGGCAAGATCCAGCTGATCTTCAACGACAAGCAGAAGCTGCCCGCCACCGTCAAGGGCCGCGACCCGAGCTCGGACGTCGCGGTGCTCAAGCCCGAGGGCACGCACTCGCTGCCCCCGCTGGAGGTCGGCAACTCCGACGCGCTCGCGGTCGGCGACCCGGTGATCGCGATCGGCTCGCCGCTCGGGCTCCAGGGCTCGGTCACCACCGGCATCGTCAGCTCGCTCAACCGCCCGGTGCCCACCAAGGGCGAGAACGGCGGCGACTCCTCGGTGCTCAACGCGATCCAGACGGACGCGGCGATCAACCCGGGCAACTCCGGCGGCCCGCTGGTCGACGGCAAGGGCCGGGTCATCGGGATCAACACCGCGATCGCCACGCTCGGCGGCCAGTCGCTCGGCGGCGAGCAGCAGAGCGGCAGCATCGGGCTCGGCTTCGCCATCCCGATCAACCAGGCCAAGCGGGTCGCCGAGGAGATCATCCGGACCGGCAGCGCCAGGCGCGCCCAGCTCGGCATCGGCATGGACCAGCGCTACCAGGGCCCCGGCGTGAAGATCGCCGACCGGGCGATGGAGGGCGTCCAGCCACTGGTCAAGGGCGGCCCGGCCGAGCAGGCGGGGCTCAAGCCCGGCGACGTGATCACCAAGCTGGGCGGCAAGCCGATCGAGGACCCCTCCGACCTGTCGGCCCAGATCAGCAGCCGGGCCCCGGGCCAGAAGGTCCAGCTCACCTATCAGCGGGCCGGGAAGGAGACCACCGTCGAGATCACACTCGGCACGGCCAACTGATGTTCATGTCCGGTTGATCCGGGCTGCGGATACGCTTGGGGGGACCGGAACCGCGCACGCGGGTCCGGTCCCCTGATGCTTGGCGGTGGGAGGACGGGTTGTTCGACGTCGGACTGGGCGAGATGGTGGTACTCGTCGTGCTCGCCCTGGTCATCTTCGGTGACAAGCTGCCCCAGGTCGCCGGCCAGGTGGGCCGGACGCTGCGCCAGCTCCGCGAGATGGCCAACAATGCCAAGAGCGACCTGCAAGAGGGCCTCGGCCCGGAGTTCAAGGACTTCGACGTCGCCGATCTCAACCCGAAGACGTTCGTCCGCAAGCACCTGTTCGAGGACCCGGACGACGGGGGCCTGGTCAGCAACGGCAAGCTGTTCGACGACGAGCCGTCCTACATGACGGCGGGCGGGCTCGACTACGGGGAACGCCCCCCCTTCGACAACGAGGCCACCTGACCGTCCGCCCGCAGGTTCCCCCGGCCCCCGGACTCCCCAGACCTCTTCGCCCTGGCCCAGAGGCCGCCTGAGCGGCCCGGACGTCAACGGACAACGACGACGGCCCCGTCCCGGACATTGCGTCCGTGGCGGGGCCGTCGTCGTGTCAGAGGCCCGATGAGCGCCTCAGAGGCCGGTCTCGTCCAGCCTGGGGTGAACTGGCCCGGTGCGTCCCGGTTTGACCCGTCCCGGCCGGGACGGGGTCAGCGGCCCTTGGGGGAGATGCCGAGCGACATGCCCGCCAGCCCGCGCGAGCGGCCCGCCAGCCTGTCGGCGATGGTGCGCAGCTCCTTGGCGGCGCCGGCGTCGGGGTCGGACAGCACCAGCGGGGTGCCGTTGTCGCCGCCCTCGCGCAGCCGCGTGTCGATCTGCACCTGGCCGAGGAGCGGGACGCGGGTGCCGAGGGTCTGGGTGAGGGCGTCGGCCACGGACTGGCCGCCGCCCGAGCCGAAGATGTCCTGCCGCTCGCCGCAGTGCGCGCAGGTGAGGTAGGACATGTTCTCGATCACGCCGACGACCTGCTGGTGCGTCTGCGCGGCGATCGCGCCGGCCCGCTCGGCGACCTCGGCCGCCGCCTGCTGCGGGGTGGTGACGACCAGGATCTCGGCGGACGGCAGCAGCTGCGCCACCGAGATCGCGATGTCGCCGGTGCCCGGGGGCAGGTCCATCAGCAGGATGTCCAGATCGCCCCAGTAGACGTCGGCGAGGAACTGCTGGAGCGCCCGGTGCAGCATCGGCCCGCGCCACACCACCGGCTGGTTGCCGGCGGTGAACATGCCCACCGAGATGACCTTCACGTCGTGCGCCGACGGCGGCATGATCATGTCGGCGACCTTGGTCGGCGCCTGCTCCACGCCCAGCATCCGCGGCACCGAGTGGCCGTAGATGTCGGCGTCGACCACGCCGACCTTGCGGCCCTGCGCGGCCAGCGCCGCGGCCAGGTTGACGGTGACCGAGGACTTGCCGACCCCGCCCTTGCCGCTGGCGACCGCGTAGACCTTGGTCAGCGAGTTGGGCTTGGCGAACGGGATCTCCTTGGCGGGCTCGCCGCCGCGGAGCTTGGTCTGAAGGTCCTTGCGCTGCTCCTCGCTCATCACGTCCAGCTCGACCCGGACCGATGAGACGCCGTCGAGCCTGGCCACAGCCTCGGTGACGTTCCTGGTGATGGTGTCCTTCATCGGGCACCCCGCCACGGTCAGGAAGATGCCGACACTGACCGCGCCGTCCGGCGCGATGTCGATGCTCTTGACCATGTCGAGCTCGGTGATGGGCTTGCGGATCTCAGGATCGTTCACGGTGGCGAGCGCCGCGGTCACCTGCTCGGTCGTCAGCTGGGAGGACATGTCCCCATGGTATGAACTCCGCGGCGATGCCCGTTAACCAGGGGCCCGCGGGCCCCTTCCGGCCGCCGGACGGCAGGTCAGGGCGCCGCCGCCGCGCCCTCCGGGATCTCACCGCGAGGTGGCGACACTGTGGCGTCACCATCGCGCGGTGCGGGCGCTGCCCGTACGATCGGTCCGTGACAACGCAGCCCAGCGCCATCTCGGCCGCGGAACTGACCGTATGGCGCACGATGCTCCGCGCCCAGGTCCAGATCTCCCGCCGGTTGCAGGCCGACCTGCTGGCCGACCACGACCTCGCGCTCGGCTCGTACGACGTGCTCATGCACCTCGGCGAGACGCCCGGCGGCCGGCTGCGGATGAACGACCTGGCCGACCGGGTGCTGCTGTCCCGCAGCGGGCTGACCCGCCTGGTCGACCGGTTGCAGCGGGAGGGGCTGGTCGTCCGCCAGTCCTGTGCGAGCGACGCGCGCGGGCTCTACGCCGTGCTCACCCCCGCCGGCCGCGCCCGCCTGGACGCCGCCACCCCCACCTACCAGCAGGGCGTGCGGGAGTACGTGCTGAGCCGGCTCGACGACGAGGACCTGCGCCAGTTCGGCCACATCCTCGACAAGCTCGCCGACGAGCCCGGCCGTCCCGTATCCGCCCGCGCCGAGGAGCCCGCCCGCGCCGAGCCCGCCCGCGCCGGGGAGCCCGCCAGGACCGTCCCCGCCTGATCTCGGGCTACGACAGGGTGGGGTGCTGGTCCTTGCCGTCCAGCTCCCTGACCAGCTGCTGGAGCTCCGAGCGGAGGAAGTCGCGGGTCGCCACCTCGTTGAGCGCGATGCGGAGCCCGGCGATCTCGCGGGTGAGGTACTCGGTGTCGGCGATCGTGCGGTCGTTGCGGCCCCGGTCCTGCTCGTACTGGACGCGGTCGCGGTCGTCCTGCCGGTTCTGCGCGAGCAGGATCAGCGGCGCCGCGTACGACGCCTGGAGCGACAGCATCAGCGTCAGGAAGATGAACGGGTAGGGGTCGAACCGCCATCCGGGCGGCGCCAGCGCGTTCCAGAGCAGCCACACCGCCACGAAGACCGTCATGTAGACCAGGAACCGGGCGGTGCCGAGGAACCGGGCGATCCGCTCGGAGAGCCGGCCGAACGACTCGGGGTCGTAGTGCGGACGGGGCAGCACCGTGCGGCGCATCTCGCGCGGCTGGTCCAGGCGTGTGGTCATGTCGTCCCCCTGGGGCCGCGGAGGGCCTCCTCCTCGGGATCGGCGCCGCCGAGCCCGCTCCCGGCCGAGTCCCCGGCCGTCGCCGCCTCCATCACCGTCTCCCGCCAGTCCTCGGGCAGCAGGTGGTCGAGGACGTCGTCGATGGTCACCGACCCGAGGAGGTGGCCGTTCTCGTCCACCACCGCCCCCGCGACCAGGTTGTAGGTGGCCAGGAACGTCGCCACCTCGCCGAGCGACATGGTCGGGCGGAGCGGGTCGAGCGCGGTGTCGACGATGCCGCTGACCAGGGTCGGCGGGGGCTCGCGCAGCAGCCGCTGGAAGTGCACGGTGCCGAGGAAGCGGCCGGTCGGGGTGGCGGTGGGCGGCCGGCAGACGTACACCTGCGCGGCGAGCGCCGGGTTCAGGTCGGGGTTGCGGATCTGCGCGAGCGCCTCGGCGACGGTGGCGTCGGGCGGCACCACGACCGGTTCGGTGGTCATCAGGCCGCCCGCCGAGTGGTCGGCGTAGGTCAGCAGCCGCCGGACCGGGGCCGCCTCCTGCGGTTCCATCAGGGTCAGCAGCCGCTCGCGCTGCTCGGTCGGCAGCTCGCCGAGCAGGTCGGCGGCGTCGTCGGGGTCCATCGCCTCCAGCACGTCGGCGGCGCGGTCGGACTCCAGCTTGCCGAGGATCTCGATCTGGTCGTCCTCGGGCAGCTCCTCCAGGACGTCGGCGAGCCGCTCGTCGTCCAGCGCGACGGCGACCTCGGTGCGCCGCTTCTCGGGCAGGTCGTGCACGAAGTTGGCCAGGTCGGCGGGCTTCATCCGCTCGGTCGCGGCGATCAGCACCGCCGCGCCCTGGCCGTGCTCGACGGCGGAGAAGCCCTCCACCGACTCCCAGTCGACGACGAACGTCGGGCCGCGGCGGCGCAGCCCCCGGCCGCCCTGCCGCCGCACCGCGATCTTGGTGGCCAGCCAGTCCCGGGTCCGGGTCGGCTCCATCGCCACGTCCACCACCGAGACGGGCTCGCCGGTCTCGCGGAGCCGCACGGTGCGGTCCAGCAGCTCGGCGATCATCAGCGTCTCGGAGGCGCGGCGGTGGAACCGGCGGACGTTGAGCCGGCCGTCGAACACGATCGCGTCGGCCTCGATCACGGTGACCCGGGTGATCGGCAGGAACACCGGCCGCCGCGGCGCCACCTCGACCACCAGGCCGAGCACCCGGGGCGGACGGGAGCCGAGCCGCAGCGCGACGACGATGTCGCGGACCCGCCCCACCTGGTCGCCGGCCGGGTCGAACACGGCGATCCCGGCGAGCCGGGCGACGAACACCCGCGTCGGAGCTCCGCTCATGGGAGGGAGGTTACCCGCGATCATGCAGCTCATCCGGGTCGTGCCGGGCTGGAGTCGGCCGTGGCTGGGTGTGGGGTGCGGGGTGCGGGGGGCCGCGGGCGGATGTCATACGGCGGGGGCGTGGCGCAGGCCGCGGGGGCGCGTGTCACATTCGGGGCGGCCGTACCGTCCCAGAGGCGACGGGCAGGCCCGCGAGGAGACGGAGGAGCGCCATGAGAAGCTCTGGCCGCATGAGCGAAGAGTTGGCTGAGGTGTTCGGCGAGTACCGCAACCTGCTGTTCGCGGTGGCATACCGCATGCTCGGAACGGCCGCCGACGCCGAGGACGCGGTCCAGGACACCTGGATCCGCTGGGCGGGGGTGGACCGGTCGGGCGTCGCCGACCCCAAGGCGTACCTGGTGCGGATCACCACCAACGTCGCGCTCGACCGGCTCCGTTCGGCCCAGGTGCGGCGCGAGGCCTACGTCGGGCCGTGGCTGCCCGAGCCCATGCTCACCTCCCCGGACGCCGCCGAGGGCACCGAGCTGTCGGAGTCGGTGTCGATGGCGATGCTGGTGGTGCTGGAGACGCTGAGTCCGCTGGAACGCGCGGTCTTCGTGCTGAAGGAGGTCTTCGGCTTCCCCTACGCCGAGATCGCCCGTTCGCTGGACCACTCCGAGCCGTCGGTGCGGCAGGTCGGCACCCGGGCGCGCAAGCACGTGGAGGCGCGCCGCCCCCGGTTCGAGACCGGCGGCGCGCAGCGGCGCGCGGTGACCGAGCGGTTCCTCGACGCGGCGCTCGGCGGCGACATCAACCGGCTCATGGAGGTCCTCGCCCCGGACGTCACCCTCTGGACCGACGGCGGCGGCAAGGTCAAGGCGGCGCGGCGGACGATCCATGGCGCGACGAAGGTCGGCCGGTTCCTCGCCGCCGTCGTCGGCCATCCCTACGGCGGGGTCCTTCCGAAGGACATGCGGGTGCGCCGGATCGAGGCCAACGGCGAGCCGTCGATGGTCATCGAGGGTCCGGGCGGCCCTCTCACCACGATCACCTGCGACGTCGACGACGCCGGCCTGGTCCGGGCCGTCCACATCGTCGCCAACCCGGACAAGCTGCGCGCCATCGCCGAGGGCCGCGAACTCCCGATGTAGTCACACTCGATCCGGACGACCGGCCGGACGAGCGGGCGGACGGGCGGCGGGATCGGGGGAGAGGGTGGGGCCGGGCGGTCAGCGATCGACCTTGCGGCCCTTGGCGCCGCGCAGGCGCGGAGGCGTCCCGGCGGTGGTGGCGGGCGTCGGGACGGGACGGACCGTCGCGTAGCCGCCCTCGCCCGCCGCCTCGCCCGCCGCCTCGTGCGGGGTGAGCTCGATGATGTACGACTCGTCCGCCCAGCGTTCGAGCTGCCCCTCGTGGCCGGAGGCGTTCAGGCGGTCCTTGGCCAGCAGCGGGGCGACGGTGTTCCACGTGTCGCCGCCGGGCTCCACCTGCGCACACGTCGCGACGAACGACAGGAGCCGTCCGCCCTTGTCCTTGCTGCGCAGGATGACCGTCACCCGCTCGGCGTCCGGCAGGCCGGGGAGGGGCTGCTCGCCCTCACCGCCGGTCAGCACGTACGCGGCACCGTCGTGCCACAGGTGCCAGGCCGCCCGGGGCTGCGGCAGGCCGGGCAGGTCAAGCCACAGCAGCCCGGACTTCTTCGCCGCCTCTTCCACCAGCGCCGCGTTCAGCTCGCCCATGCCCGCAGCGTCTCACGCCCCGGCCCGGAACAGGGCGCGGACGGTCGGTAGCATCCGGCCCATGCGATCGCGACGCACCACCCTGGCCGTCCCCGGCAGCAATCCCCGCTTCATCGAGAAGGCCCAGGGACTCCCCGCCGACGAGATCTTCCTCGACCTGGAGGACGCGGTCGCGCCCGCCGCCAAGGAGGACGCCCGCAAGAACGTTGTCGCGGCGCTCAACGAGGGCGACTGGTCGGGGAAGGTGCGCGTCGTCCGGATCAACGACCTGGACACCCACTGGGCCTACCGGGACGTGATCGAGGTGGTGGAGGGCGCGGGCGCGAACCTCGACGCGGTCATGCTCCCGAAGACGCAGGACGCCTCCCACGTCCAGTGGCTCGACCGGCTGCTCACCCAGATCGAGCGGGCCATGGGGTACGAGCCGGGCCGGATCGGCATCGAGGCGCAGATCGAGGACGCGCGGGGCATGGTCGCCATCGACGCGATCGCCGCCGCGTCGCCCCGGCTGGAGACCCTGGTCTTCGGGCCCGGCGACTTCATGGCCTCGATCAACATGAAGACGCTGGTGGTGGGGGAGCAGCCGCCCGGCTACACCGAGGGCGACGCCTACCACTACATCCTGATGCGGATCCTCATGGCCGCCCGCGCCCGCGACCTCCAGGCGATCGACGGGCCCTACTTCAACGTCCGCGACGTGGACGCCTTCACCCGGGTCGCCGAGCGGTCGGCGGCGCTCGGGTTCGACGGCAAGTGGGTGCTGCACCCGTCCCAGGTCGAGGCGGGCAACCGGGTGTTCTCCCCGACGCAGGACGACTACGACCACGCCGAGCTGATCCTGGACGCCTACGACCACGCCACGAGGGTCGAGCGGCGCGGCGCGGCCATGCTGGGCGACGAGATGATCGACGAGGCGTCCCGCAAGATGGCGCTGGTCGTCTCCGCCAAGGGCCGGGCCGCCGGACTCGCCCGCACCAAGACCTTCGAACCCCCGCCCGCCTAAGGGCACGTACGCTCTCCCCCAGAGTGCTGAGCTTCTGGACAGGGGGTCATAGGTGTCGGAACCGGTGGACGACAACGGCTGGGCGCCACCCGATCGTGTCGCACCCGATCCGGGACCACCGCCCGGTGCCGCCACGCCGGAGGACGATCCGGCGCAGCCGTACGGGCAGTCCCACGGTCAGCCGAGCGGGCAGTCCCACGGCCAGTGGCAGTACGCGTACCCGTCGCAACAACCACACCCCCCACATCAGCAGCCGTACGGACAGTACGGGTCGTCTCAGCCGTACGGAGAGCCCCAGCCGTACGGGCCGTCCCAGCCGTACGGGCAGTACGCGCCCTCTCAGCCCTACGGGCAGTACGGGCCGCCGCCGGGGCGGGTGAGGCGGCCGTGGGTGGTGCCGATGCCTCCGGGCAGCCCGTACCACCGCATGGCCCGGACGGAAGTGCACCGCTGGTGGCGTCCGCTCGTCGGCAGCCTGGCGGTCGTGGTGGTCGGCTTCGCGGCGATCATCATGCTGATGGTCGTCCTGCTGGTGGCGGTCGCCGTGGTGACCGGGCGGGCGCCGGTGTCCGGCTCCGACGACGCGCTGTTCACGGACCCGACCGCCGACCTCGCCTTCAACCTCGCCTCCCTCGCGGTGTTCCTGCCGGTGGTGCTGGGCGCCGCCTGGCTGGTGCAGCGGCGCTCGCCCGGCACGCTGTCCTCGGTGGCCGGACGGCTGCGGCTGCGCTGGATGCTGGTGTGCTGCGGCGTGGCGATCGGGTTCTGCGCGGTGTCGTTCGGGGCGTCCTGGCTGGCGGGCACCCTGATGAACGACACCTCGGGGGCGGATGAGCACTGGGTCGGCTGGGGCGACTTCGCCGGCCCGGCCCTGGTGATCATCCTGCTGGTGCCGTTCCAGTCGGCCGCCGAGGAGTACGTCTTCCGCGGCTGGATCATCCAGGCGCTCGGCGCGTGCACGCTGGAGACCCGCAGGGGCAAGGTCGCACGCGCGTTCGGCGTGGTGTTCCGGACCCCCTGGCCCGGCATCGTCGTCGGCGCCGCCCTCTTCACGTCGGGGCACGGCTACACCGGCTGGGGGATGCTCGACATCTTCTTCTTCGGGGCGCTGTCCGGCTGGCTGGCGGTCCGGAGCGGCGGCCTTGAGGCGTCCATCGCCCTGCACGTCTTCAACAACCTGATGGCGTTCCTGCTCCCGGCGGCCGTCGGGACGCTCGACATCGAGCAGGGCGGGGTGCCCTGGCAGTACGTCCTCGCCGATGTCCTGCCGATGCTGCTGTACGCGGCCGTCATCGTCTGGCTGATGCGGCGGATGCGGATCCGGACCGTCACCGAGGGCCACGTGCCGGCGACGGCGGCCCTGGTGGACGCCCCCGCGACCGTCCCCGGGGACGCCTCGGCCGACACCCCACCCGCCCCATACGACCACGCCGGCCCCGGCGCCCCGTACGCCCCGTACAGTCCGTACAGTTCGTACGCCTCCGATGCGCCGAGCCTCCCGGACACCCCGACCGGTTCCAACGGCGCGTTGAACGGCGACCGCTGAGCGGGGCCGCCGGGCCTTAGGTGAGCAGGCCCCAGGCGGTCAGGGCTTCGAGGAGGCCGGGCGCGGTGGGCAGGGCCCTCAGCTCGGCGGACGTGACCCAGCGGGCGTCCGCGGCGTCGTCGCCCGCGCGCAGCGCGCCGCCGACCGCCGTCGCCGTGTAGTCGTGGATCACGTAGGTGACGCCGCCGGGGCCGGGCCGGTCGACCGTCCCGGCAAGGTCACCGACAGTGACGTCCAGGCCGGTCTCCTCCAGCAGCTCGCGGACGACGGCGGCGGCGTCGCCCTCGCCCGGCTCGACCCGGCCGCCGGGGATCGACCACAGCCCCTCGCCGGGCGGGTGCCCGCGCTTGACCAGCAGCCACCGACCGGCCTCGTCGCGGACGATCCCGCCGACGCACCGCACTCGTATCATCCTATTTCGCCCCTCCAGCCGCTGATATTCGTCCCGGAGAACTTGACGTGACGGGATCCGCCGCGCACTGTTGGTAATCATGAGGGCGGAGCCCACATGCCCGCGCTGCGCGGGTCCGCTGCACGAGCCGAGTCTCTGGTCGAGCGACTGGCAGTGCCCGGTGCACGGCACCGTACTGCCGAGACAGCCGTCCGGGCGGCCCGGCGCCGAGAGCCTCGCGGCCGTGCTGGACGACACCAGGGTCCCGGTCTGGACGCCCTGGCCGCTGCCGCTCGGCTGGCTGGTCACCGGGTTCGCCACCGCCGGCGACGAGCACACCGGGGCGAGGGCGTGCGCGGTCGCCCTGTCCGGGCCCGCGACGGTCAGCGGTCCCGCCGACCTGGTGCTGATCGCCGAGCAGCCCGGCGCCGGCCTCGGCTCCCACTACGCCGGCCTCGACGAGCCCGACCCCGGCGTCGGCTTCGACGCCGACCCGCCGCACGTCAAGCTGGACGTCAGCGGCCCGTCGGCGACATGCGGGCACACCGTGCCGATGTGGTCGGTGCCCACCCGGCCCGACCGCGCCGTCTACGTCGGCGAGGCCATGGGCGACTGGCTCTGGGCGGTGCTGTGGCCCGCGGAGGCCGGGGCGCTGATGCTGGCCCGTCCCAGCCTGCTCGATCTGCGCGAGCCCGGGATGAAGCCCGACCTCCCCTACGGCGCGCTCAGCCCCCGTCTCAACGGTGGTTGAGCGCAGGCCCCGCCGTCGCGCGCGGGCTGTTACAAAAGGGGCATGCGCATCGACCTGCACGCCCACAGCGACGTGTCGGACGGCACCCGTCCGCCTGCCGAGGTCGTTCGCCGCGCCAAGGCCGCCGGGCTGGACGTCCTCGCGCTCACCGACCATGACACCGTCGCGGGCTGGGGCGCCGCCGCGGCGGCCCTCCCGTCCGGGCTGACCCTGGTCCCGGGCGTCGAGCTGTCCTGCGAGCAGGACGGCGAGAGCCTGCACATGCTCGGCTACCTCTTCGACCGGGACGAGCCGGTGCTGGCCGCCGAGCTCGCCCGCATCCGCGACGGCCGGGTGGACCGGGCGCGGCTCATGGTGGACCGGCTCCGGGAACTCGGCGTGGACGTCACCTGGGAGGGGGTGCGGTCGCTCGCGCGCGGCGAGGCGGTCGGGCGCCCGCACATCGCCCGCGCCATGGTCGAGGCGGGCGCGGTCCGGACCGTCGACGCGGCGTTCACCAAGGAGTGGATCGCGTCCGGCGGTCGGGCCCACGCCGGCCGCTACGCGCCGGACCCGGTCCGGGCCGTGCGGCTGGTCCGCGCGGCGGGCGGCGCCTGCGTGCTGGCGCACCCGCGGGCGCGGCGCCGCGGCCACCTCGTCCCGGACGAGGTCATCGAGCGGCTGGCCGCCGCCGGGCTCACCGGCGTCGAGGTCGACCATCCCGACCACGCCCCGGACGACCGGGCCCGCCTCGCCGCACTGGCGGACCGGCTCGGCCTGGTCCGGACCGGCTCCAGCGACGATCACGGCGAGCCGACCGGCGACCGGCTCGGCGCCGAGACCACCGCCCCGGCGGCCTACGCGGCGCTGCGCGCCGCCGCGACGGGCGCCGTCCCGGTCACCGGCGGGGCCTGACGGCGCCCCGGCCAGGGGCGATCCCGGCCGGGCCGGACGGGTTCGGGGCGTGCCCCCGGGGGCTTGCGGAAGCACGGTAGGGTGCGGGGCGTGGACGCGCGCATCGAACAGGTCGTGACGTCGGGGAAGCTCACCCTGGACGACACCGAGTACGACGTCGAGAACAACACCTTCATCGTCGGCGACGATGACGAGGTGATCGTGATCGACCCGGCGTACGACGCCGAGGCCATCCTCGAGAAGGTCGGTGAGCGCGAGGTCATGGCCGTGCTCCTCACCGACGGCAACGAGCACCACCTCGCCGTGGCGCTCGAGGTGGCCGCCGCCGGCGAGGAGGACGAGGACGACTGGGCCCCCATCGCGCTGCACCGCGCCGACCGGCTGCTGTGGCGCGACTACTTCGGCCGCCTCGCCAAGGAGGAGGACGACGAGGACGACGCCAAGGCGCTGCGCTCCCTCGAGCCCGACATCTGGCTGGAGGACGGCGGGGTCTTCGAGATCGCCGACGTCGCCCTGGAGGTCATGCACACCCCCGGGCACACCCCGGGCAGCATGTGCGTGATCAGCGAGCAGCTCGGCGTGCTGTTCGCCGGCGACACCCTGCACCGCGGCCGGCCCGGCTCGATCGGCGGTGCCTACGACGACCTGCGCAAGCAGCTCAACTCCATCGGGGCGATGCTGACCCCGCTGCCCAAGGACCTGCGGGTCCTGCCCGGGCAGGGCGAGGAGACCACGGTCGGCGAAGAGGACGCCCGCTGGGAGACCTGGGGCGCCCTCGCCCGCGAGGGCGACGACGACTGACCCGGCCGCCGAAGGCCGGTTCGCCGCCGACCGACCCGGCGACTGCGACCGACTCGCCGACTGCGACCGACTCGCCGACTGCGACCGACTCGCCGACTGCGACTGACCCGGCTGCCGACGGCCGGCCCGGGCGCCGGGCGACCGAACCGGGCGGCTTCGCCGGCCGTCCGACCGCAGACCGACCCGCCAGGGAGCGCTGACCGTGGCCCCAGAGCAGCTTGGCTTCGAGGGCATGCCGCGCAAGCTCTACTCCTGCACGCCGTCGCGGCTGAACACCTGGCTCGACTGCCCGCGGCGCTACCGGATGACCTACCTCGACCGGCCGATGCCGTCCAAGGGTCCGCGGTGGGCGCACAACAGCGTCGGCTCGAGCGTGCACAACGCGCTGGCGGCCTGGTGGAAGCTGCCGCGGCCCGAGCGCACCCCCGAGATGGCCGGCACGCTGCTGATCCGCGGCTGGCTGACCGACGGGTTCCGGGACGAGGCGCAGTCCGCCGGGCAGCGCGACCGGGCCCGCGAGATGGTCGAGCGCTACGCGGCCGGGCTCGACCCGTCCGACGAGCCGCTCGGCGTCGAGCGGACGGTCGCCACCCGCACCGAGCAGATCGCGGTGTCGGGCCGGATCGACCGGCTCGACGCCCGCGGCCCCGAGCTGGTCGTGGTCGACTACAAGACCGGACGGCACGTCCTCACCGCCGACGACGCGCGGGGCTCCCTCGCGCTCGCGCTGTACGCGGTGGCCGCGTCTCGGGTGCTGCGCCGTCCGTGCCACCGGGTCGAGCTGCACCATCTGCCGTCCGGCGAGACCGCCGTCTGGGAGCACACCGACGCCTCGCTCGACCGGCACCTGCGCCGGGCCGAGCAGATCGCCGCCGAGGCCGCGGCGGCCGACGAGGCGTACAGGACGCGCCTCGGTCCCGTCCCGAAGCCGCGTTCGGGCGCGCAGCCGGCGATCGACCACGCCCCGTACGACGAGGTCTTCCCGCCCCGTCCGGGCAACCTGTGCTCCTGGTGCGACTTCGCCCGGCACTGCCCGGAGGGGACCCAGGCCGCCCCGCGCAAGGACCCTTGGGCCGCCCTCCCCGTCGAAGCCTGACCCGCCTGAGCCCGCGCCCGGCCCGTGAGGGTTCGGTGAACGCCTCGCGGGCCGGACGCGGGATGCGGGCCGGGGGTCAGGCCGGGATGAGGGCGGGGCGCTGGGGCCAGCGGCGTGGGTCGCGCAGGCCGTACAGGCCGCGGCCGAGGTCGTAGCCGTCGGCCGCGAGGCGCTGCCGGGCCCGGTCCAGCATGTCGCGGGTGGGCTTGGCGAACGCGTAGTCGTGCAGCCGCTCGGGCACCGCGCTGATCGTGGTGCGGAACGAGCGCAGCGCGGCCGTGACGGCCGGCTGGGGCACCTCGGGCAGCGCCCCGTACATCTGGCGGGCCCAGTCCGGCAGCGAGTAGTAGCAGAGCGCCCCGAACGGGAAGTAGCCGGGCTTTCCGGGATTGAGGAACTTGAGGTTCTCCGGCATCGTCGGCCACATCAGGAACCGGACGGTGGCCGCGGCCTCCTCGGTGACGCGGAGCTGCGGGCGCATCTCGGCGAGGTAGGACTCCATCTCCGCGACGCCGCCGGGCACGTCCTCGGCGTGCAGGCCCACGTAGGTGGCGGTGTGGCGCTGCTCGTCGAGGTACCTGTCAGCCATCGCGGCGGTGAGCGGCAGCCCGGACCTGCGGGCCACCTCCAGGTAGGAGTAGACCTCGGCGCAGTGCACCCAGCGGAGCAGCTCGGGCTGGTCGAGGCGCTCCTTCCTGCCGGTGTCGTGGTTGAGGATGCGCAGGCTGCGGTGGATCCCGCGGACGCGGGCGGCCAGCTCCTCGATCTCCTCGTGGCCGCCGAACGTGGCCATGCCCACGAAGTCGGCCGTCCGCTGGAGCCGGCCGAGGGGGTCCTCCTGGAAGTTGGAGTTCTGCCAGACGCCCCACATGGCCATGGGGTGCAGGGCTTGCAGCATGAGGCTGCGCACTCCGCCGATCCACATGGACCGGTCGATGTGGACGCGCCAGGTGACGCTTTCGGGTGGCTGGACCGTCGCCGACATTCGCACCTCGCCAGCTCGTGGGGGAGGGGCTCCCCGCATCAGCGTGAGACAAACTGAAGTAAGTGTGTCATTACTCGGACGCGGGCGCACCCCCGGCCCCCTCCGGGCGGGCTCGCGGGGCGAACGGTCAGGTCAGCGCACGCAGCGCTCGGCGTGGTTCCAGAAGTCGGTGAGCGCGCTCGCGGTGGTCTCCGGGGCGTCCACGGCGGGCGAGTGCGCGGCGCCCGGGATGACGACCCGGTCGGCGTCCAGCCGCTCGGCCATCGCGGCCTGCTCGCGCGGATCCCAGACGTCGTCGTCCTCGCCGTACAGCACCAGCGTCCGGAGTCCGGTGTCCTCGGCCGTCTTGGCCAGCTCGTCGACCCGGTCGGGCGCCGACAGCAGTTCGCCGGCCATGGCCACCAGCCCGGCCTCGGAGTTGCCGAGGGTGCGCCGCTTCAAGAAGCCGACGATCTCCGCGGGCAGCCCGCGGCGGGCCGCGTCCGGCTCCATGCTGAGCGCCCAGATCTGCTCCATGCCGAGCTGCGGCAGGGCGTCGCGCAGCGCCCGCGCCTTGGCGGCGGCCTGGCCGGTCACCGCGGCCGGGCCCGAGCTCATCAGCGTGACCGAGGCGGGCGGGACGGTCCCGGCGAGCACCGTCTCGCGGGCCACCAGCCCGCCGAAGGAGTGCCCGACCAGGTGCACCGGCTCGGGGCCGAGCACCTCGATCAGCGCGGCCAGATCGGCGCCCAGCGCGGACTTGGTGTAGGCGGCCGGGTCGTCCGGCCCCGCGGTCTCGCACTGCCCCCGCATGTCGATCGCCACGACGCGGCGGCCGGACGCGGCGAGCGTGTGCAGGACCGCGATGAAGTCCTCCTTGCTGCCGGTGTAGCCGGGCACCAGGAGGGCGGAGAGGCGATCGGGTACGCCCGACCCGGGGAGGGCCTCCAAAGCCGCGAAGGCGCCGCGGGAGGTCTCGACGGTCGTCCGGCGGACGCCGGGGGGCAGGGTCAGGAATCGGGGCGTACTCACAGGTCGCCACCATACTAAATGCGCCTCCGCGCACACCGGTCAACGGCCTTTGGTGGTAGCGTCCGTCCCGTGCAGGCATGCCGGTTCCCGTGTCCGGACGAGCCGTGCTGACGGCCGTGTCCGCGCACCGGCGCGACAGGGCGGGCCTGGCGGGGCTGCGCGAAGCCGTCGGCTCGGGCGCCGAGTACGTCGAGATCGACGTGCGCCGCACCGCCGACGCCCGGCTGGTCGTGCACCACGATCCGGCCGTGGCCGGCCTCCCGCTGAACCGCCTGACCTACGACCGGGTCCAAGAACTGTCCGAGCAGCCGGTGCCGCTGGTCACCGACGCCCTGGAGATCATGGCCGGCCGCACCCGCGGCCACCTCGACCTCAAGGAGCGCGGCTGCGAGCACGAGATGACCGGGCTCGCCCTGGAGGCGTTCGGCCCGGACGGTTTCGTGGTCACCACCGGGGAGGCCACCTCGATCGCCGAGATCAAGAAGGCGTTTCCGCAGGTCAAGACCGCTCTTTCGGTGGGCCGCAACCTCTGGGAGCGGGACGCGGTCAGCAACTTCGCCCCGCTGCCCTTCGTCCGCCGCGCCGGCGCCGACATGGTGGCGCTCAACCACCGGCTGGCCCGCATCGGCGTGCTGGGGCAGTGCGCCCGCGCTGGCATCCCCGCGATGATCTGGACGGTCAACGCCGAATCGCTGATGCGCCGCTTCCTCGCCGACCCGCGGGTGGCGGTGCTGGTCACCGACCATCCGTCCGCCGCCTTGACGCTCCGCGACCGCTACCGTCCCCGCGACCGCCCTCGGGACCGCGACTAGGTGTCCCCGGGCAGTACGACCAGGGCGCGCGGACGTACGTGGAGGGGCGGCGCGGGGGAGGTCCGCTAGCCGGAGACGCTCGCCCGGCCGTTCTCCAGATGGCCCATCAGGCGGCGCCGGAACGCGGCGTCCTCGGCGGTCTTGATCTCCACGTCGTACCAGCCGTGCCGGGTCCGCCACTGGACGGTGGCGCGGCGGCCGGGCGCGACGGTCACCTTCCGGGCGGCCGTGCCGTACGCCAGCGCCGCGAGCGTGAACGTGAGCGGACGGGACCCCGAGTTCGCCAGCGTGATCACGAGATGCCGGGCGTCCGCCGTCCCGGCCGAGGCCACCGCCGCCGTGGCCGCCGGTCCGGCCGTCGCGCCGGCGAACTCGCGGCGGAACCCGTTCGCCCCGGTGAGGGTGAGCCGGTAGTGGCCGCCCGCGGGCGTGATCCGCTCTGTGCGCCGTCCCGACACGTCGAAGTGGCGCGGGGTGCCGAACTCCTTCGCGTACGGGTAGAGCGCGAAATGGGACGGGCGGGCGCCCCGTCCGTCCAGGGTGACGGTCAGCGCGCCGCCCTCCAGCCGCGCGGACGCCTCGGGCCGGTACGGGAGGGGCCGGGCGGGACGGGTACCGGGCTCGGGCGCCGGGCCCTTCTGCGCGACCGGGGGCAGCGGCGGCCAGCGGAAGTGGAACTGCGGCGGCTTCCCCGGCCGCGCCGGAGTCTGCGGGCGGGCGGCCCGCTGGAAGTCGAACGCCGAGGTCAGGTCGCCCGCGACGGTGCGGCGCCAGGGGCTGATGTTGGGCTCGCGGACGCCCAGCCACCGCTCCAGGAACCGGATCGTGGAGGTGTGGTCGAACACCTCCGAGCACACGTGGCCGCCCGCCGACCACGGCGAGACCACGGTCATCGGGACCCGGAAGCCCAGCCCGATGGGCTTGCCGTCCACGTGCTCGCCGTCCGCGTCCGCGGGCGGCAGCGGCGGCGGGACGTGGTCGAAGTAGCCGTCGTTCTCGTCGAACAACAGGAAGACCGCCGTCGACTCCCAGACGCTCGGGTGCGAGGCGATCGCGTCGAGCACCTGGTAGGTGATGCCCGCGCCCTGGATCGGGCTGCCGGAGCCCGGGTGCTCGGACTCGGCGGCCGACGCCACGATGTAGGACACCTCGGGCAGCCGCCCCGCGGCGACGTCGGCCCGGAACGCGGCGCCCAGCGTGCCGCCCTCCACCCGCCGCAGCGCCCGCTCGAACAGCTCGCGCTCGGCGGCCGGCAGCGCGGCGACGCCCTGGTCGAGGGCGGCCAGCAGCCGTTTGCGCTCGTCCGCCCCGGCCTTGCCGACCGCGCCGTAGAAGTCGGTGAGGCTCTGGTACGACCCGGCCGGCGCGAGCGCCTTCCGCATGATCTTCTTGAACGTGGTCAGGAACTCCAGCGAGTTGTCGGTGAAGTTGTCCCACTCCTGGTAGACGCGCCAGGTACGGCCCGCAGCGGAGAGCCGTTCGGCGTAGGAGGTGAGGGCGTAGCCGGGGTGGGTGGCCTCGGCGTAGGCGTCGTTCTCGATCGCGCGGCGGCCGTCCGGCTCGGACCCGATGGTGCCGGTCCAGTGGTAGGTCCGGTTGGGGTTGGTCGGCCCGAACACCGAGGAGTGGTAGGCGTCGCAGATGGTGAAGGTGTCGGCCAGCTCGTACTGGAACGGCAGGTCGCGGCGGTCGTAGTGGACCATCGTGGGCATCAGCTTGGCGGCGATCCAGCCGTTGTGCCAGCCGTTCCCGCGGGCCCGCTGCCCGCCGTCCCAGGAGTGGTCCAGCCCGGAGATGTAGTTGACGTCGGTGAGCGGGCCGTGCCCGATCGCGTCGCGGGCGAGGAACGGCTTGACGTGCCGCAGCAGGCCGGGCTGCTCGAACACCGGATGCCCGTCGGGCAGCTCGACGGCGTTGCGGTCGGCGAATCCGCGGACCCCGCGCAGCGTGCCGAAGTAGTGGTCGAACGAGCGGTTCTCCTGCATCAGGAAGACCACGTGCTCGATCGCGCCGAGCCCGCCGGGCGGGAGCGGGCGGGCGAGGGCGGCGTGCACCGAGGGGGGCAGCAGGGAGGCGGCGGCGGCGCCCCCGGCGACGGCGGCGCCGGAGGCGAGGAGGGAACGGCGGGACGGGCCTGTGCTCATGCCGAGTAGCGTCCGGCCGCATGGTTACGGGAGGGCTGCGATCGGATGTCGCCCCGATAACGAACATGAAAGACATTCATGCTGACCGGGCGTACCGCGAGACCACGGGTGGATTCTCGTGATCTCGCAGTGGCCGGGCCCGGGGCGCCCGAAGGCGCCCGCGGGTCAGGCGGTCGGCGATGCCTCGGCGGCTGCCGGGGCGCCGTCGCCGGACGGCTTGCCGGCACGGGTCCGGCGACGGGGCCGGCTCCGCTTGCGCTCGGTCGCGGCCTGGTCGGACGCGGCGTTCTGGCCGCCGTCGTCCTGCCCCGGGCCACTGCCCGCGGCGCCCGCCGTTCCGGAGGCGGCCTTGGTGCCGGACGTGCTCGCCGCCTTCGGCTCGCCGCCGTCCGCGCCGTCCGCGCCGGCCTCGACGGGCCTGCCGCCGCGGGTCCGGGAGCGGGGGCGCTTGGTGCGCCGCCGGGGCCGCTCGCGCTCCTCTTCGTGATCGCGGTCGTTGCCGCGGTCGTGGCCGCCGCTCCGTCCGGTCGAGCGGGTCTTGCCGGTCTCGCCGATGTCCTCCAGCTCCTCGGCGTCCAGCCCGGCCCGCTCGCCGCGCTGCTCCTTGGGGAGCTTGCCCTTGGTGCCGGCCGGGATCCCCAGCGCGGTGAAGAAGTGCTCGGAGGTGGAGTAGGTCTCCTCCGGGGTAGCGAACGGCAGGTCGAGGGTGCTGTTGATCAGCTTCCACCGGGTCAGGTCGGCCCAGTCGACCAGCGTGACCGAGATGCCCTCCTTGCCCGCGCGACCGGTGCGGCCGATGCGGTGCACGTAGGTGTCGGCGCTGTCGGGGCACTCGAAGTTGACCACGTGCGTGACGTCGTCCACGTCGAGCCCGCGCGCCGCCACGTCGGTGGCGACCAGCACGTCGATCTTGCCGCTGCGGAACGCGCGGAGCGCCCGCTCGCGCTGGCCCTGCCCGAGGTCGCCGTGCACGGCCGCCGCGGAGAACCCGCGCTGGACGAGATCGGCGGCGACCCGGTCACAGGCCCGCTTGGTCTGGCAGAACACCATGGTCAGCCCATGGCCCTCGGCCTGGAGTAGCCGGGCCACCATCTCGGGCTTGTCCATCTGGTGCGCCTGGAAGACGTGCTGGACGACCTGCGGGGTGGCCTCGGACTCGCTGTGCGACTCGGCCCGCACGTTGGTCGGCCGGGTCAGGTAGCGGCGCGACAGCGCCACGATCTCGCCCGGCATGGTGGCCGAGAACAGCATGGTCTGGCGCTGCTTGGGGATCCGCTCGACGATCCGCTCGATGTCGGGCAGGAAGCCCAGGTCGAGCATCCGGTCGGCCTCGTCGAGCACCAGGATGCCGACCTGCGACAGGTCCAGGTGCTTCTGCTTGACCAGGTCGAGCAGCCGGCCCGGGGTGCCGACGACGACGTCGACGCCCTCGCGGAGCGCCTCGATCTGCGGTTCGTAGGCCCGCCCGCCGTACACCGACAGCACGCGGCTGCCGAGCTTGCCGCCGGCGACCAGCAGGTCGTCGGTGACCTGGAGGGCCAGTTCACGGGTCGGCGCGACGACCAGGGCCTGCGGCTTCTTGCCGCCGTGCTCGATGCGCTGGAGCAGCGCCGCGCCGAAGGCGAGCGTCTTGCCGGTGCCCGTGCGGGCCTGTCCGATGATGTCATGGCCGCCCAGCGCGATCGGCAGGGCGAGCTCCTGGATGGGGAACGCTTCGACGATGCCCTCGGCTCGCAGGGCATCGGCTATCTCGGGTACGACCCCGAGTTCTAGAAAGGTAGTCAGGGCTTTCAGCCTCCAAAAGTGCGGGGTCCTCGCTCCCCGGTGCGGCGCTGCTCGGTGCCCGGCGGGGCCGGATGCCGATGGGCCAGGCCGTTCAAGGACACGGTCCGTGCCGGTCGGGCTCGGCGTCTGTCGCGGGCCCGCCGGTCGCTTTCCGTGACCGCGCGCTCGCGCGGGAGGGACCAGCCGTCGATCAAATTTCTCGGCGACCGCAGTCAGGGGTTGAGATGCAGTCACTCGCTGTGGCTGCGTGCGGTCACACTCCGCCACGCAGTGTACCGACCGTTGATTGTCTACACCAATAGCCGATCACCAGTGTTAACGGTTCCCCCTCGCGTGGTATTCCATGCCCCCCGTCCGGCAGGCCTTGCCAGGAACGCACACGGGACGTCCGGACGGGCCGGACGGGGCCGGTGAAGCGGCCACATCCGGACAAAAGATGGCGCTAAAGGATCTTCCGTTCGACGGTCCGGACCCCCGTTCCGGGTCGGATCCTGACATTCTTGGATCCGCCAGAATCCGCGGGAGCACCCGGGACGGCGAGAAGAACGGAGACGTATGCGGGCGAGGTTGAAGGGCGTGCTGGCCGTGGCGGCGGTCGCCGCGACGGTGGCCGGGGCGTCCGGCTGCTCCTCATCGGACGGCGCGAAGGGGCGGGGGAGGCCGGCCGACGGCCCGCTCGTCGAGCAGGACAACACGTCCCATCCCGAGCAGAAGGTCCAGCTCAAGAACGCCCAGTACGTGAAGATCGCCGGGCTGCCCGACGCCGCCGCGGCCAAGCGGCTCGACCAGGCCCTGCGCAGCCCCCTCGACTGGGCGGTCCAGTGGGCCGGCGCCACCCTGCTCAAGGAGCAGCGCGCCGAGTGCGGGGGGCGTTCCAGCGTCATCCAGACCAACGTGCGGATGGGGCTGCGCGGCGAGGTGGTGTCGGTCGCCAACGCCATCCAGATGGTGCCCTGCTACGACGGCGAGGGCGGGCTGCCCACCGTCCCGGTCACCGTCGACCTCAAGGCCGGGAAGGTCCTGGAGCCCGAGGACCTGTTTACCTCCAAGACGCTGGGCGAGGACGGGCTGAAGAAGCTGTTCGACCGGCTGTCGGGTCCCAAGGACGACTGGACGGACTGCGAACTGGAGGTCCCGCAGCGCAAGGACTTCTCCGCGGGCAAGCGCGACGGCGACCCGATCGAGTCGCCCGCGCCCGCCGGGGTGCTGTTCACCCCGCAGGGCATGGAGCTCATCTGGTCCACCACGGGCACCGACTGCAACAACTTCACCTTCACCGCGCCGTACTCCAAGGTGAAGGACCTGATCAAGCCCGAGATCTACCCCCGCCTCCTCGCCGCGGCGGGCGCGAAGTGACCACCCGCCCGGCCTGGGCGGACGGGACGCGCGACGCACCGGCGAGCGGACGGACAGGGCGACGGGCGACGGACAGCGCGACGGGCGCGGACGGCCGAACCGACGGGCGAACGGACTGACGGGCGGGTGTGCGGATGGGCGATCGATGGCGGGTCGAGGGGTTCACCGAGGTCCGCGAGCTCGGCTCGGGCGCGCAGGGCCGGGTCGTGCTGGCCCGCCACGCCACCGCCGGCACCCCGGTGGCGATCAAGTACCTGACCCGGCGGGACGGTGACGAGGCCGCGGTCGAGCGGCTGCGCGACGAGGCGGTCATGCTCGGCCGGGTGACCGACCCGCACGTGGTCCGGCTCTACCGGTTCGTGTCCGGCACGGACGGCTGCGCACTGGTGATGGAGGCGGTGAACGGGGTCCCGCTCCGGACCGTCCTGGCCGAGCACGGAACGCTGGCGCCCGAGGCCGCGCTGACCGTGCTCAAGGGGTCGCTGCTGGGCCTGGCGGCGGCGCACGACGCCGGCGTGGTGCACCGCGACTACAAGCCCGCGAACGTCGTCGTCCAGGCCGACGGGCTGAGCAAGCTGATCGACTTCGGGATCGCGACGTTCGCCGGGGAGGGCGCCGGGGCCGGCACGCCCGCCTACATGGCCCCCGAGCAGTGGCGGAAGCGCCCCGCCTCGCCCGAGACCGACGTGTACGCGGCGACCTGCGTGTTCTTCGAGTGCGTCACCGGGCACCGCCCGTACGCGGGCGGCGACGTGGCGGCGCTGGCGGCGGGCCATCTGAGCGGGCCCGTCCCGGCCGGGGAGGTACCGGAGGCGCTGCGCGACCTGGTCGCCCGGGGAATGGCCAAGTCCGCTGAGGACCGTCCGCCCGGTGCCGCGGCCTTCGTCGCCGAACTGGAGACGGCGGCCCGCGCGGCGTACGGCCCGGACTGGGAGCGGCAGGGCGTGCGCGCCCTGGCCGGGGCGGCGGTGGCCCTCGCGGCGGTCTTCCCGCTGATCGCCGCGGGCCTCGCCCCGGCGGGAGGCGCCGCCGCGACCGCGGTGGCGGCGGGCGGCACGGCGGCCGGCGGGGCTGTCGCAGGCGGGGCGGCGGCAAGCGGCACTGCGGCCGGCGGGGCGGCGGCGGGCGGTACCGCGGCAGGCGGGGCGATGGCCGGGGGCGGCGGGCTGCTGGCGGCGACCGGCGCCAAGGTCGCGGTCGCGGTGGCCGCGTCGGCGGCCGTCGCGGCGGGCGGCGCCGGGGTCTACGCCGTGAGCGGCCCCCAGGGCGGCCAGGATGGACGGCCCACGGTGCGGGCCGCCGCGATCACCGTCACCAGGGCCGGGCACACCAGGACGTTCAACCGTCCGGCGACCGAGGTCAGGCTGAGCTACCCGCGCGTGTCAGGCCTCGGCCGCCCCGCCGTGGAGGCGGCCGTCAACAAGGTGCTGAGGAACGCGGTGGAGGAGATGGCCGATGACGTCGCCGGCGACATCGCGTCGTTCAGCGGGCCCTCGGACCGGCCGACCCCGTTCCGTCCGTCCGACTCGTACGAGACCGGGATCACCGGCCCGCGGCTCTTCTCGGTGCGTTATCAGTTCACCGATACCCAGAGGAACACGGGCTCGCCGTTCACCGTCAACGCCGACCTGACCACCGGCCGGAAGCTGGAGACGCGCGACCTGCTGCTGCCCGCGGTGATCACCACGGCGGGGGCCCGCACGCTGACCCGCCTGCTGGAGCGGTACGGGCCGGGCGGCGGCTCGCTGTGCGAGCAAGGAGGATCGGGCTTCAAGGAGAAACCCTGGGAGACCGATCCGACGCCCCCCCGGGACCTCTCCGCCGAGAACCTCTCGAAGGGGACGGACCTGCTGCTGGGCAAGCGGGGGGCCGAGTTCCACATCCCGCTGTTCGACCTGGGCTACAGCATGGCCTGCGTCCGGTCGCGGACGCCGATCGTGGTGCCCTACGAGCGGCTGCGCGACGTCCTGCGGCCCGATGTCCTCGCCGCGGCCGGCGCGCCGTCCGGTACGCCGTCACCAAAGCGCTCCTGACCGTACGCGGGGCGCGGGGGGCGGGGCGCGGGGGCGGGCGCGGGCTCAGGGGCGCTGGGAGCCGCCGAAACCGACGGTGCGGCCCTCCTCCTCGGTGATCTCCAGGTAGCCGACCCGGTCGGCGGGGACGACCACCCGGCCGCCGCGCTGGTCCTTGAGCACGAAGACGCCGTGCTCATCGGCCAGCGCGTCGGCCAGCGCCCGCTCCACCTCGTCGGCGGACCGCGCGGTCTCGACCACGAGCTCCTTGGGCACGAACTGGACGCCGATGCGAACCTGCACGCGATGCTCCTGTGTCCATCCGCCCCGCCGACGGCCGGCGGGGGCTGCCCCCGATGGTCGCACGGAGATCACCGGATCCGCGGCCCGGCGGCTTCGCCCCGAGTGAAACCGGCCCGGAACGGCCGTGGGGCGCCCCGGTCAGTTCGGGAGGGGGAAGCCGGAGATGCCGCGCCAGGCCAGCCGGGCGATGATCTTCTCGGCGGTGTCCTTGGAGATGGCCCGGTGCTGCGAGAGCCAGTAGCGGGCGCTGACCTCGGCCATGCCGACCAGGCCCATGCCGAGCAGGTGCGCCTCGTCGGCGGGTGCGTCGGTGTCCTCGACGATCACCTGGGCGATCATCTCGGCGCACTGCTGGTTGGCCCGCTCGACCCGGGCCCGGACCGGGGCCACGTTGCGCAGGTCGGACTCGAAGACCAGCCGGTACGCCTCGCCCTCACCCGACACGAAGTCGTAGAACGCCTGCATGCTGGCCTGCACCCGCAGCTTGTTGACCGAGGTGGACTCCAGCGCGTCGCGGACGGTCTTGACCAGTGCCTCGGCGTGCTCGTCGAGCAGGGCCAGGTAGAGCTCCAGCTTGCCGGGAAAGTGCTGGTAGAGCACGGGCTTGCTGACGCCCGCTCGTTCGGCGATCTCGTCCATCGCCGCGGCGTGATAGCCCTGGGCGACGAACACCTCCTGGGCCGCGCCGAGCAGTTGCCTGCGGCGCGCCAGTCGCGGCAGTCTCGTGCCACGGGGGCGGGCGTCCGGGGTCGCGGTCACCACACTCTCCGATCACCGAATCAGTGCGACGGTCAGAGGGGGACCCGTCGCGGGGAATCAATCCCATCATCCTACGCGCCGGTAACCTTGCTGGTCACCAACAATGCCGAGGACGTTCCTCGCATTCGCCCTCTCCTTCGTCCCCGCCACCGCCCGCCCGCCGCCGCTTCCGGGGTCAGCGGTAGTCCTCCTCGTCGATCTCGACCACCCGCTTCTGCTCGGCGGCGTCGGCCTCGTCGACGTCGTCGGGGACCTGCTCGGGCCACTCGTCCCGGTCCTCGCCGTCCACCAGGGCGGCCCGCTGCTCGGCGGCGTCGGCCTCCTGCGCCTCGTCCGGCGTCTCGGGCCCGGTCTCGCTGGTCTCGCTCATCACGCG
Organism: Spirillospora sp. NBC_01491; assembly: GCF_036227065.1. Taxonomy (GTDB): domain Bacteria; phylum Actinomycetota; class Actinomycetes; order Streptosporangiales; family Streptosporangiaceae; genus Spirillospora; species Spirillospora xylanilytica. The sequence continues at coordinate 6,625,330 of NZ_CP109432.1, forward strand.
TCCTCCCCCTCAGAGGCGTCCGGCCAGTTCCCGGAGCGGCGCCTCGATCGATTCGCCGAAGGTCGGGAACGCGTGCACGACATCGGTGAGCAGGCTCAACGGCGTCTCGGCACGGATGGCCAGTGCGATCTCGCTCATCCACTCCTCAGCGTAGAGCCCGGCGGCGGCGGCGCCGATCAGCAGCCCGCTGGAGCGATCGGCGTAGAGCTCCACCCGGCCCGGGCCTTCGGCCTCCACCCTCGCGCGGGCCGTCGCGGCCAGGTCGTACCCGGCCGTGAGCAGGTCCAAGCCCAGTTCGGCGGCCCGCCGGGGCGGCAGCCCCACCGAGTAGACCGTCGGCGTCGTGTGGACGACCCGCGGGATCGCCCGGTAGTCGGCCTCCCGGTGCTCGCCGAGCACGTTGGAGACGACCACGCGCGCCTGGTAGCGGGCGGCGTGCGCCGTGCGGGCGACGCCGGTCACGTCGCCGGCGGCCCACACCCCGCCCGGCGCGTCCTCCCCGGCCGGCACCCGGCAGGTCCCGTCCACCGGCAGCGCGCGGCCGGGCTCGACGGGGACGCCGAGCGACTCCAGACCCAGCCCGTCCACCTGGGGACGGCGTCCGGCGGCGACCAGGACCCGGTCGGCCTCGAGCGTCCCGCCGTCCGACAGCCACAGCCGCGCCCCGGCGTCCTCGCGCTCCATCCGCGCGACCCCGGCGCCGAGCCGCACGTCGACGCCCATCCGGCGGAGCGCGCCCGCCAGCGCCTCCCCGGTGAAGGGCGCCTCGTCGGTCAGCAGCCGCCCGGCCTCCTCGACGATCGCGACCTGGGAGCCGAACGCCGCGTACACCTGGGCCAGCTCGCAGCCGACCGGGCCGCCGCCGAGGATCACCAGCCGGCGCGGCAGGTCGGGCAGGGCGAGGGCCTCGTCGCTGGTCCACGTCGGCACCTCGGCCAGCCCGTCGACGGCGGGGACGGCGGGTTCGCTGCCGGTGCACACGACCAGGTCGGTGAACCCGTGCTCGGTCCCGCCCACCTCGATCAGGCCGGGCCCGGTGACCCGGCCCCGGCCGCGCAGCATGGTCACGCCGTCGCCCGTCAGCCGCGCCGCCGCGCCGTCGTCAGCCCGGTGGCGGGCGGCCTCGTCGCGGCGGGCGACGGCCAGCTCCCAGGTCTCGCCGCGCCGCGCCGACAGCAGCAGCGACTTGGACGGGACGCAGGCGTAGTACGGCGACTCCCCGCCGACCAGCCGGTTCTCCACGAGCGCCACGATCCGTCCGGCCCTGGCAAGCTGCGAGGCCGCGAGCTCGCCCGCGCTGCCCCCGCCCAGCACCACGACGTCGAAGCGATGGTTCTGCGACACCTTGCTCAACTCCTCGGTCACGCTGTTCCCGCCTGCACATGGTGACGGAAGGCGGCGCCGGAGAGTGCCGGTTCGAACACATACGGCGGCGCGGAGGTGAACGAATCGTCAGGGGAGGGCCGCACCGTCAGGGGAGGGGGCGGCGCTCCCTGAACAGCGGTTCGAGGAGATCGCCGTGCTCGTCCACCCTGGCCAGCGCCTCGTCGGGGGCGAACGCCAGATCGGCGGGCGCGCGGCAGCGGCCGACCTCGTCCCAGGTGACGGGGGTGGAGACCGACGGGCTCGCGGCGGCGCGCAGCGAGTACGGGGCGACGGTGGTCTTGGCCGGGTTGTTCTGGCTCCAGTCGACGAGGACCTTCCCCGTGCGGAGCCGCCGCTCCATCTTGCTGACGACCAGGCCGCCGTGGTCGGTGGCGAGCCGCTCGGCGGCCTCCTTGGCGTACTCGGAGGTCCGGTCGGTCTCCTCGACCGGCACGTAGAGGTGCAGGCCCTTCTTGCCGCTGGTCTTCGGGTACGACTCCAGCCCGTCGGCGGCGAGCAGGTCCCGGAGCAGCCGGGCGACCTCGCAGGCGTCCACGACCGTCGCGGGGGCGCCCGGGTCCAGGTCGAACACCATCAGGTCGGGACTGCGCAGGCCGCCGCGCGGCCCCACCCGCCACTGCGGGACGTGCAGTTCGAGCGCGGCGAGGTTGGCGCACCACACCAGCGTCGGCAGGTCGGCGATCACGACGAAGTCGAGCGTGTCGCGGCCCCGCGAGCTGCCCGGCGTCGGGATCGTCGCCGTGCGCACCCAGTCCGGCGTGTGGGACGGCGCGTTCTTCTCGAAGAACGACCCGCCGTCGACGCCGTCCGGGTAGCGGATGCGGGTCGCCGGACGGTCCGCGAGGTGCGGCAGCAGCACCGGCGCGATCCGGGCGTAGTAGTCGATGACCTCGCCCTTGGTGAAGTCGGGGTAGAGGCTCTTGCCGAGGTTGGACAGGGTCAGCTCCCGCCCGTCCACCTCGACGCCGACCTTCTCAGAACTCACCGGCCACCTCGTGCGGATCCTTGTCGTCGCGCAGCCCGCGCCACGACGGGTGGCGCAGCCTGCCGTCCCTCGTCCGGGCGCTGTAGGCCACGTCCCCGACCAGGCGCGGTTCAACCCACTGGGCGTCGCGGGCGACCTCGCGCGGCACCTCCTCGTCGAACGGGCTGGACGGCCGGCGCAGCGGCCACAGCGCCTCGTACAGCTCGTCCAGCGCCCGATCGCTGAAGCCGGTGCCGACGTGCCCGACGAAGCACAGCCGGCCCTTGCCGTCGTACTCGCCGAGCAGCACCGAGCCGAAGCCGCCCTCGCGCCGCCCCTTGCCGGGCTTCCAGCCGCACACGATCGCCTCCCGGGTGAGGAAGTTCTTGACCTTCCGCCAGAAGTCGACCCGGCGGCCCGGCCGGTACGGGGAGTCCAGGCGCTTGGCCATCAGCCCCTCGAGATGCTGCTCCTGGGTGAACTCCAGCAGCTCGGCGACCTGGGCGGCGTCGCCGCCGTGCAGGTACGGGGGCACCTCGACGGAACCCGCGCCGGCCAGGTCCAGCTCCGACAGCAGCGCGCGGCGGTCGGCGTACGGCACGTCGTAGAGCTGCCTGCCGTCCAGGAACAGCAGGTCGAACACCACGTACCGGACCGGGACCTCGCGGATCAGCCGGGTGTCCGGGCGGGCCACGTGCATCCGGCGCTGGAGCCGCTCGAAGCTCGGCCGCCCGTCGTCGAACGCGACCACCTCGCCGTCCAGCGTCGCGTCGTGGTGGGGGAGCAGGTCGGAGAGGCCGGACAGCTCGGGGTAGCGGCCGGCGACCTCGCCGGCCCGCCGCCCGCCCGCCCGCACGCCGTCGGCCGAGACGTGGGCGAGGACGCGGACGCCGTCCCACTTGACCTCCAGACCCCAGCGGCCGGTGTCGCCCGGAAGGTCCCCGGTCGCGGCCATCATCGGCTCGACCGGCCACGGCATGGTCATAGTCGGGTCCTACCCGATGGCCGTTCCCAAGAAAAGGATCAACGGATCGTTGTGGCATAAATCGAACGGGATTGCGACGCTAAGGGCAGGAGCACGCTGGGTAAGGAGAGATCATGCGCAGTATCTGGAAGGGCGCCATCTCGTTCGGCCTGGTGACCATCCCGGTGAAGGTCTACTCGGCGACCGAGCAGCGGGACGTGTCCTTCCACCAGGTGCACCGCCAGGACGGCGGGCGGATCAAGTACAAGCGGGTGTGCACGGTCGACGGCGAGGAGGTCACCTACTCCGACATCGCCAAGGGCTACGAGCTGCCCGGCGGCGAGATGGTCGTGCTCACCGACGAGGACTTCGCCGACCTGCCGCTGTCGTCCAGCCGCCGCATCGACGTGCTCCAGTTCGTCGACCGCGCCGAGGTCGACCCGATCTACTTCGCCAAGTCCTACTACCTGGAGCCGGACCAGCAGGGCGCCAAGCCGTACGTGCTGCTGCGCGACGCGCTGGAGGGCTCCGGGCAGGTCGCCATCGTCAAGATCGCGCTGCGCCAGCGCGAGTCGCTGGCGACGCTGCGGGTCCGCGAGGGCGTCTTCGTCCTGGAGACGATGCTGTGGCCGGACGAGGTCCGCGCGCCCGAGTTCCCGTTCCTGGAGGAGGACATCGAGGTCCGCAAGCAGGAGCTGACGATGGCGTCCTCACTGATCGAGAGCATGGAGGGCGACTTCGACCCGGGCGAGTACAAGGACGCCTACCGCGAGGCGCTCCAGGCGGTCATCGACGCCAAGGTCGAGGGCCGGGAGGTCACCCGGCCCGAGGCCGAGGCCGCCGAGGAACCCGCCGCCGACCTGCTCAGCGCGCTGCGCGCCAGCGTCGAGGCGGCCAAGAAGGGCCGCGGCGGCGGCGCCGAGAAGCCCGCCGCCCGCTCGTCGTCGTCCTCGTCGCGGAAGCCGTCGGGGAAGGCCGCGTCCGGGAAGGCCGCGTCCGGGAAGGCGCCGTCGAGCAAGAGCGGTGCGAAGAAGACCGAGTCCAAGCCCCGCGGACGCAAGTCCGCCTGACCCTCCGCACGGGCACGCGGGCGGACGCGGATCAGTCGGGCGGCGCCAGCGTTGGGCGCTTCGCGGTGACGGTGTCGCCGGACGACCGGCCGCGCACCCGCCGTGCCACCCAGGGGGCGAGGTGGGCGCGGGCCCAGCGCAGATCGAACAGCATGCGGGCGCCGCGGCCGAGCTCGGGCAGCGGCTCCAGCCCGGGTTCGCGCCAGTCGCCGGCGTCCGCGACGCCGAGCGACTCCAGCGTGGCGAGCGCGACGCGACGGTGCCCGTCCGGCGACATGTGCAGCCGGTCGACGCCCCACATCCGCCAGTCGCGCAGGACGTCCATCGACCACTGGTCGACCACGTGCGCGCCGCGCCGGACCGCGATGGCGCGGAGCTGCTCGTTGTAGACCGCGACCCGTCCCCGGGTGCGGCGGATCACCGCCGAGCCGACCGGGTCGACCCCGGTGAACAGCACCACGTCGGCGCCGGCGGCGCGCAGCCCGGCCACGGCGGCGTCCATCCGCCCGGCCAGGTCGTCGACGTCGGTCCCGGGACGGAGCAGGTCGTTCCCGCCGCCCGACACCGACACCAGGTCGGGCTTCAGATCCAGCGCCGCCGGGAGCTGCTCTTGCAGGACCTGGTCGAGCAGCCGCCCGCGGACGGCGAGGTTGGCGTAGGCGAAGCCGTCGGTGCGCGCGGCGAGTTCCGCGGCGACGCGGTCGGCCCAGCCGCGCCAGCCGCCGCCGGGCCGGGGGTCGCCGAGCCCCTCGGTGAAGGAGTCGCCGATCGCCGCATATCGCTTCCATGCCATGCGAGCATGCTATTTGACCTGCCCGAAGGCCGCTCAGCCCGGTGCTCTGGACGCACTGCCCTGGACGCGGTGCCTGGACACGGCGGATGGGAATGCGGCGCCCTGAAGGAACGCGTGGTGCCCTGAAGGGAACGCGGTGCCCGGCCGGGCGCTCAGCGGTCGGAGCCGGAGGTCCCGAGGACCCGCCCGAGGAGGGCGGCGGCGCGGGCCGGGTCGGTGCACGGCGCGATCCGCTCGCCCCAGCCGTAAAAGTACGACCAGGTGTGGTCGGCCCGTTCCTGCGCGGCGATGACGTTCTCGTTCAGCGCCCGCATCTCGGGGTTGGCCACCAGCGCGGACGGCCAGCGGTCGGCCGGCGCGGCCACCTCGACCGTCCAGCCGCGGGAGCGCAGTTCGTCGGTCAGGCGCTCCAGATACCCGAGCGAAGTCTCGGCATCAGTGGTCACCTGCGTGGACATCGTGCCTCCAGAAAAGCGTGCAAAGAATCGAGAGAATGCCGCCGGGGCGTGAACTCACGTCGCGCGGGTGTTCGCGTGACGGTGTGACCCGGGAGCGCGCTCAGTCTCTCCCTGCGTGGGGGAGATCACAAGCGCTTTGCGTTTACTCGGCGTTCACATGCGCTTTTCGCCTAGGAGCGCCGACTCTGAGACCACCCTACGTCACTCTATGTATCCGCTATATCACACTCCGAAACCATGGGGACGCGCGGCCCCGCCCCTCCCAGACCGGTGGACGCCCCCGCGGAGCGGCGGACGCCCCGGACGGCCGGACGCCCCGGGCCGCGGGTGCGGCCCGGGGCGTCCGGGATGTTCGGAGTGTTCAGCGCGTCAGTAGGACGGCAGGCTCGGGTCGATCTGGTTGACCCACGCCAGCACGCCGCCGCCGACGTGCACGGCGTCGCCGAACCCGGCGCCCTTCACCACGGCCAGCGCCTCGGCGCTGCGCACGCCCGACTTGCAGTGCAGGACGATCTTCTTGTCCTGCGGCAGCCGGGGGAGGGCCGAGCCGTTGAGGAACTCGCCCTTGGGGATCAGCGTGGCGCCCGGGATCGAGACGATCTCGTACTCGTTGGGCTCGCGCACGTCCACCAGGAAGATGCCGTCGCCGCGGTCCTGCATCGCCTTGAGGTCGACCACCGAGATGGTGGAGTCCTTGGCGGCCTCGGTGGCCTCCTCCGACACCGCGCCGCAGAACGCCTCGTAGTCCTCCAGCAGCTCGGTCTGCGTCGGGTTCTTGCCGCACAGCGGGCACTCGGGGTCCTTGCGGACCTTGACCTGCCGGTAGGTCATCTCCAGCGCGTCGTAGATCATCAGCCGGCCGACCAGCGGCTCGCCGATGCCGGCCAGCAGCTTGATCGCCTCGTTCACCTGGATCGAGCCGATCGAGGCGCACAGCACGCCGAGCACCCCGCCCTCGGCGCACGAGGGGACCATGCCGGGGGGCGGCGGCTCGGGGTAGAGGCAGCGGTAGCAGGGGCCGTGCTCGGCCCAGAACACCGACGCCTGCCCGTCGAAGCGGTAGATCGAGCCCCACACGTACGGCTTGCCGAGCAGCACCGCCGCGTCGTTGACCATGTACCGGGTGGCGAAGTTGTCGGTGCCGTCGACGATGAGGTCGTAGCCGCCGAAGATGTCCATGATGTTGTCGCGGTCGAGCGCGGTGTTGTGCACCACCACCTCGATCAGCGGGTTGATCTCGCGGACCGCGTCCGCCGCCGACTCGGCCTTGGGCTTGCCGAGCGAGGACTGGCGGTGGATGACCTGGCGCTGGAGGTTGGACTCGTCGACGATGTCGAAGTCGATGACCCCGAGCGTGCCGACGCCCGCCGCGGCCAGGTACATCAGCGCGGGCGAGCCGAGCCCGCCGGCGCCCACGACCAGGACCCTGGCGTTCTTGAGACGCTTCTGCCCGGCCATGCCCACATCGGGGATGATCAAATGCCGCGAGTAACGATTGACCTCGTCACGGGTGAGCTCCGCTGCGGGCTCGACCAGAGGTGGCAACGACACGGTGAGTGCTCCTGTGCTGACGCTCGGCTGGTTCGGGGGGGCGGACGCCATCGTCCCTTCACCGCACAACCTTGCCATGCCCCCCGGAATTCCCCGAACCCCGGACCGTCGAACGCCCACGTCAGCCCCTACGTCCGCAGGAATGGAAGACCGAGACGCGGATCCACGAGGAGGCCGGGCGGATGCGGAACGGCTTCCGCCCGTAGCGCCGAGCGCCCCGGTCCCTGGCCGGTGTCTTACCGGCGGGCAGGGCGGAATGTGGTGAACCACAGCTAATCTTGACGGTTGTGGCGTTCCAGCCCCCCTCACAACAGCCGCCCTCACCGGGACCGCCCGCCGGTCCATCGGGCCCGCCGCCTGGCAAGCCGACCGGTCCACCGGACCCGTCGGCCGTTCAACCAAGCCCCCTACCTGGGCGAACAGGCCCACAAGGCTGGCCGCCAGAGCAGCAGGGCCGGCCGCCGGAGCAGCGAGGGTGGCCACCGGAGCAGCAGAGCCGTCCTCCGGGACATTCCGGCTGGTCGCCGGAGCAGCAGGGGTGGCGGCCGGAGTCGCAGCAGTGGCGGCCGGGCCCGCCGCCCGGTCACCCGGGCGCGCCGATGGCGGGCGGCCCGGACGCCGCGTCCGGGCGGGTCACGGTGCTGGGGCTGCGCAGCCGCCAGTGGATGGTCGTCGCGCTCGTGCTCGGCTGCTGCTACCTGCTGCTGAGCGCCGTCTCGCTCATCGGGGCGTGGGCGAGCCTGCACCGCGAGCCGACCAACGCCGAGCTGCAACGCGCCGCGAACGCCGAGGTGGCGCGGCGCTGGCAGGCGTGGCCCGCCGACCGGATCTTCCCCGACAGGCTCTCCTACAAGCCGGAGGACGGGGACGGGGAGTTCGCCACCCGCACCGGGATCGCCGCCTCCACCACCTGCGAGGACGCCGTCGACGCCGAGCTCGCCGCGACGCTGCGCAAGCACGGCTGCCGCGCCGTGCTGCGCGCCACCTACACCGACCACCTCGAGGGGGTCGTGGTCACGGTGGGCGTGGTGGCCTTCCCCGATCCGTGGCGCGCCGACCGCGCCTACCAGGAGACTCCCGGCGCGCGGGAGCCCGAGCAATCCGGCGGAGTGCGGCCCGCGCTGCGCGCCGCCGCCTTCCCCGGCACCGCGTCCGGCCGGTTCGCCGACGCCGCCCGGCAGGCCCGCACCGCCGACCGCGGCGGCCCGTACGTGCTGCTGACCACTTCAGGCCAGGCCGACGGGCGTCCGGCCGCCGCGATCAAGAAGGACCGGCCCGCCGACCCGTTCACCCTCGCGCCGCAGATCGCGCACACGATCGCGCGGTCCCTGTCGATGCGGTCCCTGCCCGACTGCTCCAGCCGCGAGTGGCGGTGCTGACCCCGATGCGCGACGCACCGCTCAGGCGTGATGCCCTCTCCGGGCGCACCCGTGCCGCCGCTGTCCGACCCCGTGGTGCCGGCGTGGGGCGCCGGGTCGGGGCGGCCAGGGCTCTCCTCGCGCTGGCCGTCGCGGCGGGCCTGCCGCTCGCGACCGCCGCGCCGGCGCGGGCCGACGAGGTCCGGGACCGGCAGAGCGCCATGCTGCGGACGCTCGGGATGGAGACCGCGTGGCAGACGACCAAGGGCTCCGGGGTGACGGTGGCGGTGGTCGACTCCGGCGTCGACCCCCGCCAGGCCGACCTCCGGGGATCGGTCATCAGCGGACCCAACATGCTGGCCGAGGTCGACGGCGCCACCAAGCCCGCCCGGCTGCACGGCACCAACATGGCCTCGCTCATCGCCGGGCACGGGCACGGGCCGGGCGGCGGTGACGGGATCATCGGGATGGCCCCGCAGGCCCGCATCCTGGCCGTCCGCGCGATCGGCGAGCGCGAGGACGCGAGCTACGGGGCCTACCGCTCGTCCGACAAGGCCGAGGGCGCGGTGGCGCGCGGGATCCGCTACGCCGCCGACCACGGCGCCGACGTCATCAACCTCTCCCTCGGCAAGTACGAGGAGGAGCCCGCCGAACGGGCCGCGATCGGGTACGCCATCGGCAAGGGCGTCGTGGTGGTCTCGGCGGTCGGCAACGACGGGGACCGCGGGCGCCGGCTCGACTCCGACGGGTTCGCGCCCTACTCCTACCCGGCCGCCTACCCCGGCGTGATCGCGGTGGCGGCCACCGAGCCGGGGCACCGCCGCGCGATGTTCTCCAACCGCAACTACTCGGTGCTGCTGTCCGCGCCGGGCGCCGGGCTGCCCGCGGGCGGCCCCGACGGCAAGTACTACATGAGCGACGGCACCAGCGACTCCAGCGCGCTGGTCTCGGGGATCGCCGCGCTGATCCGGGCCCGGCACCCCAAGCTGCCGCCCGCCCTCGTCGCCCAGGCGCTCATCGCCGGCACCCGGTACGGGCCCGCCGGGACCTACGACCCCGAGGTCGGGTTCGGCGAGGTCAACGCGCCGCGCGCGCTCGCCGCGGCGGACGGGCTGACCTCGTCCGGGACGGCCGGGGGCGGCAAGCCCGCCGCGCAGCGGTTCGGATCCGCCCCGGGCCCGGTCGACGTGATCGACCGTCCGGTGTGGGTGCGCCCGCTGATCGCGGTGGTGCTGGTGCTCGGCATCGGCGGCGCCGCGGCGGCGGTCACGATCGCGGTCGTCTTCGCCCGCCGCCCCCCCCGCCCCACCGCCCGCGTCCCTTAACCGTGTCCCCGGGCCGCGCCCCCGGGCCGCGTCCCCGGCCGTCCCCTGACCAACCTCCCGGGCCGCGTCCGGTGTCTTGATCGTCTGTCGGCTACGCTCCGCCCCGTGTCGCGCGCCGAGATCTCAGCCCCGGACGCCGGTCGGGAGCCGCTCGGGGAACGGGCCGGGGGACGCCGGGTGCCCCTCGCGCTGGTGGCCGCCGCCGGATGCGCGACGGTGCTCAGCGTCGCCGGGGTGCGGTTGGCCGCCGAGCTGACCCGTGACCCGAGCCGTCCGGAACGGGCCGCCGCGGTGTCCGCGGAGGTGGCCCGCCGCTATCAGGCGTGGCCCTCCGGGCGCGTCTTCCCCGCGGAGATCCCCTACACCCTCGACCAGGGGTCCGCCGAGACCGCGCGCCGCGTCGGGATCGACTCCGACACCCGGTGCGGCACGGCCGTCGACCAGCGGCTCGGCGCGTCCCTCGACGTCCGCGGCTGCCGTGCGGTGCTCCGCGCCACCTACCTCGACCAGCCGCAGGGGCTCGCGGTGACGGTCGCCGTGGTGGTCCTCCCGGACGAGGCGGCGGCGCGCGCGGTCGTCCCCTGGTTCCCGAGGGGATCGCCGCGTCCCGGGCTGCGCGCGGTCCCCTTCCCGGGCTCGGTGACGGCCCGCTTCGGCGACGCGGCCCGGCAGTCCGCCGCCGTGGCGCAGCACGGCCCGTACGTGGTCGCCGCGACGGTCGGCTACGCGGACGGACGCCCCGCCCTGCGCGCCGGGCAGCAGCAGCCGGACCTGCCCGCCCTCGGCCCGCAACTCGTCGAGGGCGTCCTGCGCCCGCTCACCGCCGCCGCGCCGGTCCGCTGCGACACCCCGGACTGGTCGTGCTGACCATGCGCGGGCTGATGGCCGCCCTCGGCGCCGTCCTGTTCGCGGTCCCCGCCGTGTTCGGACCGTCCGCCCGGCCCGCCCGCGCCGATCAGGTGCGGGACGCGATGACGCCCGTCCTGGAGTCGCTGAACGTGCCCCGCGCGTGGGACCTCGCCGAGGGACGCGGCGTGACCGTCGCCGTGCTGGACTCGGGCGTCGACCCGGCGCAGGCCGACCTGGCGGGCTCGGTCACGTCCGGCCCCGACTACACCGAGGGCGCCAACCCGCCGGGGGTCGCGCCCAAGCGGCTGCACGGCACCAACATGGCCTCGATCATCGCCGGGCACGGCCACGGCCCCGGCGGCACCGCCGGGATGCTCGGCGTCGCGCCCGAGGCCCGGCTGCTGTCGCTGCGGGTGATCCTGGAGCGGGACGAGCCCGGGTTCGCGGCGTTCACCGAGGACGAGCGCTACGAGGGCACCATCGCCCAGGGCATCCGCTACGCGGTCGACCACGGCGCCGACGTCGTCAACCTGTCGCTCGGCCGCTCGTACCCGACCCGCCGCGAACGCGAGGCGGTCGCCGACGCGATCCGCCGCAACGTGGTGGTGGTCGCCGCGGCGGGCAACGGCGGCGCCGACCGCCCGGCGCGGCGCGGCGGGCACACCGAGTACTCCTATCCGGCCTCGTTCCCCGGTGTGATCTCCGTCGCGGCGGTCGACTCGGCCGGACGGCACGCGGGCTTCTCCAACCGGAACTCCGCCGTGGTGGTGTCGGCGCCCGGCGTGCAGATCATCGGCGCCGGGCCGGGGTCGCGGTACTGGATCGGCGACGGGACCAGTCCCGCGACGGCGTTCGTGTCCGGCATCGCCGCGCTGGTCCGGTCCCGCCACCCGGGGCTGGCGCCCGCGCTGGTCGCCCAGGCCATCGTGGGCGGGGCCCGGGGCCGTCCGGCCCGCGGCTACGACCTCGGCGTCGGCTTCGGCCGCGCCGACGCGCTCGCCGCGCTCACCGAGTCCGACCGCCTCGCGGGGGTCCGCACCGCCGGGGCCGGGCTGCCCGCCGCGCGGCGGTTCGGGACGGACGCGGTCCGTCCCGTGCAGGTCGTGCACCGGGCCGGCGGGCCCATCGTCGCGTACGCCGCGACCTGCGTCCTGTCGGGTATCGGCCTGGTCGCCGCTATCGCCCACCTGTTCCGCCGCCGCCCGTCCATCGACGAGTGACCGTGCAGCGGCAGCGGCAGCGGCGGCACCTGTGAAGCGCGAGAATTCTCGGATGCAGTCCGAACCTGACGAATACGCCGAGGCGGTCCTGGACGCCGTCGAGCGGATACCGCCCGGCTGCGTGCTGGCCTACGGTGACATCGCCGAGCTGGTCGGGACCGGCGGGCCCCGCCAGGTGGGACGGGTGATGTCCCTCTATGGCGGCGGGGTGCCGTGGTGGCGGGTGGTGCGCGCCGACGGGAGCCCGGCCTCGGGGCACGAGGTCCGCGCGCACGAGGAGTACCGCGCGGAGGGAACGCCGCTGCGCCCGGACGGCCGCCGCGTCGACATCCGGCGGGCGCGCTGGGACGGCCCGACCTGAGAGCTGGGGCGGGCCGCCTGACCTGAGCGCTGAAACCGCACCTCAGCAAGGGGTTCGGGGACGTGCGGTACCGGCGGTGACGGTGTGGTCACGGGGGTTTCGTCCGCGACATGCGTGCGATGTGGTCAGACCAGCTCCGATGATCTGCTGGAATCGACTGTTGTGCCGCAAGCCTCCTATCGCCTCGTGCGCCGCGCGGGTCCCGCGCGGGCCGTCCCGCCGGTGCTCGACGAGCAGCAGCGACGGGTCGTCGAGCATGCCGGCGGGCCGATGCTGGTGCTGGCCGGTCCCGGCACCGGCAAGACCACCACGATCGTCGAGGCGGTCGTCGACCGGATCGAGAACCGGGGCGTCGACCCCGAGCGGGTGCTGGTCCTCACCTTCAGCCGCAAGGCCGCGGGCGAGCTCCGCGAGCGCATCACCGGACGGCTGCGCCGCACCACCCGCACGCCGCTGGCGCTGACGTTCCACGGGTACGCCTACGCGCTGCTCAGACGCGACGCGGTGCTGAACGAGGAGCAGGCGCCGCGGCTGCTGTCGGGGCCCGAGCAGCTCCTGGAGGTGCGGCGGCTGCTGGAGGGCGAGCTGGCCGACGGCGCCCGCGACTGGCCCGAGCGGCTGCGGGCCGCGCTGGCGACCCGCGGGTTCGCCGAGGAGCTGCGCGACTTCGCGCTGCGCGCCGCCGAACGCGGGTACGTGCCCGAGGACCTGTTCGGCCTCGGCCGGACGCGGGGCCGCGACGACTGGCCCGCGATCGGCACGTTCATGGACCGGTACGCCGACCGGTTCTCGCTCGACCCCGTCCCGACCTACGACTACGCCGAGCTGATCCACATGGCCGCGGGGACGCTCACCGACGAGGCCGCGCGGGTCCGCGAGCGCGACGCCTACGACGCGGTGTTCGTGGACGAGTACCAGGACACCGACCCGGCCCAGGAGGAGCTGCTGCGGCGGCTGGCGGGGGAGGGCCGCGACCTGGTCGTGGTCGGCGACCCGGACCAGTCGATCTACGGGTTCCGGGGCGCCGACGTGCGCGGCATCCTCGGGTTCCCCGAGCGGTTCCCGACCCTGCGCGGCGATCCGGCGCCGGTGGTGGCGCTGCGCACCTGCCGCCGGATGGGCCCGGAGATCCTCGCCGCGTCCCGCCGCATCGCGCGCCGCCTCCCGGCGGGCCCGCTCGCCGCCGAGCACCGCGCGCTCGGCCACCCGGAGGGGGTCGAGGAGGGCGAGGTCAGGGCCGTCATCGCCGACTCCGAGAGTCAGGAGTCCGCGCTCGTCGCCGACGAGCTGCGCCGCGCGCACCTGCTCGACGGCGTGCCGTGGTCGCGGATGGCGGTGCTGGTGCGCAGCGCGGTCCGGCAGGTGCCGGTGCTGCGCCGCGCGCTCGCGCAGGCCGGCGTCCCGGTCGTCGTCGCGGGCGACGAGGTGCCGCTGATCGCCGAACCGGCCGTCCGGCCGATCCTGGTGCTGCTGCGCGCCGCGCTGAAGAAGGGCCACCTGGACGAGGTCGTCGCCGAGGACCTGCTCACCGGCCCGCTCGGCGGCGCCGACGCGCTGGCGATGCGGCGCCTCAAACGGGCCCTGCGCGACCTGGAGGACCTGTCCGGCGGGCACCGGCAGCTCGACGAGCTGATGGTCGCCGCGATCGACGACCCGCGCGAGCTCGCGCTCGTCCACGAGAAGGTGCGCGCCCCCGCCGAACGGGTCGGGCACCTGATCGAGGTCGCCCGGGACGCGGCCGGGAAGGGCACCGCCGAGGACGTCCTGTGGGCGGTGTGGCAGGAGAGCGGCCAGGCCGACGCGCTGCTGGAGCAGAGCGTCAAGGGCGGCACCCGGGGCGCGGCGGCCGACCGCGACCTCGACGCGGTCGTCGCGCTGTTCGACCACGCCGCGCGGTTCGTCGACCGGCTGCCGCAGGCCGGGCCCGAGCTGTTCGTCGACAACATCGCGTCCCAGGAGATCGCCGGCGACACCCTCGCCGAGCAGGCCCCGCAGGGCGAGGCGGTGCGGATCCTGACCGCGCACCGCGCCAAGGGCCTGGAGTGGGACGTGGTCGTCGTCGCGGGCGTCCAGGAGGGCGTCTGGCCGGACGTGCGGCTGCGCGGCTCGCTGCTCGGCGTCGAGGAGCTGATCGAGCACGCGGCGGGCAACGAGACCGGCGGGGAGGCCGCCGCGGGCGCGTCGATGGCCGCCAAGATGATGGACGAGGAGCGGCGGCTGTTCTACGTCGCCGTCACCCGCGCGCGCCGCCGCCTGGTGGTCACCGCGGTGGGCGGCGCCGACAGCGAGGAGCGCCCCTCCCGGTTCCTCAACGAGCTGGTGCCCGGCGCGATCGAGGAGTCCCAGCTCGACGAGAAGACCCGCTGGCTGTCGCTGCCCGCGCTGGTCGCCGACCTGCGCTCGGCGGTCGCCGACCCGTCCCGCCCCGAGCCGCTGCGCCGCGCCGCCGCCGGGCACCTGGCCCGCCTCGCGCGCGCGGGGGTGCGCGGCGCCCGTCCGGAGAACTGGTACGCCATCACCGCGCTGTCCGACCCCGGCCCGGCGTTCGCCGAGGACGAGCCGATCACCATCTCCCCGTCCCAGGTCGAGGCGTTCACCACCTGCGGGCTGCGCTGGCTGCTGGCCTCCGCCGTCGGCGCGCAGGAGGGCGGCCCGAACGAGTACAGCACCATGGGCAAGGTCATCCACGCGGTCGCCGAGATGGCGGGCGCCGACGACGGCGTCGGCGAGGTGCACGTCGCCGAGCGGCTCGACGAGATCTGGAACGACCTGGAGTTCCGCAGCGCCTGGTACTCGGAGAAGCAGCGCGAGCAGGCCGCCGCGATGGTCGACAAGTTCCTCGGCTGGCACCGCGACAACCCCAACGAGGTCGTCGCGCTGGAGGAGTCGTTCAAGGTCGACCTCGGCCGGGTCGTCATCAAGGGCCGCATCGACCGCGCCGAACGCGACGAGCAGGGCCGCGCGGTCATCATCGACATCAAGACCTCCACCACCGCGGTTCCGAAGGACGACCTGGCCCGCCACCCGCAGCTCGGCGTCTACCAGTACGCGGTGATGCTCGGCGCGTTCGAGCGGCACGGCCTGATCGAGCCGGGCGGCGCCAAGCTGATCCAGGTCGGCAAGGCGGCGTTCACCGCGCGCGCCCGCGAGCAGGAGCAGCCGCCCCCCGGGCAGGACGACGATCCCGAGTGGCCGCGGAAACTGGTGGAGATCGTCGCGACCGGGATGGCCGGCGAGGTCTTCCAGGCGCGGGCCAACGACAAGTGTCGGACCTGCCCCGTACGCTCGTGCTGCCCGGTGCACGACGAGGGCGGCCAGGTCGGTGACTGACCCGAGCGGCCGGGCGTCCGGGCGGGCCGGGCCGGTCCACCCGGTCGCCGCGAGGTCGCGCGGCGGGCCCGCCATCGAATCCAGCCGGGCCGCCCCCGTGACCGCTCCGGGGCCGCCCGCGAACGAGCACGGGGGAACGGGGTGATCAGTCCCGCGGAACTGGCCAGGCTGCTGGAGATCCCCGAGCCGACCCTGGAGCAGGCGCGGGTGATCGAGGCGCCGCTGGCGCCGCTGGCGGTGATCGCGGGCGCCGGGTCGGGCAAGAGCGAGACGATGGCGGCCCGGGTGGTGTGGCTGGTCGCCAACGGGTTCGTCCGGCCCGAGCGGGTCCTCGGCCTGACCTTCACCCGCAAGGCCGCGGCCGAGCTGGGCGCGCGGGTGCGCAAGCGCCTCGACGCGCTGCGCGAGGTGCTGCCCGCGGACGAGCTCGAACGGCTCGGCGGCGAGTCGCTGTTCGACGGCGAGCCGATGGTGTCGACCTACCACTCCTACGCGTCCCGGCTGTTCGGCGACCACGCGCTGCGCGAGGCGCTGGAGCCGACGATGCGGCTGATCTCCCCGGCGGTCGCGTGGCAGATCTGCTCGCGGGTCGTCGACGCCTACGCCGGGCCGATGGACCGTGTCGACTGGGCGCCCGACACTGTCACCAAGGCGGTGATGGAGCTCGCCGGCGACCTGTCCGAGCACCTGCGCACCGCGGGCGACGTCCGCCGGGTCGGGACGTGGCTGGACGAGCGGTTCGCCGCGGTCGGGAAGCCGCTCAAGGCGCAGCGCGACATCCTCGCCAAGCATGCCGTCCGCGAGCAGCTCATGCCGCTGATCGAGGCGTACCACCGCGCCAAGGCCGGACGGGAGGTCGTCGACCACGGCGACCAGATGGCGCTGGCCGCGCGGATCGCCTACAAGCATCCCGAGGTCGGGATGATCGAGCGGTCCCGGTTCTCGGTGGTGCTGCTCGACGAGTACCAGGACACCAGCCAGGCGCAGCTCGTGCTGCTGCGCTCGCTGTTCGCGGGCGGGCACCCGGTGACGGCCGTCGGCGACCCGTGCCAGTCGATCTACGGCTGGCGCGGCGCGAGCGCGGGCAACCTGCTCCGCTTCGCCCACGATTTCCCCGCGCAGGCCCCGATCGAGGGACGGCGCGCGGTTCCGGCGGCGGTGACGCAGCTCAGCCGCAGCTTCCGCAACGGTGAGCGGATCCTGGACGCGGCGGCCCGGGTGCAGGAGGAGCTGCGCGCCGACACCAAGGCGGTGCCGCGCCTGGTGCCCGGCGCGGGCCGCGAGGCGCGGGGCCGCGTCGAGTGCGCGCTGTTCGCCACGATCGAGGACGAGGCCGACCGGATCGCCGCCCGCGTCGCCGCCGTCATGGCCGGCGACCCGCAGGCCGCGCCCGACGGCGGGACGTGGGAGGGCGACCCGCTCCGCTACTCCGACATCGCCGTGCTGGCCCGCAAGCGGTCGCAGTTCCCGCTGATCCGCCGCGCCCTGGAGAGCCGCGGCGTCCCGGTCGAGGTGGTCGGCCTGGGCGGGCTCCTCACCGTCCCCGAGGTCCAGGACGTGGTGGCCACGCTGCGCGTCATGCACGACCCGACCGCCGGCGCGTCCCTCGCCCGGCTCCTCACCGGCCCCCGCTGGCGCCTCGGCCCCCGCGACCTGGTGGCCCTCGGCCGCCGCGCCCGGGCCCTCGCCCAGGAGTCCGCCCGCGACGTCACCCCGCCAGAACCCCCAGAGCTCCCAGAGCCCCCCAGCGCCGCGTCCCTGTCGGATTCCGCGGCCCTGCCGGATCCCTCGGACCACTCGGATCCCGCGGCCCCGGACCCCGGCGTGCGACCCGGCGGCGGCGACACCGCTGCGGCGGGTGGTGAGGATCCGCTGCGGCAGCTCGTCAGCGAGCTGAACCAGGAGACCGGGAGCCTCGTCGACGCGCTCGACGACCTCGGCGAGCCCGCGGCGTACTCGCCGGAGGGGCACGGCCGGCTCCGCCGGCTCCGCGACGAGCTGCGCACCCTGCGCGGGCAGGTCGGGCTGCCGCTGCCCGACCTGGTCAACGAGGTGGAGCGGGCGCTCGGGCTCGACATCGAGGTCGCGGCCAGGTCCGGGCTCGACCCGGTCACCGCGCGCGCCGACCTGGACGCGTTCATCGGCGCCGCCGCCACGTTCGCCGGCGACGCCGAGGACCCGACGCTCGGCGCGTTCCTCGCCTACCTCAAGGCGGCCGAGACCGAGGAGTTCGGGCTGGAGGCCGGACGGGTCGGCGAGACCGACAGCGTCAAGCTGCTCACCGTGCACGCCTCCAAGGGCCTGGAATGGCCGGTCGTGATCGTCCCGGGCCTGTCGTTCACCGCGCAGAAGAACGGCAACCCGGCCAAGGGCTCGATCTTCCCCTCGCCGCCGCAGAACGCGACCCGCTGGACGGCCAACCCGCGCGTCCTGCCGTTCCCGCTGCGCGGCGACCGCGCCGATCTACCCGAGCTGCCCGGCCTGGACAAGGACGACCTCGCCGCGTTCGACCGGGCGTGCGGCGAACGCGACCTGCGCGAGGAGCGGCGGCTCGCCTACGTGGCGGTGACCCGCGCGTCCAGCCTGCTGATCGTGACCGGCTACTGGTGGGGCGCGTCCGGCCGGCCGCTCGGCCCGTCCCCGTTTTTGGAGGAGGTCCGCGACGTCTGCCTCGCCGGGGCGGGGACGGTCGCGGCCTGGGCCGACCCGCCCGAGGACGGCGCCGCCAACCCGCTGCTCGCGGACGCGGACGAGGCGCAGTGGCCCGCCGGGCCGGGTGAGCGCGGCCGGTCCGACGCCTCGGCGCGGGAACGCTACGAGGCGGTCGTCGACGCCGCCCGCATGGTCGAGGACGCGATGCGGGGCCGCGCCCGCCACTGGGCCGGCGACGACGGCCTCGCGGACGCCGACCGGGGCCGCATGTCGGCGTGGGCGCGCGACGTCGAGCTGCTGCTGGCCGAACGCGACCGCGGTCGGGGCGGCGACGGGCTGCTCGTCGAGCTGCCCGCGCACCTGTCGGTGTCGTCGCTGGTCTCCCTGGCCCGTGACCCGGCCGCGCTGGCCCGGCAGATCCGCCGCCCGATGCCGCGTCCGCCCGCCCCCTACGCCCGCCGCGGCACCGCGTTCCACGCCTGGCTGGAGGGCCGCTGGGGGCAGCAGCGGCTGCTCGACCCGGGCGAGCTGCCCGGCGCCGCCGACGAGGGCGCCGCCGACGACTCCCATCTGGCCCGGCTCCGCGAGCGGTTCGAGGCGTCAGAATGGGCCGCGCGCGAGCCGCTCGACATCGAGGTCCCGTTCGAGACCGTGATCGGCGACCGGCTGATCCGGGGCCGGATGGACGCGGTGTTCACGGGCCGAGACGGCGGCTATGAGGTGGTCGACTGGAAGACCGGCGCCCCGCCGTCCGGCGCCGAGGCCGGGTACACGTCGGTGCAGCTCGCGGCCTACCGGCTGGCCTGGGCCGAGCTCGCGGACGTCCCCGTCGAGCGGGTCAGCGCCGCGTTCCACTACGTCGGCGCGAACGTCACCGTCCGGCCCGCCGACCTGCTCGACGCCGCCGGGCTGACCGCCCTCCTGGAGAGCGTTCCCGCCGCCTGAGACTTTTCACGGACGGTGCTTTCGGGGATGATCCGGGGCAAACATCACGAGGAGGCCACGTGACGGTGACGCATGACGAGATGGTCGTACGCGAGTTCTCCAAGCAGGCGGCCACGATCGGGGACCCGGCGCTGAACGTCGCCTTCACCCGTCACCTGGACCGGCTCGTCCGGTTCATGGAGCCCGAGCTGGACCTGGAGGACGTCGTCCTGGAGGTGGCCGCGGGCACCGGGCTGGTGTCCCGCGCGATCGCCCGCCGGGTGCGGCACGCGACGGCGCTCGACCTCACGCCCGCGATGCTCGCCGAAGGCAAGCGCGCCGCGGACGCCGAGGGCGTCACCAACCTGACCTTCACCCGCGGGGACGCGGTCGACCTGCCCCACCTCGACCGCTCGTTCACCCTCGTGGTCACCCGCTTCTCGCTGCACCAGGTGGCCGACCCCGCCGCGGTGGTGCGCGAGGCCGCCCGCGTCAGCCGTCCGGGCGCGGCCCTGGTCATCGCCGACCTGGTCCGTCCCCCCGGCCTGGACGGCGACGCCGACCGGATCGAACGCCTCCGCGACCCCTCGCACGGCACCACCCTCACCGAGGAGCGGATCGCCGAGCTGGTCACCGCCGCCGGCGCCGAGGTCAAGCGGACCGAGCGCTTCGAGCACGTCCGGCCGCTGGAACCGTGGCTGGCCATGTCGCGGACCCCGGACGAGCCCGCCGCCCAGATCCGCAAGGAACTGGAGGACGAGCTCGCCGGCACCGGAGCCCCCACCGGCATGCGCCCCGTCCGGGTGGACGGCGAGGTGTGCTTCACCCACTCCAACCTCTTCCTTCAGGCGACGGTGGGGTAGGGGGCGGGTTAGGGGGATTGGGTTAGGGGATTGGGTTAGGGGGCGGATTAGGCGTTCGCGGTGGTTTTCTGAGCTGGGAACTCGTGCAAACGTTCGACGTGGCTCGCTCGTGTGTTCTATGTTGTCGAACATGGGTTCTAGCAGCGTGGATTCCCCCGTGCGCGTCGACCGCCAGCCGGCCGCGCTCGCGATGCGCATCGGGGTGGTGGCGGCCGAGGCGGCACTCGCCACCTTCGCCCGCAACCTCGATCTCGACGACCTCGAGGACGGCGCCGTCGATTTCCAGGGCGCGATCGGGCCCGCCGAATGGCCGGTGTTCTCCCTGGTGATCGACACACTCGCCGAGGCCGACCAGGGCGACGGCCGCACGCTCGACGAGCGCCGCGCCGACGCCCTCAACGACCTGGCCCGCATCTGCATGGCCGCCAAACAGCGCGTCGCCTGACCTGTCTCCGCACGGCCCGAGCACCCCCCTGCACAGCTTGACCTCACCCCTGCACGGCCTGACCTCGCCTCCGCACGGCTTGACCCCACCGTCACGCGGCCTGAGCATCTTCGCGCGGCGACGCGTGCGAGCGGCCCCGGCTTTCCATCCCGCCCTGGGGCGGCGCCGGGTCAGCCCCGCAGCGCCCGCGCTTTGACCTTGCCGGTGCTGGTCCGGGGCAGCTCGTCGACGAAGTGGACGTCCCTGGGGACCTTGTAGCGGGCCAGGTGCGCCTTCACGTAGGCGCGGACATCGTCCTCGTCCACGCTCGCCCCCTCGGCCCGCACCACGTACGCCGCGAGCCGCCGGCCAAACCTCTCGTCGTCGACGCCGATGACCGAGGTCTCGGCGATCCCGGGGTGCCCGCCGAGGAGGTCCTCGACCTCGCCGGGGAACACGTTCTCGCCACCGGACACGATCATGTCGTCGACACGGCCGTCGACGAACAGCCGTCCCGCGTCATCGAAGTGCCCGAGGTCGCCGGTGTCGGTCAGGCCGTCCCGCACCCGCTTGCCGCCGCCCCCGGTGTACCCGGCGAACCGGAGTCCGCCGCCGGTGTGGATCTCGCCCACGTCCCCAGGCGGCGCCTCCCGCCCGTCCTCGTCCAGGATCCGGACGGTGAGGCGGTACGAGGGCCGGCCGACGGTTCCGGGCGCCGCCCGCAGATCCTCGGGCGTCGCGATGGTCGCCCAGCCGGTCTCGGTGGCCCCGTACACGTTGTGCAGCACGTCCCCGAACGCGTCCATGAACGCCTCCGACACGTGCGGATGCAGCGCCGACCCGCCGCACACGACCACCCGCAGCGACACGGTGGCGGTCGTGGTCACGGTGCCCGCGTCCAGCAGCCGCTGGAGCATCATCGGGACCGCGATCAGCGTCTCCGCCTTGTGCTCCTCGATCGCCCGCAGCGTCGCGGCCGGGTCGAAGCGCCGCGAGAGCACCACCGGCATCCCCATCCCCAGCCCGACCGACAGGTACCCGAACCCCAGCACGTGGAACAGCGGCGGCGCGATCACGATCGGCGCGCCCGACCGCACCGGCACCCGCATCAGATGGCTCAGCGCGGCGGGCAGCACCGAGCCGATCGAGATGTCGTGCCGCGCGCCCTTGGGCGTCCCGGTCGTGCCCGAGGTCATCACGACGACCCTGCTGACCCGTCCGGGCATCACCGGCTCGGCCGTGGTCGCCTCGGCCAGCTCGTCGAGCGTCTCGTACGTTCCGCCGCCCGACCAGGCGTGCACCCGCCGCCCGCCGAACGAGGCGCCGTCCACGACCGGGTCGAACTCCTCGTCGTGGACCAGCAGGCCCACCCCCTCGCGCTCGATGACCTGCCCGAGCTGCGTGGCGGAGAAGTCGGTGTTGAGCAGCACCACGTCGTTCCCGAGCCGGGACGCGGCGAGGACGGTCTCGACGAACCCGCGATGGTTACGGCACAGCACGCCGACCCGCTCGTCCTCGCCGAGCCGTTCCCGCAACGCCGTGGCCAGCGCGGAAGCCCGCCCCTCCAGCTCCGCGTGCGTCAACGCGCCGCGCTCATCGATCAGCGCCGTCCGGTCGGGGAACCGAAGCGCCGACATCGCACCCACCGTCGCGGGCACCGGCCCGAACCGCACGTACGGGAACAGCAGCCGCGCCGCCCGGTCCGGACGGACGGGATGCAGGACCCCCACGTCGCGCACCGCGCGCCCGGCCCGCACTCCCAGACCCGCCAGCGAACGCACCCGGTCGAGCAGCAGCATGGGACCTCTCTCCTCATCCGACCTCACGGCCGGACGTCGTTCGTCGTTCGTCGTTCGTCGTTCGTCCAGGGGGTGAGCCAGGCACATACCCGGCGGTAAGTCAGATATGTAGCGGGGAGCGGCGTCTCGCGTAGCAGCGGACCTCGGGACGGCATCCTGAGGCCCATCATCGATGCCCGTAGTCGTCCACGCTCGCAAGCCGGCGTGTTGGAGTGTTCGGTTGATCGTGTTCGGCAGGTTCATTTCGATGCGTGCGTTTCGGTTGTTGCTATGCCGGGGTTTCTTTCTTTCGAGCTGGGAAGGCTCGGCGGGTGCCCTGCTGAGGTTTCCCCAGCGGGTCGGTGATGGCGTGCACGTGGTGGTCCGTCGAGGTCACTTCGGTTGAGGTCGCCGGCGGAGAGAGGTGTGTTTCTTGGCCTTGATGAAATCTACGCTCCTCGGCGCACGCGCGCTTCGCGCGCGGAAAAGCGAAAAGCAGAAGAACGGAAAAGCGTCAGCGAGGACGGGTGCGGCCTGGGGTCGGCGCGTGCGCTGGGGGCGTGCCGTCGGTGCGGGTGCGCGCGAAGCGCGCGCTCCAAGCCCTGGCCCCGCGCCGACCTTCAACCAGACCACTCATCCCCGCCTGTGACCTCGGCCAACGTGCCGCCCGCCGACCGGCAACCTGTGCGTTCGCGCCTGCCCGCAGAGGACACCGCAACCGCCCACCCGCCCTGGCCACCCCTATCCGATAAAGCCGCCCTCGGCCCGCAAGAAGCGTTGGACGGCCGCCTGGATCCAGGGGAGATGGCGCTGAGGTGAGGAAGATTTAGAATGCAATTCTGTCCAAAATGTCACTTGAAAGGATCTCGGTGCTGATAATAGGGTGAAGAAAGACGTTTGATGGAAGGGGGGTGAATTCCTGATGGGAATGCCCGTGCAGCTCGCCGAGTTCGTTGAGGCGCAGAGTGAATGGGATGGTCGGGGCTGGTTCCCTCCTGGGCCGCAGTTGGCGGTGTGCCTGTCGGGCGACCGGGATCGGCTGGGTGGCCTGTCCGATCCTGAGCTTCTCGAGGTGGCGGCGGCGGCGCGTCGGCAGACCGCTTGGGCGCAGGCACGTGAACTGGCCGCGATCGCCGAGCTCGCCCACCGCCGCGAGCGGGCCGAACGTGACGGTGATCCCGATTACCGGGTGCTGTCCGCGTTCGAGTCGACGACTGAGGAGGTCGCCGCCGCGTTGACCGTCACCGGGAACGCCGCCGCGACGCTGATGCACCTCTCCGGGAGGCTGAGCACCGACCTCCCCGGAACACGGCGAGCGTTGGAGACGGGCCGCATCGACCTGTCGAAGGCGCGGGTGATCTGCGACCTGACCGACCGGATGCCCGACGGCGTCGCCGGACGTGTCGAACAGGCCGTTCTGGACGGCGCGTCCGACCAGACCACCGGACAGCTCCGCCGCAAGGTGAACAGGATCGTGGAGCGCCTCGCGCCCGCGGCCGTCGAAGACCGGCGAGCGTCGACGGTGAAGAACCGGCGGCTCGAGGTGTGGGAGACGCCGTCGGGAACGTCCAATCTGGCGTTGCTGGACCTGGCGGCCACAGACGCCCACGCGATCTACAACAAGATCAGCGCAGCCGCCCACGGGCTCAAGGGCGACGGTGACAGCCGTCCGCTCAACCAGATCCGCGCCGACCTGGCCAAAGAGCTCCTCCACGGCGCGCCGCTCCCTGACGCCGTCCGCACCCTGCTCGCTCAAGCCGGACAGCCCGCCGATGGGGGAGAGACCTGCGACGCCCCCACTCGGCGGATGCCCTCGAATCACCGAAGTGAAGGTGCCGCTCAGCCTGACCTCGGTGCTCCCGCCGCCCCTGCCGGGGTGCCGGCGCTGGTCGGGGATGGCGACGGGCTTCGCGGCGAGGCGGGCGTCATCGAGGCACTCGCCGCCCTCATCGACGGGCGGCTCACCGCTGTCGCCGAGCGGGCGCGGCGCGCTGGACGACTCGATGCGCTTCCGCTTCACACCGCCCGCGCGTTGGATGAGATGACCGGCCGGATCGCCGAGCTGCGCGACGCCGTGTGTCCTGGCAGCGGGCCTGACCGCCATGGGCATCCCGGGCACCGTCCGCCGGCCGCCGTGCGCCGCGAGGTCGAGGCGCGGCACGCCACGTGCGTGTTCCCTACCTGCAACAACCCGTCCGGACGCTGCGATCTTGACCACACGGTGCCGTGGCGGCCGGGCGTCACGTGCGCGTGCAATCTCGCCCTGCTTTGCCGCCGCCATCACCGGACCAAACAGACGCCGGGGTGGAGGCTCACCCAGCCGTGGCCCGGACTCCTCGTCTGGCTCACTCCGTCCGGCCGGTGGCACATCACCCTGCCCGACCGGCGATGACCGGGCGCCCAGCCTGACCCGGCGGACGGACCCCGCTGCTACGCCGGCGTGTTACCAGCCTGCTCGCGCAGCGCCAGCCACTCCTGGAGCTCGATCAGATTCCCTTCCGGGTCCTCCAGGTAGGCGACCCTCATCCGATCGCCCATCGGGCCCGGGGCCCGGGTGAACGCCGCCCCCCGTGAGGTGAGCTCGGCGTGGGCGGCGTCCAGGTCGTCCACCCGCAGTACCACCAGAACGCGGTACCCCTCCGGTTCCGCCGCCAGCTTCCCCAGCACCTCGGCCATCTGCGCCCGGTCCTGGAGCGCGATCGCGGCGTGTCCGGTGTCGGGGCTGAGCTTGGCGTACGGGCCGCTCTCGGCCTCGAACTGCGGCTTGAGCCCGAGCACGTCCCGGTAGAAGCGGTAGACCGCGGGGAAGTCGGACACCATCAGGCGTATCTGAGCGAGTTCCATACCGATCTTTCTAGCCCGGCTCCGACTCCCGATGCTGGCAGCCGCCCCACCCCGCTCTCCCGCACCGCACCGCGAACGCGGGCCGGGGGATCGGCGAAGCAGGGGTGACCATCCACGCGGAAGGCATGACATGAACCGAGAAGCATGGACATGGCGACGGTGACGCCGGCGCGGGACCCGCGCACGGCGGCCGGACGCGGTGAGGGGGACGGCGCGATCATCGCGCGGTCCCAGCAGGAGCCGGAATGCTTCGCCGAGGTCTTCGACCGGCACTATGACGCCGTCCACGGGTACGCGGCCCGGCGGCTCGGCGCGAGCCTCGCCGACGACGTCGCGGCCGAGACGTTCCTCATCGCCTTCGGGCGGAGGGGGAGCTACGACGTCACGCGCGGCAACGCGCGCCCCTGGCTGTACGGGATCGCCTCGAACCTCATCTCCCGGCACCACCGCTCCGAGGTGCGCCAGTACCGGGCGCTCGCCCGCACCGGCGTGCCCGCCGTCGCCGAGGGGCACGCCGACCTGGTCGCCGGACGGCTCGACGCGCGGGCGACACGTGGTGCGCTGGCGGCGGCGCTCGGCTCGCTGTCGTCCGGCGACCGGGACGTCCTGCTGCTGGTGGCCTGGGCGCAGCTCAGTCTCCAGGGGGCCGCGGAGGCGCTCGGGATACCGGACGGGACGGCGCGGTCACGACTGCACCGGGCCCGCAAGAAGATCCGCGCCGCGCTGGGCGAGACCGACCCGCTCAGAGAGGACCTGAACTGATGAACGACCTCGAGATTCTGCACGACACCTGGGCCGAGCCCGCGGCACCGTCCGGCACGGCGCGTGCCTCGGCCCGCGCCGCGCTGCTGGAACGCGCCGCGCTGTCGGGCGCCCCCGCCGAGGGCGGGAAGGCCCGGCCGGCGCGGCGGTTCCGGCTGCGGCGCCCGGCGGTCCGGCTGGCGGCGGTCGGCGTCCTGGCCGCCGCGGTCGCGGTGGGCGTCACCGTCGTCCAGACGGGAGGGACGGACGGGCACGGCCGGCCTCGCCCGGTGCTCCCCGGCATTCCCGCGGGGCCGGTGGCCAACGCGTCGGTGGCGCTCGAACGGGCCGCGCTGGCGGCGGAGCAGCGCCCGTTCACCCCGCCCCGGCCTGATCAGTGGGTGTACCTGGAGTCCCGGGTGCGGGAGGGAAGCACCCCGAACGGAGCGGTCTCCAAGGACGCGTCCAAGAGCGTGGTGACACGCACCTGGAAGCGCGCGGACGGCAAGCTGGCCGCACACCTGGAGCACGGCAAGGTGGTGACCATCGGGACGGGCCCCCAGACGACCCCGCCGTCCGACTACGCCTCGCTGGTGGCGCTGCCGACCGATCCGGGCGCGCTGCTGCGCCGGCTCTACACCGACATGGGCGGGCTCGGCAGCACGGCGGAGGGCCGCTACGCGACCGCGTACGCCATGCTCAGTGCGGTGCTCAGGGAGACTCCGCTGCCACCGAAGACGGAGGCGGCGGTGTTCCGCGCGATCAAGGTGATCCCGGGTGTGACGCTCGCCGCCGGGCGGGCGGACGCGGCGGGCCGTCCCGCGATCGGACTCGGCCGTTCGCAGGAGGGCTGGCTGCACAAGGAGCTGCTGATCAACCCGAAGACCTACGAGTACCTGGGTGAGCGCGCGGTCGTCGTCAAGGACCACGAGAGCCGCGGCAACGACGGTGAAGTCGCGCTCAAGAAGGGCGACCTCCTGAACCTGACCGTCCGTCTCAAGGCGGGCATCGTCGACAGCCCCGGACAGAAGCCCTAGGAAGCATCGACGACGGCGGCGGCCGGGGCCGGCCCCGGCCGCCGCCGTCGCCCGAACCCACACCGCATCATCACCAGCCGGCGACCAACTCAGTCTGAACGGCGACGACCTGACGCTCGCCCGCGATCTCGTTGAGCCGGCCGGCCGTGACGTCGTCGAGGAAGAACAGCACCATGGACTGGCCGTTCTCCATCGAATGGAATCGCCGGCCGTCGTGCTCCAGCTCGGCCATCAGGTGACTGACCACCGTCAGGTCGGCCCAGTCGTCGCTGACCTGGATGTCCCAGCGGCGCCGGCGATCGCCGACCGCGTACTCGATCCACGCCTCCCCGATGTCGAGATCGACATGGTCGCGCAGGTCGGCCAGAGCGTCCGGCCGACCGGCGATCCGGCTCAGTTGCCTGGCGATCTTGACGTACGCGCCCGGCCCATGGACGCACTCGGTGTCGAAGTTCCACGCCCGGTCGCAGAACCACCGTCCCCACGGCTCGCTCTCGACCTCGATGCCGAGGGTGAACAGCACCAGGGAGAACGGCTCACGCTCGTACGCCTCTCGTGGAAATGAGTACAACAACTCCGCGACGGTCCGGCCTGCTGAAAGCGGCAGGCCCGACTCCGCCAACACCGATAGCTGATCTTCGAGCTTCACGATCGGCGATCGTAGTCCGCGGGTACGACATGGCCGGACTTGCCCTCAAGTGAGCTTGAGGTTCTACGGTTCCCACATCAGCCGACCTTCCCAGGGGGGAACCGAAAATGACGACGCCGCACATCTCCGCCACGCAGCCGGCCGCGTACTGGACCGGGCTGGCCTACGAGTCCGTCATCTCGTACATCCGGGACCAGCTCGCCGAAATCGGCTTCACCCAGCCTCAGTTCTGGCTGCTGCGCAACCTGTCGAAGAACGACATCTCGCCCGACGGCCAGGGCATGACCATCCCCGAACTCCAGCAGGCCATGAGCTCCTACCTCAGGGCCGAAGACGATCTGAAGGCGGAGGCGGAGGTTCTGCTGGAGCGCGGCTGGATCACCCGCGACGCCGACGAACGGCTGTGGATCACCGAGCCGGGGGACAAGGCCCGTGCCGGAGTCAAGGAGCACGCGCCGACGATCGGGGTCCGCATCCACAAGGACATCGATGACGCCGACTACGTCACCACCCTGAAGGTGCTCAAGCAACTGATCCAGAACACCGGTGGCACCCCGGCCTAGCCGTCCCCGCCCTGCCCACATCGCGTGTGCTTCGCCGCCAGGCCCTGCTCGTCCCGGCCTGGCGGCGCATGGGCGAGGCCGGGTGAGCGGGCGGATGCCCAGCTCAAGGCGTGGCGGTTGCTGCGGTGGCTCGTCAGGACCGTGATTCGCTCGGCCAGGCTGTCAGGTTGTCTGGGTGCGTCGGCGGCGTTGGTAGGCGATGGTGGTGGCGGCCATGAGTGGTGCCCAGGCGATGAGTGGCATGTAGAGGAGTCCGACGAGGAGGCGGCCTTGTTCGGTCATGCCGGGGTGGGGGATGGTCCACCAGAAGAGTAGTTGTGTCCAGAGCAGTGTGTGGATCGCGACGGCGGTCCAGGCGGGGATCAGTACGGCTTTGGTGGGGATGGTCGTTCCGCCCAGTCGTGGCACCCATCGCGGTACGACTTCGCCCCAGGGGTGGATGAGGGCGAGTGTGAGGATGGCGGCGATTTCCGCGAGGACGCTGAGGGCGACGAGGTAGACGGGGCCCCACTGGTCGGTGCCGACGAGGTCGTGGAGTCCTTGTTGGGTGTATCCGAGGGGGTGGCCGAGGGCGAGCCCGATCCGCCACAGGCTTGAGGGTAGGGCGACCAGTGCCGCGGTGTGTCCGGCCCACAGTGCCCAGCGCGGAACGTTCGAAACAGTCAGGCTCATGACCAAGATCCTGCTGGTCCAGCGGGTCGCCCGACTCCCCTCACAGAGTCGACCAGATCCCCCACACGGGTGAGTCCTGTCAGGAGAAGCCGTCGAGGACGGCGTGGCAGACCGGGGCGCTGAACGGGTCCGGAGGGATGAGCGGAACCGCTCGGGTCAGTACCTGCTCCGCTTCCGCGGTGACGTCGACGTGGGCGAAGCCGGCCCACAACGCGACGCCTTCACCGATGATGTTCACGCCTTCGGGCCGCAAGCCCGGCTTCATGTCCGAGTGTCGCGCGATGCTCCACAGGCTGTCGAGGTGAGCGATCGCGTCGCCGGCGTCGTAGTCGCCATGTTTCCAGATGCAGGCGATCAGCCCGGCAGCGATGTCCCAGATGTTCAATGCCGGTCCGATGCCGCTTCGGGTCTGCTGCGCCAGGCGGGCCACCTTCTCCTCAAGGACGGCATCCTGGTCGGATGGGCCGTCGATGGCGGCGAGTTCGGTCAGAGCCGGCCACCGGCAGCCGTCCTGGAGCAGTCGCGCGGCGATCCGGGGCCAGGAGTACAAGTACGGCAGATCCATATGTGGGGTGCTGGACGCGAGCGCGTGCACGACTCGTGTGGCACTGGCGATGTTCACCTGGCGAGGTTAAAGGCGAGGTGACCTCCCCGGGCGGACGTGCGGTGGCTGAACGCTCTGCTCCGCGGGTTCTTCCGGCTCCCGGTGCGGGTCAGTCGATGAGTCGGGCCCATACGGCCTTGCCGCCCTCCACCAGCGGGCGGGTGCCCCATTCATGGACGAGCATCGACAGCATCGGCAGCCCGCGCCCGGACTCCGCCGTCTGATCGGCCGGCCGTACGTCGGGCAGCCGGTCGCACTGGTCCCACACCTCGATGACGGGTGGGCCGTTCTCGGTTCGGACCAGCGCCACGATCATCTTCGTGCCCGTGTGCCTGTAGGCATTGGTGACGAGTTCGGTGATCACGAGCCGCGCCACGTAATCGTCGCCGAGGCCCCGTTGTCGGAACACCTCGCTGAGAAATGCGCGCGCCGCGGCGGGCGCCCGGTCGGTCGGCGCGAGGACGAGCGTCGCGGCCGTTGCGTGTGTGCGAGCGTTTATGTCGATCATGGGACGACCTTTGGAATGTTGTCCGACTGCCAGTCGAAATCATCACCCCTATGGCACGCTGTGTGACCGGAAGA
This sequence comes from Spirillospora sp. NBC_01491, assembly GCF_036227065.1. Classification (GTDB taxonomy): domain Bacteria; phylum Actinomycetota; class Actinomycetes; order Streptosporangiales; family Streptosporangiaceae; genus Spirillospora; species Spirillospora xylanilytica. Next base: position 6,655,292 of record NZ_CP109432.1, read on the forward strand.
ACACGGTGACCGGCCGAAGTTCGGCCGTGCGGATCGCGTCACCAGCCATCACCGGCCATCACCGGCCGGGCCGACGAGGGGAGCAGCGGATGCCGCAGCGACCGAATGACCTACGTCCCTGGGAATCGCGGGAAGCGCTCTTCGGGAGCGAACTGCGGCATTACCGGGAGGCGGCCGGATTCTCCTGCCTCCAGCTCAGCCAGAAGATCCCGTACGCGAAGAGCACCATCAGCGCGGTCGAACGGGCCGAGTCGGGCTGCGACCGGAAGATGGCCGTCGAGGCGGACCGCGCCCTGGACGCCCGGGACGCGCTGACCCGCCTGTGGGACGGCCTGTTCAAGGGCGTGGGGGCCGTTCCGACCTGGTTCACCGACTGGTTCAAGCGTGAGCCGGACGCGATGCACATCCGCAGCTACCAGCCGCTCGCCGTCGACGGGCTGTTGCAGACCCCCGCGTACGCGACCGCCCTGCTGGACGGAAATGAGGGAGCGGCCGACACGCGAATGGTGCGGCAGAAGATTCTCACGCGGAGTGAGCCGGAGCCGCCCAATCTGCTGTGCGTTATCGACGAGTCGGTGCTCTATCGGGACATCGGCGGGAGGGGTGTCATGCGCGATCAGCTCGGACATCTGGTCGCCTTGTCATCACACCGGGTGAGAATTCAGATTGTCCCGTGCGTCCAGCATGGAGGGCTGTCCGGGCCGTTCGTGATAGGTACCTTCGCGGGTGGGAACGAGGTAGCATACAGGGATGGTGTTCTGCGTGGTGAGACGACCGTCGACCGTGAGGACATCATTCGTCTCGGGGAGATTTTCGCATTGATTCAGGCTCATGCCTATCCCCTCGGGCAGTCGATCGAACTTATTAAAAAGGTGGCGGCGGAAAAATGGAGTTGAACAACGCGCGGTGGCGGAAGTCCTCGCGCAGCGGTGACAACGGCGGCCACTGTGTGGAGGTCGCTCGGGTTTCGGCGGTGGTGGCGATTCGGGACAGCAAGGATCCGGGTGGGCCCGCGTTGCTGGTGAGCAGTGCGGGGTTCCGGCGGCTGGCCGAGGAGATCCGGGGCCGGTAGGTCCCGGCGGGCACGTCGCGCATGCCGGGTGGGGACGCGCCGGCAGCGGGCTCACGCCTGGGCGGCTTTGGGCGGCGGCGAGGTCGAGCGGGGCGGACCCGATCACGGTGCTCTCGCCGCCGGCCAGGGTGAGCAGCCCGTCGATCAGCCGCTCGTGCCGGCCGTGTGGCGGCCGGGCTGTGGCGACTAGCGGAGGTGGTGGAAGGTCGGCTTCGGGTGCATGAGGAAGTCGTGGTGCGAGATGTTCCACGCGTATGCGCCCGCCATGCCGAACGCCACCACGTCCCCGGGCCGGAGGGCCGGAACGGTGACGTGGCGGGCGAAGACGTCCTTGGGGGTGCACAGTTGCCCCACCAGCGTCGCGCGCCCGGCAGGCGGGCCGCTGGAGGCGGGGACGGCGAACGGCTGGTCGTGGCCCTTGGTGACGGGCGTGCGCAGATGGTGCGTCCCGCCGCGCAGGATCGCGTAGATCTCGCCGTGGGTGGTCTTCACGTCCAGCACGTCCGTCACGTACCAGCCGTGGTAAGCGGTGACGGCCCGTCCAGGCTCGATCCTGAGCCGGACGGTGCCGTCCCTGGGGAGGCCACGCCCGTAGGCCGTCCAGTCGAAGCGGGCTTCTGGGGAGCGGTAGTCGACCGCCATGCCGCCGCCCACGTTCACCTCTGGGCGGCGGACGCCGCGCGCCGCGAGCCAGGGCAGCGCCCAGCCGGTGACCTGCCCGGCGAGGTCGAGCATCGTGGGCGCGTCCAGGCCCGACGCCAGGTGCGCGTGGACGCCGCGCAGCCGGATGCCGGGCGTACGGGCGATCTCACGCGCGCACACGTCCAGCGTGTCCTCGTCCATGCCGAACGGGCCGCTCATCGTCAGGGCCGCACCGGGAAGCGCGATCGCGAGGTTGGCGCGCAGCAGGACGTCCACGGGACGCCCGGACGCGAGTTCGGCCAGGCGTGCCGGTTCGTTCGGGCTTTCCACGTGGATCCGCTCCACGGCCAGCCGCATGGCGAGTGCGATCTCGTCGTCCGATTTTCCGGGGCCGCCGTAGGCGAGGCGGACGTTCGGCAGAGTCTCGCGCACGTGGGCGAGTTCGCCGCCGGACGACACTTCGACGCCGTCCACATGGGGTTCCAGCGTCCGCAGGATCTCCGGGTCCGGATTGGCCTTCGCCGCGTAGAAGAGCTCCACCGGGCCCAGCGCGGCGCGGATCGCGGCGGCGTGCGCGCTCAGGCCGCGCAGGTCGTACACGTAGGCGGGGTAGCGATCCAGGCGCCGCACATAGGCGGCGACATGTGCAGGCAGCTCCACGGACGGCGCCGCCTCAACCAGGGAACGGCGTGGACGGGGCGAGCGGGTTGGCGACCTGTACGTAGACGGCCTCCCGGTCGGCGGTACGGCCCCAGCGGGCGCGCAGGTTCGCCTTCGCGGGGAGCGGGACCCCGGCCAGCAGCGCGCGCATCTCCGGACGGTCCGACGCGGACGCGAAATGGCGGCGGGCGGTCGGCCACAGGTCCCCGTCCAGCTCCGGATGCAGATCGGCGACGGCGGCGGCGATCTCGGCCAGATGGTTCACGAGCAGGCAGTAGACGACGCGGTTCCAGCCGCGCCCAGGTTCGTAGGTCAGCGCCTCCCGCACCCGGGACGGCAGGCCCGCCGTCGCCTCGTCCCAGCGTCCGGAGGCGAGCTTGGTCCCCTCCAGGTCGCGGAAGACGGCCCGGATCGGCATCCCGTCGGCGTCCACGGAGACCAGGACGTTCTGGAGATGCGGTTCGAGGATCACGCCGTGGTCCAGGTAGGCGTGCAGCACCGGCGGCGCAACCCGCGCCACGTAGGCGTCCCACCAGGCCAGTGCCCCGTCGGGGGTGGCGAGAGCGGGCAGCCCGCTCAGGACCGTCCCGTACGGATCGGCCAGGGCGCCCGCCAGTAGGGGAGTGCCGGACAGGCCGCCGACGCCCTGGCGGAGGATCACGCCGAGCCCCTCGAACAGGCGCGGATCGGCCAGTGCCACACTGCGGTACGCGGGCTCGCCTAGAAGGACGCAACCATCGAAGCGCTTCCCCAGCGCCGCGAAGACGGGACCGAGCAGCCGGTTTAGGACCACCGCGCCGGACAGCTCGTACCACGCGTTCTTGCGCACGCAGTTGGTGATGCGCACGTCCAGGCTGAATTTGCAGAACACGTCCGCCGCTGGGACGTAGACCGTTCGGACCGAAGACGTGGCGACCACCTCTGGCCCGGACGGCCCGAGGTCCTGGACGAGCCCCTCGCCGAGTGCGCGACGCAGCACCGGACGGTCGTCCAGTAGAGAGAGCTGCCACGGATGCGCGGGCAGTAGCCGATGCCCCGCAGGGACACGCGGCCCGAGACGCTCCAGCGACGCGAACGCCTCCGCGTCGCCCTCCTCGGCGAGCAGCTCCTCCCGCACGGCGAGCCAGTGCGGCCTGAACCGGGCCCGCGCTTCCGGCGCATAGGGAAGCCATCGCGCGACGTCCCCCTGCCGGGCCTTAGGCGACGGATGGAACCGATGCCCCGCCACCATGGCCTGCTCCGACTCGACATACCGTCCGATCCGCTCCGGCAGACCGGCCTCCGGCTCACGCACGCGCTGCCCTGCGCGTGCACCGGGCGTACTGGGCGAGCCGTCCCCGCCATCTGGGCCGTCCGCGTCGTCCGCGTCGTCCGCGTCGTGTGCGTCGCGTGCGCACAGGATGGCGACGAGCGCGGCGTGGCTGTCGCCGACCTGCGCCAGGAACTCGGGGTTGGCTCGGCCGGTCGCCAGTTCCAGCTCTCCGGCGACCAGGTCCGCCAGCCGGTCCCATCCGGCGGCGATCCATCCGCCGTCCCCGCGCCGCTCCTCGTAGGGCGGCGTCAGGCGCCAGGTCGGGCCGGCCGGGGGACGGGCGAGGCCGGCGCGCAGCAGCACCCCCGCGCGGGGGAGCCGGACCACGAGGCGCCCCCCGTCCGGCCACACCTGCCGATCGGGCGCGCAGACCTCTCTGACCAGGCAGTTGAGCAGCGCGGTGGCGGTGGCGTCGGCGGCGCACAGCGCCCGTTTCGTCAGCAGCACGTTCCGTCCCGAAGGTAGTTGGGCCCGAGCGGGCCGTAGTGCTTGTTGATGTCGGCCGCGCCCGTCCTGGCCTTGTCGACGAGGGTCCCGGCGGTGACCATGGCCTTTCCCGGCAGGCGCGCCGCGTCCAGGGTGCGGGCGCGCAGGAACGCGTCCTGTGGGCCGAGCGCCGCGTCGAGCCGGTCGCGGACCATCGCCAGACCCGTCCGCAACGGCAGCAGGCCCCGCTCCGCCAGCCCGAACGCGGGCGCGGCGGCGCACAGGTGCAGGGTGATGGTGACGAAGACGCGCGCGAGGGCCTCCGGGTCGCGCGTCGTCATCCGCCGGTCGATGAGGCCACCCGGGTCGGCGCCGTCCCTGTCCCCGTCCCTGTCACCGTCCCCGGGTCCGAGCCGCTCCCGCAGCCGGACGGGATCGATCAGCGTCCCGTCATAGTCCTTGACCAGCAGGCGAAGCAGACCACCCGCACCGTCGCCGTCGGTGCCACCGGACAGGACCAGTGACACGTTCTGCTGATGCGCCTCCAGCGCGATTCCATAGCGGAAGAGCGCGACGTTCAGGGTCAGCAACGCGTCCAGGTAGGCGCCGAAGAGGGACGGCACATCCCAGCGTTCGATCACGCACCCGCCCTCCGGAGCCTCCGCCAGCAGGGCTGCGACCGGCACCACGTGCGCCCGCGCGGTCTGCTCGGGGAAGCGCCGGACCAGGTAGCCCAGGAGGGGAGATCCGGCGTGGCCATAGGTCTGTTCGTCAGCGAGCAGCAGTGGAAGGTCCGGTTCGTGTGCGACCACGCGGCGCAGGATCCGTTCCGTGAGAGCACCGTCCGGCAGCGTGCCCGGCACGATCGTCCGACGGTTGCGCAGGCCGAGCGTGCTCGTCGGCAGCGGCATCTTCAGGTGCGTGAACGGCCCCGCCACCACGGTTCGCATCGACAGCGTGGGGACGACCTGGAGGAACGGTTCCGCGTCGACCGTCACGCCCGGCAGCTCCTTGAGGAAGGGCGCGGTCAGCGGATGCACGGGAAACATCGTCCGACCGTCCGGCCCGTCCGGCCACCAGTCCGGACGCACGCCCGCCAGCGTCGCCTCACAACGCGGGACCGTCGCCCACCGCAGCGGGAACACCGGCCCGAACTCCGGCGCGTACCGGTTCAGGTCGGCCCTGCTCAGCCCGGCCCGGGAGCGTCCCGTCGGGTGGACGGGATGGTCGGTGAACGCGGCGAGCGTCTCGTAGAAGGGGCCCGGCCCGCGCCGCAGCTCCTCGGGAACCCGTCCCAGCCGCCGCAGCACCGCCGGACGCTCCTGCTCATGCAACCGCAGCGTCGCCAGCGCGGACTCGCACTCCCGCTCGAACGCCGCCACGTCGTCACGCGGATCGGCCAGTGCCCGCACGGCAGCGAACACCTCGTCCAACCGCAGCCCTTGGCCTGGGTCCACGATCAGATCCGCGAGGAACCCGGGGCGCGCGTCCAGCAGCCGTACGGGCCGCCCCGCCAACCGGAGCAGCCGCCGGTCGCGGTCGACGAAGCCCCGCAACCCCGCGTAGTCCTCGCGCACGAGCGCGTCCAGAACCCGCGCGGCCAGCACGCCCTCGCCCCCCGACACCCCTTCGCAGCCCTCCGCGGTCACGCGATCGTCCACGAGTGGGCGGCGCGGAATCGGGCGATGGCGGCCTCGATGCCGTCCGCGTCCGGCCCGATCGCGCGGATCGTGCCCAGGTAGTCCCGGTTGGTGCGGGTCAAGGGGAAGGCGTCGCCGACGGCGCGCTGTGGCCGGTACGCGACGCGTACGGCCCCATCGGTCACCTCCATGGGGCCGGGGGCGCCGGTGAGCGTGCCCGCGCGGTCGGCGATGACCGCCTCGGCCACAGCGTGCCGCCGGGACCGCGGCCGGGGCCGTTCCGCGTCCAGCCGTTCGCCCAGGTGGACGCGGAGGATCTGCTCGAACAGCGGAACGCCCAGCAGGTCGGCCATCAGGAAGTCGCAGTGGTCGCCGATGAGCCGGTAGTTGACCTCGATGATCCGGGCGCGTCCCTCGTGCACGACGAACTCGGTGTGGCACGCGCCGAACCCCACGCCCAGCCGCTCGAGCTGTGCCAGCACCTGCCCGGTCTCCGGCGGCGGGGGAGCCCATTCCAGGCGCTCCTCGATGAAGTACGGCGGCGGCGACACCCTCGTGCGGAACGACCCCAGCACGCGCAGCTCGCTGCCGTCACCCAGCGTCTCCAGCGTGTGCAGCGCGCCCGGAAGATACTCCTCGGCGATGAGCGGATCGTCCCGCCGAGCCCGGATCTCGTCGCGCCGTGCGGCCAGCTCACGCGCGTCGCGCACGAGGAAGACGTCCTCGCTGGCCACGCCCTCTCGCGGTTTGAGGACGAGCGGGTAGGGCGCGCCGTCCGGCACCCCGTTCCCGTCCGGATCCGCCGCGAACACCGGATCGAGGCCCGCCAGGTGACCGCGCATGAGCGACTTGTTCTTGGCCCGGGTCGCCGCCCGCCAGTCCTTGGCGGGCAGCCCGGAATAGGCGGCGGCCAGCGCCGCGGGCGCCTGGAGGAAGTCGCTGTTGGAGAACACCGCCGCGGGCGCCGCCGCGCACGCGATGATCTCCCGGAAGTCGGTGACGTCGCATTCGACGACCGTGCGGTCGGCTCCGGCATGGGCGGCCGGACGGTCGGTGAGGAGGACCACGTCCAGCCCGAGCCGTTGGGCGGCCGGCAGGAACCCGTACGTCACCGAGTCGGTCGCCTTGCCGGCGACGAGACAGAGCGAGGCGGCCACGGCCACCCTTCCACATCGAGGTCAGTGAGGTAAGGCTTGCCTAACTCGAAGACCATAGTGGCGGGGGGCCGGAGCGCGTGCAAGAACGATGACACCGCGTGTCCCGGCGCGTCCGGCTTTCGAGAGGATGGGGCCATGGACCTCCTCGACCGGTGGATCGCGCTGGCCGGACCGCAGACCCGGCACATCGGCGCCGAGCTGGACGCCCGCTACGCCGAGCCGCACCGCCGCTACCACACCCGCGAGCACCTCACCGCCGTCCTCGACCTGGTGGACGAGCTGGCCGGCGACGCCGCCGAGCCCGACGCCGTCCGGCTGGCGGCCTGGTTCCACGACGCCGTCTACGACCCCGAACGCGCCGACAACGAGGAACGCAGCGCCCGGCTCGCCGCCCGCATGCTCGCCGACACCGACCTGCCGGACGCGACCGTCACCGAGGTCGTCCGGCTGGTCGAGCTCACCACCACGCACGCTCCCGAGCCCGCCGACCGCAACGGCCAGGTGCTCTGCGACGCCGACCTGGCCGTCCTGGGCACGGACCCGGCCCGCTACGCCGCCTACGCGGCGGCCGTGCGGGAGGAGTACGGGTTCGTCCCCGACGAGTTCTTCAAGGCTGGACGCGCCGAGGTCCTCCAGGGCCTCCTCGCCCTGCCCGTCCTCTTCCACACGCCCGCCGCCCAGGAGCGCTTCGAGCAGCGCGCCCGGCACAACATCGAGACCGAACTACTGCTGCTCAACGCATGAGACGGCCCGTCCCAAGGCAGGCGGCGCGGCCTGTCCCTAGGCAAGCGTGGCGGCCTGTTCCTAGGCAAGCGTCGCGGGCCGCTCCAGCGTGGCCGGTTGTTCCAGCGTGGCGGGCCGCTCTAGCGTGGCGGGTCGCTCCGGGCGGCGTGACCGCACGACCTTCCGCCGGCGCAGCCCGGCGCAGGTCAGCCGCGACAGCAGCTCCTGGCAGCCCACGGCCTGGGCCCCCAGCGTCAACGCCGACTCGTACAGCTCGGACGGCACGTCGTAGTGGTCGCGCTCGAACGCCCGAACCGGCATGCCCAGCCCTGCCGCGAACGCGTGCAGCTCCGCGAACGACATGTCGCTGATCATGTGCGACCACACCCGCCCACGCGCCGGCCACAACGGCGGATCGATCAGGATCACCACAACTCCAAAGGACACAGAGCCGATCTCGTACAGTGCCAGACAGTACGACATGCGAAGGGGCACGCAGATGGACGCAGCGGCATATATCACTGCCAACCGGGACCGGTTCGTCGCTGACCTCAAGGAATGGCTCGCGATCCCGTCGATATCCGGCGACCCGGCGCACGCCGGCGACGTGCGGCGTTCGGCCGACTGGCTCGCCGCCCACCTGAACGCCCAGGGGTTCCCGACCGTGGAGGTCTGGGAGACCGGGACGCCGCAGGCCCCCGGGCTCCCCTCGGTCTTCGCCGAATGGCCCGCCGCCGATCCCGCGGCGCCCACCGTCCTGGTCTACGGCCACCACGACGTGCAGCCCGTCGAGCCCCGCGCCGAGTGGGACACCGACCCGTTCACCCCCGTCGAGGACGGCGACCGGCTCATCGGCCGCGGCACCTCCGACGACAAGGGGCAGGTGTTCTTCCACACCCTCGGCGTCCGCGCCGGGCTGGCCGCGTCCGGCGCCGCCGCCCCGCCCGTCACGATCAAGATGCTGGTCGAGGGCGAGGAGGAGTCGGGCTCGGTGCACTTCGCCGGCCTGCTGCGCGCCCGCCGCGACCGGCTCCGCTGCGACGCGGTCGTGATCAGCGACACCACGATGTGGGCCGCGGACGTCCCCTCGATGTGCACCGGCATGCGCGGTCTCGCCGAGGTCGAGGTCACGCTCCGCGGGCCCGCCACCGACCTGCACTCCGGCTCGTTCGGCGGCGCCGTGCCGAACCCGCTGCACGCGATGGCGTCCCTGCTCGCCGCGCTGCACGACGCCGACGGCCGCGTCACCCTGCCCGGCTTCTACGACGACGTCGTCCCGCTGACCGAGGCCGAGCGCGAGCTCTTCGCCCGCCTCCCCTTCGACGAGGACGCCTGGCTGCGCACCGCCGGCGACAGCCGCGCCCCGCACGGCGAGCGCGGCTTCAGCACGCTCGAACGGATCTGGGCCCGCCCGACCGCCGAAGTCAACGGCCTGTGGGGCGGGCACACCGGCCCCGGCGGCAAGACGATCGTCCCGCGCGAGGCGCACGCCAAGATCTCGTTCCGGCTGGTCGCCGGCCAGGACCCGGTCACGGTCCAGGAGGCGTTCAAGGTCTGGGTGGACGAGCACACCCCGCACGGCGTCGCCGCCGAGGTGCGCGTCCCGGGCGGCGGCGTCCGGCCGTGCTTCTCGCCGATCGACTCGCCCGGCGTCCGGGCCGCGCGGCGCGCGATGGAGCGGGCGTTCGGCACCGAGGTGCTGTTCACCCGCGAGGGCGGCAGCGGCCCCGAGGCCGACCTCGCCGACATCCTGGACGCCCCGCTGATCTTCGTCGCCGTCGGCCTCAACGGCGACCGCATCCACGCGCCGAACGAGAAGGTCGAGCTCCCGCTGCTGCTGAAGGGGGCCGAGGCGGCGGCCTACCTGTGGGAGGAACTCGCCACCGCGCTGCGCTGACCAGAAGGCCGGCGGGCGCCCGCCGCGCCCGCCACCAGGCAGGACACCCGACCGGCACCCGGATGAAGGAGATCGAGACACGTGACCGAGACGCCCCTCGAATGGCTGGCCCTGGCGCGAGGCACCCTTGACCGGGTCGCCCTGCGCCGCCGGGACGACGCCTGGCTGAAGACGGCCTGGGCGGACCCGCGCACCCGGGTGCTGGTGGTCGAGGACGGGCGCTCGCTCGTGTCGCACGACCCGGACCCCGCGCTGGTGTTCGTCCCGCCAGGGGACGCGCCGCCCGGCGACCGCTGGCTGCTCGGCGTCGACCCGGCCGGCGTCGCCTACTTCGGGACCGCCGCCCCGCTGCCGGCGATCGAGGGGACCGAACCCGCCGGGCTCCGCCGCGTCGGCGCGCTGCTGAACGACCGCGACTCGGGCCTGCTCACGTTCGTCGTCGCGCTGGAGCACTGGCACGCGACCCACCTGTTCTGCCCGCGCTGCGGCGCACCGACGGAGGTCAGGTCGGCCGGCCACGTGCGCACGTGCACCGAGGACGGGTCCGATCACTTCCCCCGCGTCGACCCCGCCGTGATCATGCTGGTGACCGACGCGGCCGACCGGATCCTGCTGGCCCGCGGCCCGCAGTGGCCCGCCGACCGCCGGTCCATCCTGGCCGGGTTCGTCGAGCCGGGGGAGTCCCTCGAACAGGCCGTCGCCCGCGAGGTGATGGAGGAGGTCGGGCTCGCGGTCCGCGACGTCCGCTACCTGGGCAGCCAGCCGTGGCCGCTGCCGCGCAGCCTCATGCTGGGCTTCACTGCGAAGGCCGACGGCGACGTCCCACTGCGCCCCGACCCCGAAGAGATCCTGGACGCCGCCTGGTACACCCGCGCCGAACTGCGCGAGGCCGTCGAGGCGGGCGAGATCGTCGCCCCCGGCCCGCTGTCCATCGCCGCCCAGCTCATCATGCGCTGGTACGGCGGCGAACTCCCCAACATGCCGCACTTCTGAGCGCGCCGCTCCGAGCGCGGTGTCCTGAACCCGTGGTTTTCGGGCGCGACGTCTGAGCGCGACGTCTGAACGCAACAAGGCCCGCCGCCCCGTGCCGGGACGGCGGGCCTTGGCGGGGTGGCGTCAGCCCTCCGAGGCCAGCTCGGCGAGATGGCGCTTGACCTCCTTGGCGCTGGGGTTGGTGAGGACGATCGTGTCGCCGATGGTGACGGTCGGGACGGTCTGGTTCCCGCCGTTGACGCTCATCACGAACTCGGCCGCCGCCGGGTCGCGCTCGATGTCGACCTCCGCCATCTCGATGCCGTCGCGGGCGAGCTGGCTCTTCAGCCGCCGGCAGAACCCGCACCACGTGGTCGTGTACATGGTCAGCTGCCCGGTGGGGCCCTTGGCCCGCTGGGTGGTCGGCGTCGCCATCGGTGCGTCGTCTCCCTCGTTCAAATGATCTGTTTAATACCGCGTAAAGAAGAACATACGATCTCCGGCCCGCATTCCGGAGGTTATCCACAGTGGTGCGCCGTGCGGATCCGGTCGGCGGCGGCTGCAAGGATGGGGGCATGTTGGCTGAAGGGGTGCTGGAGGGCCTGGACCCTGACCAGCGCGAGGTCGCCGAGGCGGTGCGCGGTCCGGTGTGCGTGCTCGCGGGCGCCGGCACCGGCAAGACCAGGGCGATCACCCACCGGATCGCCTACGCCACGCTGACCGGCGTCGTCGCGCCGCAGCGGGTGCTGGCCGTGACGTTCACCAACCGGGCCGCGGCCGAGCTGCGCGGGCGGCTCCGCGAGCTCGGCGCGCCGGGCGTGCAGGCCCGCACCTTCCACGCCGCGGCGCTGCGCCAGCTCACCTACTTCTGGCCGCGCGTCGTCGGCGGCGAGCCACCCAAGATCATCGACTCCAAGATCGGCCTGGTCGCGGACGCCGCGCGGTCCTGCCGGCTCTCGTTCGGCCGCGGCGAGCTGCGCGACATCGCCGCCGAGATCGAGTGGGCCAAGGTCACCCAGAACCGCCCGGAGGACTACGCCGCCGCGGTCGCCGCGTCCGTCCGCAAGACACCCGCCGACGTGATCGACGTCGCCCGCGTCTACGCGATGTACGAGCAGCTCCGCCGCGAGCGCAACCTGCTCGACTTCGAGGGCATGCTCGAGCTGACCGCCGCCGTGCTCACCGAGCACCGCGAGGTGGCCCGGCAGGTCCGCGAGCAGTACCGCTACTTCGTCGTCGACGAGTTCCAGGACGTCAACCCGCTCCAGAAGCTGCTGCTCGACACCTGGCTCGGCGACCGCGACGACCTGTGCGTGGTCGGCGACCCCAACCAGACGATCTACTCCTTCACCGGCGCGAGCCCCGCGCACCTGCTCGGCTTCACCCGCGAGCACCCGGACGCCAAGCTCGTCAAGCTGACCCGCGACTACCGCTCCACGCCCCAGGTCGTCGGGCTGGCCAACGGCGTCATCGGCCAGGCCCGCGGCGCCGCGGCCCAGAGCTACCGGCTGGAGTTGGTGGCGCAGCGCCCGCCCGGCCCCGAGCCGATCTTCAACGAGTACGACGACGAGGTCGCCGAGGCCGACGACATCGCCCGCCGCGCCCGCAAGCTCGTCGACGAGGGCGTGCCCGCCCGCGAGATCGCCGTCCTCTACCGGATCAACTCCCAGTCCGAGAACTACGAGGCGGCGCTCGCCGCCGCCGGCGTCCCGTACGTGCTGCGCGGCGCCGAGCGGTTCTTCGAGCGCCCCGAGGTCCGCGAGGCGGTCATCCGGCTGCGCGGCGCCGCCCGCGCCGGCGCCGACGCCGAGACCGACGGCACCGGGCTGATCATGACCGTCCGGCACGTGCTGTCCGGCGCGGGCTTCAGCGACCGGGCTCCCGAGGGCGCCGGCGTCGCCCGCGCCCGCTGGGAGTCGCTGGCCGCCCTCGCCCAGCTCGCCGAGGACATGGCCGCCGCCGACCCGCGCGCCGCGCTGCCCGAGTTCGTCGCCGAGCTGGAGGAGCGCGCCGCCGCCCAGCACGCCCCGCCGCTCGAGGGCGTCACGCTGGCCTCCCTGCACGCCGCCAAGGGCCTGGAGTGGGACGCGGTGTTCCTGGCCGGGCTGGTCGAGGGCACCCTGCCGATCATCTACGCCGAGACGCCCGAGCAGATCGAGGAGGAGCGCCGCCTGCTCTACGTCGGCGTGACCCGCGCCCGTGCGCACCTGTCGCTGTCGTGGGCGCTGTCGCGGTCGCCCGGCGGGGCTCGGCGCCGCCGCCCGTCCCGCTTCCTCGACGGGCTCACCGGCAAGACCACCACGCACACCCCGGCCCGCGTCGACCGCGGCAAGCGCCGAGGCGCCAAGGGCCCGCAGCCCTGCCGCGTCTGCGGCCGGCCGCTCACCGCCGCCGTCGAACGCAAGCTCGGCCGCTGCGAGGACTGCCCCGTCGAGCTCAACGAGGAGCTGCTCATCGCCCTCAAGGAGTGGCGCGCCGGCGTCTCGTCCGAGCAGCGCGTCCCCGCCTACGTGGTCTTCACCGACGCCACCATCCAGGCCATCGCCGAACGCGACCCCGGCTCCCTGGAGGAGCTGGCCCAGATCCCCGGCGTCGGCAAGGTGAAGATCGACAAGTACGGCGCCGCCGTCCTGGCCCTCTGCGGCCCCTGACCCCCGGGCGCCCGGTGCCCGGCCCCCGCGCCCCGCGCCGCCTCGCGCCCGCGCACCGCCCTCTCGCACCCTCGCGCCACCGCGTCCACCAGGTGCGGGAGGGGTGAGACACCGCTCACAGGGGCCCCTTTGGGAGACTGGCCGCTGTGAAGGAGACTCTGAAGGCACTGATCGACCTGCTGGACCTCGAGCAGATCGAGAACGACATCTTCCGCGGGCGCAGTCCCGAGGACCGCCAGCAGCGCGTCTTCGGCGGGCAGGTCGCCGGGCAGGCGCTGGTCGCCGCGGGCCGCACCGTGCCGGTGAACCGGCCGGTGCACTCGCTGCACGCCTACTTCATCCGGCCCGGCGATCCGCTGGTCCCGATCGTCTACACCGTCGACCGGGTCAGGGACGGGCGGTCCTTTACCACCCGCCGGGTCACCGCGATCCAGCACGGCAAGGCGATCTTCACGCTGTCGGCGTCGTTCCAGATCGTCGAGGACGGCCCGCACCACCAGGCCGCGATGCCCGCCGCGCCCGAGCCCGAGACGCTGCCGCACGCGCTGGAGCGGCTGACGCCGCTGTTCGGCGAGCGGGTCGCGGCCGAGTTCGTGAACCGGCGCCCGTTCGATGTGCGGCACGCCAGCCCGCTCACCTGGGAGGCGGCCGGCGACGCCGAGCTCGCCACGCCCGAGTCGACGGTGTGGCTGAAGGTGGACGGCGAGCTGCCCGACGACCCGCTGCTGCACGTGTGCCTGATGACCTACGCCTCGGACATGACCCTGCTCGACACCGTGCTGCTCAACCACGGCCTGGCCTGGGGCGACAAGCGCACGATGGGGGCCAGCCTCGACCACGCGATGTGGTTCCACCGGCCGTTCCGCGCCGACGACTGGCTGCTCTACTACCAGGACACCCCGTTCGCGGGCGGCGCGCGCGGCCTGGCCAGGGGTCAGGTCTTCACCCGTTCCGGCGAGCTGGTGGTGTCGGTGATGCAGGAGGGGCTCGTCCGCGTCTCCGATTCCTGACGGCCGCGGGCGGGGCGAGTGAGGTCACCCACAAAACCGCAGGTCAAAAATATCTTGATTGATTCGCCGCAGTCGCCGTACTCTCGATGCGAGCAATCAAACGGCCCGGCCCCCGGATCTTCATCCGGTGACGGGCCCCGATGAGCCAGGAAGGTGGTGTGCATCCGGTGAACAACGCATTGATGAACAAATCAGGCCAGTCCTGGATGCCCGCCTGCCTCGGCGATTCGGCGAGGCCCGCCTTCGCGTCCGCCCCGGCACCGCTGAACGGTGTGGGCAAGCGCTATGGCGGCGCGGCATGGATGCACGAGTCCGACATGGTCGAGGGACGCTTCGGCGACCTCGCCCTGCGACTGCGTGATCTACGCGACGAGCAGCGAATCCAGGACGAGCAGGGCGGAAGTGTCTTCGCGCACAACGGCGAAGCCAATCTTCCGCAGGCTCCGGCCACGGCCCACACGGCCGCCGCTTCCCTGCGGAGTGGCGCGTCGGGTCCGTACCCCTGGAGGCCACCGGTCTAGCAAGACACCGGCAAGCCCCCAGGCCGCGGATCCGTAACCGGATCCGCGGCCTTCTTTATTTGCCCGGACTACCTACCGACACGACCCGTTGATATTCAACGAGAGGAACCAGGGTGACTGTGATGCAGGGGGCTCTCGCAGTAAGCGAAGAGGACCTCACGCTTCCGTGCCGGACCGACCCGGAGCTGTTCTTCGCCGAGGCGCCCGCCGACGTCGAGCTCGCCAAGGCCCTGTGCCTGGAGTGCCCGCTCCGCAAGGAGTGCCTCGCCGGTGCTCTCGAGCGCAACGAGCCCTGGGGCGTCTGGGGCGGCGAACTGTTCGTCCGCGGCGTGATCGTGCCGCGCAAGCGCCCGCGCGGCCGTCCGCGCAAGCACCCGGTGCCGGACGAAGTGGCCGTGTGAGGCCCTGATGCCCGTCATGCCGGAACTCCGCCGTTCCACGTCCGGGTGTGCGGTCCCCGCGCGGGGACCGCACACCCGGGCCGCGAGGAAGAACACGATGATGATGCTCGACCAGGAACCGTCCCGTGAGCGAATACGGGGCTTGACCGAGGAGGCCGAGCGGCTCCAGCGGGCGGCGCGAGTGCGCGCCGTGCGTCGGGCCCGCCGGGACGCCCGCACGCGGGCCGCCCGCGTGCGCCGCGCTCTGCTCGCACCGACCTCCGCCGGGGAGCCGTACGCGCCCGGCCGCTGACCACGAATCTGCGCCCAGGCAGAACGGGCGGTGAGGACCGGTCCGACAGAAGATCCGAACCGACAGGAGATCCGAACCGCCAGGACCGTCCACCGGACCGATCCGAAACCGATCTGTCAGAGATCAGCCCGTCCGAATCCGCTACTCGGCCCGTACGGTCGCAGGCCCTGGTGCCCGTCCTTCTTGGATGGTTTGGCGGGCCGCGCGCCTCCCGGCGGGCCTCCCGCACGGCCGGTGTCTCCCTTACCGGACGTGTGTGAACGGGGCCCCGCGCACCTCATCAGTGCGCGGGGCCCCGCTGCTCGTCTCTGCCGCGCGTCCAGGCGGCGCCGGTGGCGCGGGCGGCGCGGGCGGTCAGCCGACCAGCTCGCCGTCGGCCTCGTCGGCGTCGTCGGCGAAGCCGGGAATCCACTTCAGGGACTCGGCGCGGGCCGGGATGTCGCATTCGAGCTGGCAGAGCACTCCGGTGCCGGCCGACAGCACCCGGTGCACGATCACGTACTCGGCCGGCAGGTTGAGCTGCCGGACGACGTTGGTCGGACGCAGGTCGGTGACCCGGGCGGCCATCCCGCGCAGCCACTCGCGGCTGAACGCGAAGGTCTCGTTGACGAACGGCTCGGTGATCGGGGCCAGGAAGGCCTGGAGCGACTCGGTGTCGATGTCGACGCCCTCGCGGATGAAGTCCTCGTCCCGCAGCGCGTCCTCGATCTCGGTGATGTCGGACATGGTGCCGATGCGCAGCAGCCGTCCCATCCGGTGCAGGAAGTCGGCGGGGATCCGGTCGACGGCGCCGAAGTCGAGCACGCCGAGGCGGCCGTCGGCCAGGAGCCGGAAGTTGCCCGGGTGCGGGTCGCCGTGCAGCAGTCCCGCGCGCTTGGGGCCCGACAGCAGGAACCGGCAGTACAGCAGCGCGGCGTGGTCGCGGGTCTCCTGCTCGCCGTCGCTGATGATCCTGGACAGCGGGGTGCCGTCGATCCACTCGGTGACCAGCACGTTCCCGGCCTGCGCCACCACCTCGGGGACGTAGAAGTCGGGGTCGTCCAGGAACGCCTCGCGGATCGTGGTCTGCGAGGCGGCCTCGATGGTGTAGTCGAGCTCCTCGACCACCCGCTCCTTGAGCTCGGCGAGCATCGACTTGACGTCCAGGCCCGGCATCAGGATGCCGAACAGCCGGCCGAGCCGGGCGAGCTGGTTGAAGTCGCTGATCAGCGCCTTGCCGGCGCCGGGGTACTGCACCTTGACCGCGACCTCGCGGCCGTCGGCCCACACGGCCCGGTGCACCTGGCCGATCGACGCCGCCGCGGCGGGCTGGTCGTCGAACGACTCGAACCGGTCGCGCCACTCGGCCCCGAGGCCCTCGGCGAGCACCTTGTGCACGGCGGAGGCCGGCAGCGGCGGCGCGGCCTCCTGGAGCTTGGTCAGGGTCGCCCGGTACGGGCCGGAGATCTCGGGCGGCAGCGCCGCCTCGAAGATCGACAGCATCTGGCCGAGCTTCATCGCGCCGCCCTTGAGCTCTCCGAGGACCTTGAAGAGCTGTTCGGCGGTGCGCTGCTGGATCTCGACGGCGACCGCCTCGGCCGGCCTGCCCAGTGTGCGTTTCCCGACGCCCAGGGCGGTGCGCCCGGCGAATCCGAGGGGGAGGGACGCCAGCTTTGCTGACCGCGTCACCGCGCGGCGGGGGAGATCGCTCACGGACCCCATTGTCGGTGATTCGGTCTCGTTCGCGCCACAACGACTCAAAGTATTCCTCACCCGCCGGACCGGTGCGCGGCACCGACCTGCGGCAACGGCGTAAGTGTGCGCTTTCTCACGCCCGGCCAAAGGTGGCCTCGGTGACATTCGGTACGGTGCGCCCCATGTCCGAGAAGCTGTCTGATGCGCTCCTGGTCGACCGTCGTTCCGATGGAATCGCCGTTCTCACCTTGAATGATCCAGATCGTCGGAACGCGATGTCCGACGAGATGACCGCGGCCTGGCGGACCGCCATCGCCGCCCTGCGGGCCGACGCGGGCCTGCGCTGCGTGGTGCTGACCGGCGCGGGCAGCGCCTTCAGCTCGGGCGGCGACCTGTCCTGGCTCGCGGACAAGAACGCCGGGACGGTGCCCGCGCTGCGCGACCGGATGCTGGAGTTCTACCGGACGTGGCTGGCGATCCGCGACCTGGAGGTGCCGACCGTCGCCGCCCTCAACGGGCACGCCGTCGGCGCCGGGCTTTGCCTCGCGCTTGCCTGCGACCTGCGGTACGCCGCCGAGGACGCCAAGCTCCTCGTCCCGTTCACCGCGCTCGGCCTGCACCCCGGGATGGCCGCGACCTGGCTGCTGCCCGAGGTTGCCGGGCTGCCGCTGGCCCGCGAGATGCTGTTCACCGGCCGGGCCGTCACCGGCACCGAGGCCGCGTCGTCCGGGCTGGTCAACCGGGCCGTGCCCCGCGACCGGACGCTCGCCGAGGCGCTCTCGGTGGCCGAGCTGATCGCCGCGCAGGCCCCCATCGCGACCCGGCTCACCAAGGTCGCGCTGTCGGCCGGCGGCCACAGCGGCATGGACGCGGCGCTGCGCTGGGAGTCGCTCGCCCAGCCGGTCACCATGACATCCCGGGACATGCTGGAGGGCATCACCGCCCAGCGGGAGCGGCGCCGTCCCGAGTTCACCGGAGAGTGACAGCGCCGAGAGGACCGCGGTTCGACCCTCTCGATATGCAGTCACGCTATGTTACTGATCGAATACCAGTAGGAACTCCGCGCCATCGGGGACCGCTTCCTTGACCTTTTCGGGCGGTCCCCGGTGGCGCGTCGCCATCTCGCGCCTGGACGGCCCGAGTGGCCCGCGAGACGTCGGGCCGAACGGTGCCGACAGGCCCTGGAGGAAGCCCGGGAAGCGTCCGTGTGTCGGCGCGGAAAGGGTTTGGACAACAGGTGGAAACCGTTTGCCCTTAGGTAAAAAGACTGGGGTTGACCTGGGGTGATGTCAAACACCCCCTGTGGAGGACGCAAATTTTTAGGTACGGTTCTGACGTGCCCCCAAATGTTGAGGTCCGCCGCAGCAGCCGACGCCGGCGGACGGTGTCCGCCTACCGCGACGGGGACAAGGTGGTGGTGATGTTGCCGTCCCGGCTGAGCAAGGCCGAGGAGGAACAGTGGATCGCCACCATCCTCGAACGGCTCGCGGAAAGGGAACGACGTCGGCGTCCCAGCGACGCCGACCTCGAAGCACGGGCCCATGAACTCTCCCGCCGATATCTGTCCGGCCGCGCCGACCCGGTGAGCGTCCGCTGGGTCGCGAACCAGCGGACCCGCTGGGGTTCGTGCACCCCGGACGACGGCACCATCCGGCTGTCCACCCGGCTGCGCGGCATGCCCGCCTGGGTCGTCGACTATGTCCTGGTGCACGAGCTGGCGCACCTGCTGATCCCCGGGCACGGCACCGACTTCTGGGAACTGGTCGGCAGCTACCCCAAGGCCGACCGGGCACGCGGCTACCTGGAGGGCGTCACCGCCGCGGCGCACCTGCCGATGGACGCCGACCCGGCGGGCGACGAGCTCGCCCGCGACGACGACCTGCACCGCGGCGACGTCCTCCACCACGGGGACGACTACCAGCACGAGGTCGCCGGGTGACCGGCGCGGGCACCCGCTACGCCGCCGTCCTGTCCATGCCGGCCGGGACGCCCCGGGGGAGCGGCGGGGCGAGCGGTGGGGAGGCTCCGCCGGGGATCGACGCCGCGGAGTTCCGGCTCGCGCTGCTGGAGGACACCTACGAGGTCGTCGCGGGCCTCGAACTGGTGACGCCCGCGCTGGTCCTGCACCCGCCCGGCCAGCCGGACGCCGAGGCGGTCACCTGGCCGGGCACCGCGATCGTCCGCGAACCCACGCTGCCGCGCGCGTTCGCCGCCCTGCACGCCCTCGGCGCCGAGCAGGCCGCGCTGATCGCGCCGGACGCGCCCGACCTGCCGCCGCTGCTGCTCGGCAAGCTCTTCCGCGCGCTCGGCAGTGCCCCGGCCGCCGCCTGCCAGGCCGAGAGTGCCGGGGGCACGGGCCGCGGCGACGGGCTGGTGGCGCTCGCCGCCCGGCTGCCGCTGCCGGAGTGGCTGGCCGCCGCGCTGGAGGACGTCGATCTCGACACGCCCGACGCGCTGGGCCTGCTGCGGGCCGCCGCGCCCCGTCCCGGGCAGGTGCCGCAGGCGCCGAGCTGGCACCGGCTCCGCACCGCCGCCGACGTGCGGCTCCTCGATCCGGGCCTGGAGGGCTGGGAGAACACCCGCGCACTCCTGGAGGGCGACCCGCTCGGCCGCTGAGCCGGGCGGCCCGCCGCCGGTCACCCTGAGTAGCCGTGTGGCCCGTCCGGCCGGTCGCCCTCGGACCGCTCGGCCGTTGGGCTGCTCAGCCCTTGAGCCGCGGCCCGTTCGACCAGGCGGCGGACGATGTCGTCGGAGGGCTCGGGCAGCGCGTCCACCGGGAACCAGCCGAGCGCGTCGGACTCGTCGCTGACCGCGTGCCGGGCGTTCTCCGGGGCGAACGCGACGTACTGGACGTCCAGGTGCCAGCTACCGCCCGGATGGCAGGGCACCGCGTGCCGGTCGAGCCGGATCGGCTCGGGACGCAGCCGCAGCCCCGCGATGCCCGACTCCTCGGTGGCCTCCCGCAGCGCCGCGGCGGCGAGGGACGCGTCGCCCGGCTCGCAGTGCCCGCCGAGCTGGAGCCACGCCTTGAGCTTGCGGTGCAGGGTCAGCAGCACCCGCGTGCCGGTGCCGTCGAGCACGGCGGTGCTGGCGGTGATGTGCCCGGGGGCGCATTCCCGCCAGAGCCCGTCGGGGTGGACGGCCAGGTGACGCAGGAACTCCCGGCGCTCCTCGTCCTGGACGGCGTCGGGCGCCTCCCACGCGGTCAGCACCCGCAGAGCGTCGGCGTGCAGCCGCCCCGCGGCGCCGTCCGGGCGGCTCATACCCGCCGCACGCGCGGGTACCGCGAATTGGCCGGGTGCAGGCGGCGCCGCTCCTGGTCGATCGGGCGCTGCCAGCACAGTCCGGCGCGGGCGACCCGCCGCCTGATCACGTTCGTGGACGAGCCGGGCTCGTACCGGCAGCCGCTCACTCGCGAACCTGCCCGGTACATCACGAGCGGGGCCCCGGCGCGCCGTCGTCCGGGCCCTTGCCCCCGCCATCCGCGCCGCCTCGCCCGTTCTCGTCGGGCTTGTCGGGCTTGTCGTCGCCCTCGGCAGCGCCGTCCTCGCCGGGCTTTCCAGGCTTGCCGGATGTGCCGTCGGTGCGGCCGATCTCGGGGTGATCGGCGGTGAGCGCGGAGATGTCGAGGTCGGACAGCCCCTCGATCTCGTCCTTGCCGTGCGCGAAGCCCTCGGGGTCGTCGAGATCGTCGGCGGTCGGCAGCAGGTCGGGGTGGTCCCACAGCGCGTCGCGGCCCTGCATGCCGCGCGCCTCGGTGAGCGTGCGCCACAGGACGCCCGCCTCGCGCAGCCGCCGGGGCCGCAGCTCCAGGCCGACCAGCGTGGCGAAGGTGCGCTCGGCCGGACCGCCGGTGGCGCGGCGCCGCCGGACGGCCTCCGACAGCTTCACCGAGCCGGGCAGCCGGCCCTCGGCGACCTGGTTGACCACGGTGTCGACCCAGCCCTCGACCAGCGCCAGTGCGGTCTCCAGGCGGGCGAGCGCCGCCTTCTGCCGGGGCGTCTCCTCGGGCTGGAGCGACAGCTCGCCGCCGAGCGCCTCCTGGATGGCCTCGGGGTTGTTCAGGTCGAGCCCCTGGACGGCCTGCTCGATGCCCGACAGGTCGACGGTGATGCCGCGCGCGTACTCCTCGACCGCGCCCAGCAAATGCGCGCGCAGCCACGGCACGTGGGCGAACAGCCGCTGGTGCGCGGCCTCGCGCAGCGCCAGGTAGAGCCGCACCTCGTCGCCGGACACCTCGAGGCCGGCGCCGAACGCGTCCACCCCGGCGGGGAGCAGCGCGCCGACACCGCCGGGGGCCAGCGGCAGGCCGACGTCGGCGGAGCCGGTGACCTCGCGGGCGAGCGCGCCGAGCGCCTGCCCGGCCTGGCCGCCGACCATCGCGCCGGCCATCTGCTTGACCATGCCGATCAGCGGGCCGGCCATCGCCTGCACGTCGGCGGGGATCTCGCCGCCGCCGAGCGCGCCGCCCATCGAGTCGACCATGCGGGACGCGATCGGGTCGCAGACCTTCGCCCAGACCGGCAGCGTCTGCTCGATCCACTCCGACCGGCTCCACGCCTGGGGGGTGCGGATGCCGGCGGGCAGCGTGGTGCCCTCGTCAAGCCACAGATCGGCCAGCCGCAGCGCCTCCTCGACCTGGCGCCGCTCGGCGTCCACGATCGAGGGGTCGCCCTGCTCGACGACCGAGTGCCGGGCGATGTTCTTGGCCAGATCCCAGTTCAGCGGGCCGCCCTCGGCGCCGCCGGCGCCCTGGCTGCCGAGCATGTCGGCGAAGCGGTGCAACATGTCGGCGAATTGCGACATGTCGCCGCCCATGGCCTTGAATGGATCCTGGGGCTTGTCGTCGTCTCCGTCGTCGCCTGGACGGTTGAAGCCGAAGGGATTGTCACTCATCGGTTTGCCCCTGGGATGCATGATGGGCTCATATCCGCAACGTTAGCCGGTCCCGGCGAAGTCGCGTACACAAGGAAGGGGGCACCCCCGTGGCAACGGGCAAGGTTCGCCCTCGGCGTAGCAAGGCCCCGGTGGTCGCCGTCACCGGGGCGGCCACAGGGGCGGGGCGGCTGCTGGCCGCCCGGCTCGCCGAGCGTGAGGAGATCCGCAAGGTCGTCGCGATCGACGGGCAGCGCGGAGATGTGCCGGACGTCACCTGGCGGGTCGTCGACATCCGCGATCCGCTGCTGTCCAACCGGCTCTCGGACGTCGACGTGATCGTCAACCTGGACGTCGAGCAGTCGCCCGAGGCCGACCCGCGCGAGCGCCGCACCCACAACGTGCGGGGCGCGCAGACGGTGGTGACCGCCGCCGCGGCGGCCCGGGTCCGCCGGGTGGTCCTGGTCACCAGCGCGATGGTCTACGGCGCGGGGCCGGGCAACGAGGTGCCGCTCCTCGAGGACGCCCCGCTGCTCGCCGAGGCCAACGAGAGCATCGCCGGCGACTTCCTGGAGATGGAGGACCTGGCCGCGAACGCGCCGGTCACCCATCCGGGCCTCGAGGTCACGGTGGTGCGCCCGGCGGCGCTGGTGGGGCCCGGCATCGACACGGTCGTGACCCGCCACTTCGAGTCGCCCAGGCTGCTGTCGGTCAAGGGCTGCACCACCGGCTGGCAGTTCTGCCACGTCGAGGACCTGGCCGCCGCCCTCGAACTGGTGGTCGTCGAGGACCTGCCCGGCCCGCTCGGCGTGGGCTGCGACGGCTGGCTCGGCTCGGACGAGGTCAACGAGATCGCGGGCAAGCGGAGCTTCGAGCTGCCCGCCGCGCTCACCTTCGGGATGGCGCAGCGGCTGCACCGCCTCGGCATGACCCCCGCGCCCGCGACCGACCTGCACTACGTCGCCTACCCGTGGGTGGTCGACTGCGCCCGGCTGCGGGCGGCCGGCTGGAAGCCCGGGTACGACAACGCCACCGCCCTGCGCGTGGTGATGGAGGAGACCGCCGGACGGCACGCCGTCGTCGGCCGCCGCGTCGGCGGCAAGGAGGCCACCATGGCGACCGCCGCGGGCGCCACCGTGGCCGCGATCGGCGCCGCCGCGGCCATCCGCCGCGCCCGCAAGCGGCGCCGCTGACCTCCGTCCGTCCAGGTCCGCCCCGCCGGCCCGCGGCCCCGGCCCGTTCGCCGCTGCTTTGATCGCTTTGCCCGCCCGCCTTGACCGGAAACCGGTCCAGGCGGGCGGGCGGAGCCCGGGACTAGCTGGACGGCTTCTCGCTCGGGGAGCCGGACGGCGGGGGCGATGCGGCGGGCTGCTTGACCGCCGCCTGGTTGGCGGCGCTCAACGCCTCCTTGGCCTTCTTGATCTGCTCCCACGCGGTGCCCATGGCGGGATAGTCGCCGTCCTTGCGGGCCTTCTCGTAGCCGTCGACGGCCCGTTGCAGGTCGGTGATGGCGTCCCGGACGGCCTGGCTCAGCTCGGGCCCGCCCTGCGGCGCGGGCTTCCCGGGCGTGGCCGCCGGCGGCGGGGTGGCCCCGGCGCCGCCGAGGAGCAGCTTCATCGCCTCCGGCAGGGTCTTGCCGGACGCGATCCGGTCGCCGAACCGCACCAGCACCTGGCCGAGGATCGGGTACGGCTGCTGCTCGGCGCCTCCGGCCGCCAGCGCGTACATCGGTTCCACGTACAGCAGGCCCTTGCCGAACGGGATCGTCAGCAGGTTGCCCGCCACGGTGCGGGTGTTGCCCTGGCGCAGCCGGTACAGCGAGTCCTTGACCTGCGCGTTGGTCTCGAACGTGTTCTGCACCTGCCCCGGCCCCTGGGTCGGCGGCGTGCGCGGCAGCTGCAAGATCTGGATCTTGCCGTAGTCGGGTCCGGGGGTGGACCCGACCGCCATGAACGAGGCCAGGTTGGGGTTGTTGACCGGGTTGAACACGGTGGTGAGGGAGAAGTCCTCGGTGGGGCTGCCCGGCATCGCCAGGCTCTGGTAGAACGGCGGCTGCCGCCGGCCCTTCGCGCCCGGGTCCTCCGGCACGTCCCAGAAGCCCTCACCGTTGTAGAACGCGCCGGGGTCGGTCACGTGGTACTTGGCGAGGATCTGCCGCTGCACCTTGAACATGTCCTGCGGGTAGCGGAAGTGGCTCTCCAGCTCCGCCGGGATCGCGCTCTTGGGCTCCACGGTGTTCTTGAAGACCTTCATCCAGGTCTTGGTCACCGGGTCCTTCTCGTCCCACTGGTAGAGCTTGACGGTGCCGTCGTAGGCGTCCACGGTCGCCTTGACCGAGTTGCGCATGTAGTTGACGCGGTCGTTGGCCTGCCGCGCCACCGCCGACCGGGTGTCGGTGATGGTGTCGCGGGTGGCCTCGCCGAGGCTGGTCTGCTCGGAGTAGGGGTAGCCGGACGAGGTGGTGTACCCGTCGACGATCCACGTGACCTTGCCGTCCACCACGGTCGGGTACGGGTCGCCGTCGAGCGTGAGCCAGGGCGCGGCGCGGTGCACCATGTCGCGCGGCGTCCGGTTGTAGAGGATCTTGGCGTTCTTCTTGATCGCCCCGGACAGCATCAGGTTCTTCTCCTGGAACTTGGCGGAGAAGAGGAGCTTGTTGAAGAACGAGTCGATCGGCACGCCGCCGGCGCCCTTGTAGGTGGTGTTCTCCTGCCCGGCCGAGCTGTTGTCGGGGTAGTCGAGCTCGTTCTGGCCCGCGCCGCCGACCACCGAGTAGGACGGGGAGTGCTCGCCGTAGTAGATCTGCGGCTGGTCGACCTTGATCTGGGCGTTGGCCGCCGACGGCATGTCCTTGGTCAGGAACTCGGGCTCGCCGCCGCCGGTGAACCGGTCGCCGTAGGCGGACACGAAGCCGTAGCCGTGCGTGTAGACCATCCGGTCCTTGACCCAGCTCTTCTGCCCGGCGGGAGCCCCGGACAGCTCGCGCAGCGCCACGATCGTGTCGACGGTCTTCTGCCGGCCGCCGTCGGTGACCTTGTAGCGGTCGACGTCGAGGGTGTCGGGGAACCGGTAGAACGGCCGGACGCGCTGGAGCTGCTGGAACGTCTCGCCGACCACGGTCGGGTCGAGCAGCCGCACGCCGTCGAGCTTGCCGGCCTCGTCCTGGAGCCGCCCGGTGTCGGTCTCGGGCTGCGCCCCGTACGCCGCGGGCCTGACGTCCCCGACGCCGTAGGCCTTGCGGGTGAACTCGATGTTGCGCTGGATGAACTGCCGCTCCTTGGCGAGCTCGTCCGGCTTGACCTGGAACTGCTGGATCAGCAGCGGGTAGAGGCCGCCGACCAGGATCGCCGACAGCACCAGCAGCGTGAAGCCCACGCCGGGCAGCATCATGCCGCGCCGCATCAGGTTGCTGAAGAACAGCGCGGCGCAGATCAGCGCGATGATCGCCAGGATCGTCTTGGCGGGCAGCAGGGCGTTGACGTCGGTGTAGGACGCGCCGGTGGTGACGCCCCGTTCGGAGTGGACGAGCCCGTACCGGTCGAACCAGTAGGCGAACGCCTTCAGCAGGATGAACACGCCCACCAGCACCGACAGGTGCGCGCGCGCGGGAGGGCTGGCCTTGTCGCCCGGCCCTTGGAGGCGCAGCCCGCCGTAGAGGTAGTGCACCATCACCGCGGCCAGGATGGACAGGATCACCGTCGCGAAGACCACGCCCAGCACCAGCCGCAGGAACGGGTAGGTGAAGACGTAGAACGAGATGTCCTTGTGGAACTGCGGGTCGACCTGGCCGAAGGAGGTGCGGTGGAGGAACGCGAGCCAGACCGGCCACTGGCCGGACACCGACGAGCCGGTCAGGACGGCCAGCAGGCCGAGCAGCCCCGCGGTGATGAGCTTGCGCCGGGGGTCGATCACGGTCCGGTAACGTTCGAGGCCCTGCTGCTCGACCGACAGCGGCCGGTACGCGGGCCGCAGCCGGTGCGCGATCATCACGTTCGCGCCCACCACCAGCGCCATGAACAGGCCGGCGCCGACGAACAGCACTACCCGCGCCCACAGCATGGTGGTGAAGACCGACGAGAAGTGCACCGAGCGGTACCAGAGCAGGTCGGTCCAGAGCGCGGTGAACACCATGAAGGCGATCAGCAGCACCGCCAGTACGGCCAGGACCGGTAGCACCAGTCGGGTCCGGCCGCTACCGAGCCGGCGCCCGAATTCGGGAGTCCGGAAGGTCAAGGGCCCCTCCGTTCATGGTCGTGCCCACCGGCGGCACGCCGGTGCTGTGTATGCAACTTACCGAGTTGGCGTGGGGTTCCCGCATTTCCCCGGGCTGATTGGGGGAAAGATGGCCCCGTGAGTCTTCTGGAAGAAGTCGTGCTGGACCTCGAACGTCATTCGGCCCTGGAAGGATGGGACACCGCTCCGCGCCTCTACGCGCTGGTGCGCAGCGTCGAGCTGCGCCGCGCGGAGCCGGAGCTGGCCGACCAGCTCGGCCTGCAATCGGACGCCGACACCCTCGCCGCCCTCGAACAGCCCGCGCTGCCCGAGCAGTCCGCCGTCGAGGACGCGCTCGCCACCATCGCCTGGCCGGACGCCGTCGAGGGCTGCGCCCTGGTGATCGAACGGGTGGTGCTGCCGCCCGAGGTGGAGGAGGAGATCCCCGAGGACGAGAAGGAGGCCGTCGCCTGGGCCGCCGAGCATCCGGCCCGCGAGGACGTCCGCATGGTGGTCGGCGTGCTGCGCGACGGCACCCGCCACTCGGCGCTGCGGCTCCGCCGGCACGACGCCGACGACGAGGTGCTGGCCGGCCCGGACCTGGTCCCCGCCCTCGCCGAGGCCCTCGCCGCCACCCTCGACCCCGACGAGCCGGACGCCGCCGCGCGTCCGGCCGCGGCGGGAGATCAGGATCGGCGGGCGGGCGGGTAGCCTGCGGGACGTGAGCGAGGTCATTGCTTCCCCGGCCGGGTCCGTCCCGGCCGGGCCCGGGGTCATCCGGCTGGCGGACGTCCGCGACACCCCCCTGTCGGTGGACGAGGTGTTCGGCGCCGTCGGCTCCCCGGCCGCGGGCGGCACCGCGCTGTTCGTCGGCACCGTCCGCGACGCCGATCACGCGCGGGCCGTCCGGAACCTGTCCTACAGCGCCCACCCGACGGCCGGGCGGGAGCTCCGCGCGGTCATGGAGAAGGTCGCCGCCGACCTCCCGGTGCTGGCCCTCGCCGCCGTGCACCGGGTCGGCGACCTGGAGATCGGCGACCTGGCCGTCGTGGTGGCCGCGTCCAGCCCGCATCGCGCCGAGGCGTTCGAGGCGTGCCGGCGGCTGATCGACGACCTCAAGGCGCTGGTGCCCATCTGGAAGCACCAGACCTTCGCCGACGGCGGGGACGAGTGGGTCGGGGCCTGCTGAGGCCCCGCTTCGGCATAGAGTTTCCGGCATGTCTCGTCGTGCCGCCACGCTCACCGCCGCGAGCGTGCTCGTCCTGGTGCTGGCTCTCGTTGGCTCGTTCCTGCCCGTCCCGTACGTCGCGCTGATGCCGGGCCCGACGAGCAACACGCTCGGCGCCAACGACAAGGGCCAGCCGCTCATCAAGATCGAGGGGCGACAGACCTACGACGACGGCGGGCACCTCAACTTCACCACGGTCACCTACCGGGGCGGCCCCGGCGGCCGGATCGACCTGTTCAGCGCGCTGCGCGGCTGGCTGGCCAGCGACACCGCGATCGTCCCCGAAGAGACGGTCTTCCCCAAGAACGAGTCGCAGCAGCAGGTCGACCAGGAGAACACCCGGCAGATGCACGACTCGCAGGAGAGCGCCGAGGCCGCCGCCCTGCACCAGCTCAAGATCCCGCTGGGCACCCAGGTCGTCATCGACTCGGTGCAGAAGGGCCGGCCCGCCGACGGCAAGATCAAGCCGGACGACGAGGTCATCGCGGTCGACGGCACCAAGACCGCCAGCGCCGCCCAGGTCACCGGCCTGATGGCCAAGCACAAGGCCGGCGACGCCGTCGAGCTGACCGTCCGGCGCGCCGGCGCGGAGCAGAAGGTCTCCGTCACCACCGTCGCCGACCCCACCGGCAAGCGCGCCGTGATCGGCGTCGTCCTCGGCGACCGCTACAAGTTCCCGTTCAAGATCGACATCAGCGTCGGCGACGTCGGCGGCCCGAGCGCCGGCCTGATGTTCTCGCTCGCCATCGTCGACAAGCTCACCCCCGGCTCGCTCACCGGCGGGAAGTTCATCGCCGGCACCGGCACGATCACCCCCGAGGGCAAGGTCGGCCCGATCGGCGGCATCCAGCAGAAGATGATCGCCGCCCGCCAGGCCGGCGCGACGGTCTTCCTGACCCCCAAGGACAACTGCACGGACGCCTCCGCCGCCCGCCCCGACGGCCTCCGCCTGATCCGCGCCGACACCCTCGACAGCGCCGTGAAGTCGGTCAACGCCCTCAACGGCCAGGGCGGCCAGATCCCCGCCTGCTCCTGAGGAACGGGCCCGGCCGCACCGATTTGGCCGATCACCCCGGATGCAATAGAGTTAAGACAACGCCGCGGGGTGGAGCAGTTCGGTAGCTCGCTGGGCTCATAACCCAGAGGTCGCAGGTTCAAATCCTGCCCCCGCTACCAAGGAAAGACCCGGCTGGAGCGAACACAGTTCGCACCAGCCGGGTCTTTCGCTTTTCCCGGGCCCCCTTTTCCCCTTCCGCCTAGTTCAGGCTGACTTCCTCGGCATTCCGCCCGCACTCCCAGGCGGCCGAGAACACCCCCAGCGCGAAGTCATACATAAGCCCCGGCCCCCGCGCGACGACGCAAGGCGAGTTCCGTCCGTGCTCGCCCGGCTCGTAGAAGGTGATGTAGGCGACGCTGTCGGTGATGATGATCCGGTAGAGGTTCGGCAGGTCGTAGAAGCGCAGCGCGACGGCCTCGCGCTGCCGGACGACCTCCAGCAGGTAGGCGGCGTTGGCCCGGACCTGGTCGGCGAGCAGCCCGGGTCGCATGCCAGGGTCGAAGCGCCGCATCGCCGACTCGCGCCGGGCGAGCCACGAGCCCGCGTCCCCGCTCGGGTCTGGGAGCAGGACCCGGACTGACCGCAGGCGGGGCCCCGCCTCGCGCCACATCCGCGCGAAGCCGTCGCGGGTCAGCTCGTTCCCCCGTCCGGCCAGGACCCCGACCCACCTGGCGCGCTGGAGTTCGCCCGGAAGGTCGGCGTTGGCCGCCCGCTGCCGCGGGTATGTCCGCAGGACGCCGAGGGCGGTGAGCCGCGACAGCAGGACGGTCGGCCACTGCCGGGCCCTCCTGGAGGCCACCAGACCGCCGGTGACCGTCATCATGGTCGCCGCGAGCGAGCTCAGGACGCCGAGCACGAACTCCGTCACGCCGGCCTCCCCGGTCTAGGCGCCCGCGCGCAGATACGGAAGGAGACTGCGCAGGGCGAAAGCGGCGTGCCAGGAGGCGACCCGGTGGTGGTCGTCGTTCTTGCCCGTCCCGGCGTCGTCGGAGATGCCCCGCACCACCGCCCAGCCGTGCGGCCGCTCGGTCCCGGCCGACCGCTCGTGGCAGGCCTGGCTGAGCCCGCCCGCCTCCATGTCCACCGCGAGGATCTTGTCGTTGAACTCGGCGAGGTAGCGCAGGATGTCGGCGTCCCGGTCGGCGATCACCGCGTCCCCGGTGCCGATGGGCCCGTTGCGCACGCGCATGGTCCGGCTGGTGCCGCCGGGGTCCTCCACGGTGAACTCGGCGGGGTCGTGGTCGCTGAAGAACGCGTTGACCGAGTGTCCGACGCCGGCGGGGCTCTCGCGCTCCTCCCCGCGGCGCCGGGTGCCGAGCGGAGTCTCCTTGCGCAGGTCGTAGTAGACGACCCGGGTGGCCACCACGACGTCGCCGACCTCGACCTCGGGGTGGACGCCGCCGCCGATCCCGGCGAGGACGATGACGTCCGGATCATGGTGGCGCCGCAGGTTCTCGTAGGCCGCCATGGTCGACCGCTGGCCTTGGGAGAGGGCCTGCACGGCGGCGACCTTGACCGGATCGCCGTCCGCCGCGACCTCCCCCGTGTAGAAGCGCAGCGCCCCTTCCCGCGCCTCCCGCAGCCCCAGCGCCAGCCGGACGGCGCTGGTCTCCACCCCGAGGATCGTGATGACCCCGATGTCGGCCCCGGTACGTCCACCTCCGGCCTGGCCCGCCTGCTGGTCCGCGGCCGGCGTGACCGTGTTCAGGACGGGACGGTGGCCGACGGCCGATCCAGTGACCTTCGTGGTGCCCCCGGTGTTGTAGATGCCGTCGACGTGAAGGTGATCGGTCATGACTGTGCCCCTTCCAAGGCCACGGGGGTGTTGTGGATGATCTGGGCGTTGTCGCCGACCGCCGAGTTGCTGATGTCGACGCGTCCGCCCATGTTGAGCACGCTGGCGCTGATCAGGGTCTCCGCACGCTTCTCGAAGGCCGAGGTGTCGACGTCGTGGTCCTTGAGGAAGTCCTGGGTCGCCTTCAGTAGCCGCTGCTCGATGATCTTCATCTGGGCGAGGATCGTCGGCTTGTCGAAGGTGGCGAGCTCCCACTTGGCGGCTCTGTCCTCGCGAACGCTCGGCTGCGGTCCGTGCCCGGTCCCTTCGGCGCGGCTCCGGTGTGCGCGCACCGCGTTGATGAGGGTCGCCGGAGCCTTGAGCAGGTGCCAGGAACGGCAGATCTCGGCGGGGAGCCGCCACGGAGCCTTGAGGGCGGGCCAGACGAGGGAGCCCGCGCGTGTCCGGGCCCGACGCCCGGCCCGCTGATACTCCGAGGGGGTGCGGGTCAGGGCGCAGGCAGCGAAGTCCAGGACGAGCGACCGCCCCTTCACGGTCACGCGCAGGAACACCGTGGTGACCAGCTCACCGGACGAGGTGACGCGCATCTCCAGGAAGTGCTGGGCTGCGCTGTAGGGATCGTTGATGATCCTCCGGAGGAGGGCGGGGTCCCAGGAGCAGCCGAACAGCGCGCGGTGCTCCGGCACGTCCTCCTCGGCCACGAACACGCGGTCCTTGACCTGGTAGCCGGGCAGCCTGATCGGATCCGCGCTGTGGCCGATCGGCCTCATGACCTGCCGGAGGTGGTCGACCAGCTCGTGCGCTTGGAAGGGTGGACTCACATGGCCTCGTCGGGCGAGGCCGTCGGACTCGTCCGCTGCCCGGAAAGTGCTGTTCATTCCCTTGTGCTCGGGGCGCAGCAGCTGGATCGCCAGCGGAGGCAGCCAGCGGTGCACGAGCTCGCCGCTTCCCAGGAAGAAGCGCGGCTCGTCACGGTCGAAGGAGAACCGGGGGACGTCCTCGTCCTCGTCCTCCGACTCGGGTCTGCGGAAGACGACGACGGGATGGGTCTGTTGCCGGTCGATCGTCCTCAATCGCCGGGACAGCATCGCCGGACGCGGTGTGCCCGGGTCCTGCGCCACGCCGATGGACCGCTGGCGGGCCGCCGTGATGAGCGAGGCGACTCCCGCCATCAGCCCCAGGGCCGCCGTCGCCAAGGTCAGTGCCGCGGAGAACGGGATCTCCGCGACTCCCGCGCAGAGGGCCGGGGCGACCAGCGCCAGCGCGCAGCCGGCCAGGCTCAGCTTGAGGCAGGTCGTCCGGCGTTCCAGGTCGTGGGCGTCGATGAGCTCCTGACGTGTCTTGTACTTGTGGAACCGGCTCGGGATGAAGGACTTGATCTTGAGAACGATCACCTGCGTGACCATGCGCGCGACCGGTCCCGCCAGTCCCCAGAGCAGGAGCATGCACAGCGCGGTGATCACGGCGGCCGGGCTGTGGACGCCCGTGATGGCCAGAATGGCGAGCATGCACGTGTGCTGGAGGTTCTCCAGCGTCCAGGCGCGCCAAGCGTGGTCGGCCACCGGAACGAGGTCGAATCCGTAGGACGGCGCGACGCGGTGGCGAGTGTTGTTGAGCACGTCCCGGATGACGGTGTCCCGGAACTCGTGATCGAGATAGACGCCCACGCAGAGGCGGCGGGTCGTCTCGTCTCCCCGGTCGGTCCGGCCGGGGGACTTCTTGGTCAGTGACACTGGCGATCGGCTCATGGCACCCTCGCTGGTCCGACTTCAGGTAGGTGTGACCTTAAGTCGCCCGCTAGATTAAAGTCAATACGACCTTTAAAGGAGGCGGGATGTCGCGGAACGTGCGTGAGCGAGGCCCGCGCGAGCCGGTCGCGGTCACCGTCGACCTGGTGATCCTCACCATCCGGGAGGACGAGCTCCACGTGCTGTTGATCGAGCGGGGCAACCGGCCCTACCTCGGCCTTCCGGCGCTGCCGGGCGGATACGTCCGGGAGGGGGAGACGCTGGACGAGGCCGCCACCCGCGAGCTCGGCGAGGAGACGGGGTTGGACGGGGACCGGCTGCACCTGGAGCAGCTGCGGACCTATGGCGATCCGGGACGCGACCCGCGCGGGCGGGTGATCACGGTGGCCTACCTGGCGCTGGGGCCAGACCTGCCGATCCCGATGGCGGGAACCGACGCGCGGGCGGCGCACTGGGCGCCGGTGGAGGCGGCGCTCACCGGGGAGCCCGAGCTAGCGTTCGACCACGGTGTGATCCTGC